>JAAELC010000297.1 GCA_024227135.1 Gammaproteobacteria bacterium
ACGATTGAGAGAAAGACCTCAGGTGATAACTGAGAAGAATCCGTTGATCTTCCGTCTTCTTTGCGCCAATGGGGAGGTCGGAGCCATCCAGAATATCCGTAATCATACTGACAATGGCTTCTTCAGGCATTGCTGTCGAATGCCGCTCTTCCAGCCTTTCTCTCACCTGTTCGAGCAATGAGTCATCGACTTCTATTTGAAACTTGAATTTTTTTCCCATTAGATCAACCTCCAAGCAAATTAGACCCGGATTTCTCATCCAGGAATGGGATTACCTTACCGAAATCGATGTTAATGGGCAAAACTGGTGCAGGGGTACAGCCGCACATGATCGACGAAATTCTTTGCTATGCCGTAGAGCTATAGGGAGGACAGTATTCGATGAGTTGGAATACCTTCCAGGCACCCGAACCGGTGAATCTATCTCACCCTTAATTTATTGTACGAATAATGCGCTGGCAGCAGACACCTGTAAACATCCGCTGGCCGGTTCTGGCCCGTCCCGGGGATTTACATGTTAAGCGCTACTCTGAGTTCCTGATACAATGGTGTCAGATTTTTTTACACAAATTCGCCGGGAAAGCGCTGCCCACTTCACACCATCACCTTAAAAACCTTAAATAAAAAGAAGTTGCAGGTTGCTGGCACCGTAATTGCTGTGATAA
This sequence comes from Gammaproteobacteria bacterium, assembly GCA_024227135.1. Taxonomy (GTDB): domain Bacteria; phylum Pseudomonadota; class Gammaproteobacteria; order Chromatiales; family Chromatiaceae; genus JAHEHQ01. The sequence continues at coordinate 666 of JAAELC010000297.1, forward strand.
AAAGGCTAACAATCAAGATGATCAGTCAGATGAAAAAGAATAAGAAGCACATCGGTCACTGGGGTCTGGTCCTGGTTTTCCTGATGATAATGTCCCATGCTCAAACGGCCCGGCCCTACTCCGATGATATGGAGAGTGGGATCAACGGATGGGCCGCGGACGGATTCTGGAACCTCAAGGAAAGTCCGGAAAACACCCAAGTCGATGATCTGATACGTGACAGATTGGTCAGTTTTCCCGACGACGCCCGGCTGCCTCCCTGTCACAGTGGTTCGAACTGCTGGTGGTACGGGGAAAGTGCCACCGGTACTTACATCGGGCCAGGCTACGACCAGAACCAGCCGGAGGGTTCTGGTGGTCAGTCTACCACCCGGAATTCCGGTAGCCTGGTATCCCCGGCCATCGACCTGACCGAAGTCAGCCAGGCCATGCTGAGCTTCTACACCCTGTGGGAGATAGAGGGTGTGGATGTCCATAAGTTTGACTTTATGTATGTGGAGATTTCCACCGACAACGGTACGGAATACACCACACTCGCCACACTCAATCCCCTCAACGATGTCAGCGTCCCCCGCAATACCGGGTACAGTACCGGTGGCGCGAATCGTCCTCCTGAATGGGGACAGTACTTACTGGATCTTTCAGCATATTCCGGAAATACTGTTCGTATCCGGTTCCGTTTCGATACTGTCGATAAGAGCTTTAACGGATTCAGAGGATGGTTCATCGATGATTTTACGATTAGCTCAGATGCCGCACCTGAACTGACTATCAACCAGGCAACTCCGGGTATGTCCAGGGACGGGGACATTGTAGCCATTGAAGGCACGGGGTTTTTGCAGGGAGCGACAGTGCAGGTGGGTGCAACAGATGCATCGGTGGTGGTTATTTTTCAGGACAGGATGCTCATCTATGTTCCGTCCGTTGTACCGGGTACTTACGATGTAACGGTTACCAATCCGGGCGGGGCTTCCAGTACGTTGACTGGGACACTGGTGGTAAGCAACGATCTGGCTCCCGTAGTAGAGACTATCAATCCCGCCATGGGGAGCTGTTTCAACTCAAACCCTGTTACTGTCACCGGTCAGCACTTTGTTGCCGGCGCGTCAGCCTATGTGGGTGACCACAAGCTGGCGGATATCTCGTTCGTCGATGAAAACACACTGACAGGCACGATTCCCCCGATCGCCACATCGGGTCACCAGCCTATCACCGTCAGAAACCCGGATGGACTTCAAGGCGTTCTGTACGCAGGCTTTGGATTCACAGGAGCCGGGCGGATATCGGGTCGGGTAGTCAACAGCCAGACCGGATTGGGGATTCCAGGTGTCACCCTGAATCTCAATGGACCGGGCACATCGAGCACGACCACAGACGCTACTGGAGAATACAGCTTTACTAACCTGGTGCCTGGGGAGTACGACCTGACTACCAGCCATCCGGAATATGTGGACGAGTCAAAAACGGTCAATGTATCGTTATGTCAGACAGCGAATGTACCCTTCTCACTGTCACTCATCAATTCCGAGGTGGACTATCGGATCGTTCTAACCTGGGACGCGCAACCGGAAGATCTCGATTCACACATCTGGGTACCCACTGGCTCGTCCTGCACTCACGTCTATTTCTCAGAAGAAGGCAATGAGTCATCGCTTCCCTTCACCAAACTTGACACGGACAACACATCGGGATTCGGCCCTGAAACGATCACCATAACCCAGGCACTTCCAGGCACCTATGAATACTGGGTCAACAACTACAGCGAGATCCCCGACCTTACCTCATCCGGCGCCGTGGTGAAGGTATATGATGGTAGCTCGCTGTTGCACACCTTCGAGGTACCCACCATGCCGGCTGGCAACCTGGCCTGGCACGTTTTTAATCTGGACACTTCGACGCAGACGATCACGGCAGCCGATAGACTGGAACCGGACTATTCCAATGCCAATTGCATTCCACCGACAGGCTCATCAGGAATAACTGTTTTTCCAACCACTGGGTTGATAACCACCGAGGAAGGAGAGCAGACAACCTTCTCAGTAGTGCTCGACTACCAGCCTTCAGCAGAGGTCAGTATCCTGTTATCGAGTTCTGATACCACTGAAGGCACGGTCAACCCTGACAGCCTGACGTTCAATCCAGACAACTGGGATACACCACAGAGTGTAACGGTAACAGGGGTCAGCGATGGTCTGGATGACGGGGACACGGCCTTTTTCATTTCTACGGCACCGGCCAGCAGCAGTGACCCATTGTTCGATGGGGTGAATCCGTCCGACGTTTCTATTACCAACATCGAACACTCCTACTGCGATTTCTATGAGCCCAACGATTCTAATGCCGAGGCGACCCCCATTTCCAATGAGGAAACCCAAACCCACTGTATCGATCCCCAGGATGATCAGGATTGGATGGAGTTTACCCTGACCGAGCCTGCAGGTGTCCGAATCGAAACCTTCGGACCGGGAGGTGACACCGAGTTGTGGCTTTATGATGAAAACAACGAGGAAATCGGTTACGACAACAATGGGGGGGATACAAACTGGTCTCTGATTGAGCGCACTTGTGGTGTCGATGCTCTGGCCCCTGGTTCTTATTTCATTCGTATCCAGGATTATGAAACGAATAACCTGATACCTGAGTACGACCTGTCCCTGGTGACAACACCTTGCGATGCTGAAATTCCAGTCTCTCCGACTTCCACCTCAGTAAACGAAGGAGAATCTGCACCCTTTACGCTGGTGCTGAGCATGCAGCCAGCGGCCGATGTCACGCTGGGTTTTTCCAGCTCGAACGATTCTGAATGTGCGGTCAATCCCAGCAGCGTGCAGTTCAGCACAGCTGACTGGAATATCCCCAGGGAAGTGTTGATAACAGGTGTCCAGGACCGGCTCAATAACGGCGATTCGAGTTGTACCGTTATCAGCCATCCAGCCATCAGCGATGACCCTGTCTTCCATGGGTTGGACCCCGCAGATGTCGTGGTCAACGTAATAGACAACCCCGTGTACGATCTGGGGGGCTATTTTCCCCTGAAAACGGGTCAAACCTGGATCTATGACGTAAAGATTGAAGGGGCTGCCGAATGGGACCATATAGAAAAAGTTGTCAATCGAGGTGCTGCAACCGTCAACGACATACCGACCGTTTATCGTGCATATTATGACCCGGATTACAGTGTCGGAAGCGCGCCTTACGAAGCGGACTATCTGGCGTTTGATGACCAATTCTTCTTCTGGGTTGCTCACCATACTTACTACAACTGGGAAAGTACCGACCTCCTGGGGCTCTATGTTTCGAATCCCCCCATTCAATTCCCCCGCCGCCTGGCAATCGGGGAATCGGTGACATCCGTCACCGATGTAATCGATCCGGGAGGTACCGTCTCTACCTTTTCATTGACCGTAACCCTGGAAGGTCTGGAGGACATCACTGTCCCGGCAGGCAGCTACAACCAGTGTTTGAGGCTCAAGTTCGTCGAAAACGACGATACTATTGAGTATTTCTGGTGGGCTCCTGGTGTCGGTGAAGTACGCTCCAGGAACTACGAATCGAATGATGATGTCTGGAGAATCAGGGAACTCAGGAGAACATACAACATCTCAGAAGTTTTGATGGGGGTGATCAATCCTTTGATATTGGACTGATGCACGCCAGATCGGCAGTATCCGCGTTCATTTCGGATACCCCTGATTTGCAACAGCAACAGCGTTGCGAATCTCCGCCCCGGTCCTCCCTTGAAGAGGGGGACAGCGGCATGTTGGAGTGCTCCCGTTCGGTAACTACCGGCTCCCGGGGTAAGGGGCACTGTACTTCTGATTTTCGAAAACCTCCAGTTTTGCCTCTTTTTTCCAGGCATCAGGGGGCAATCCCGCCTTTGTGGACAAATGGGTCAGGGTTGCTTCACGGGACCACCCCTGTTCAGTGGCCACCTCAGGAAGAAACACCGCCCGAGAGCCATTCTTGCTGAGAATAATGCCGTGTTTTCCGGGTAGAAACTGTTCCGGACTATCGATTGTTCTGGGCTGGGTCAGCAGACTGATTTCGATTTCCAGACCTTTCAGATCCTCTGCTGTCACCGGAAGAAAACGATGGTCCCTGACAGCGGCACTGAATCCGTTTTCCAGAACGGAAAGATAGAGCGGACGAGACGGGTAGGGGTGGCCGATGCAACCTCTCAGATAATCGTTCTGGGTCAGGGTTACAAATGATCCACGAATTTTTTTCAGCTCCGGTGGCAAATCGGAGGCCAGACGGTCGAGACGATTCTGATTCACATCACTTTTACCCAGAACGGCCCACTCCACACCGGCGACGGCGATTTGATGCAGCCGGTCGAGTGCATTCTGGTCAAGGTTAGTGGTTCCAATTTGCTCATCCACCGCGATGGGTGTGGATCCGGTCATGACCACCACCCCATAGCTGACTGAGTTCTTCCAGTCACCGGTTAGTTCGCCGCTGGTTTTATAGGCAACCTGCTTCAGCCGCGCCGTCTCCGGCAACATATCCAGCAAGAGCATAATAGGCCGGAAACCGCATATCGTAATTCCGGTTCTCTTCTGGTAGATGCGCAGTCCTTCCCGGTCACGATCTTGAATCCTCGCCAACGCACCCGCATCCAGCTTTTCAATATTGTCAGCAATTGAATCGTCTGCAGGAAACGGGACATACCCGAACCTTTCACCGTAATGGGTAAAATCGCTGGACACCACCAGCAGCGTATCCTCATCTGCCAGCGGACGAAGCAATCTTGCTGCTGCCGGATAGTCATTGCTGCGGAGTTGACCGACCAATACCGGCAGTAGTTTCCACCCCGGTGCCAGCACCTGCTGTAAAAACGGAAGTTCGATTTCGATGCTATGTTCCAACCTGTGAGCTTCCGGCTGTGCGGATACCAGGACGGACTTACGCAGTTTTGTAACAGCCGACTGATCCAGAGGGACCTCACCCAGTGGTGTTTGATAAAAATCCACATCCGCAACCGACAGACCGCTGAAGCCGCTTCGGTGGGCAGGTGCCAGTATTATGACCCGCTTGTAGGCATTACCCCTTACCAGGTTGAATCCCACAGCAGCGGTGGCTCCACTGTATCGATAGCCGGCATGGGGCACGATCAATGCGCGTACCGGTTGAATCAACCTTTCCGGCCCGACACCAGCCTCATCCAAAAGCTGGTCGACCGTTGCACTCAAAACAACCGGATCAGCAGGGTACCAGGTGCCGGCCAGTGCGTTTTCCCGTACCTTTTTCTCTGTAGCGAGAACCTCCATGGCACCGATTGCCAACAGAAAAAACAAGAGCAAAAACAGCTTCAGGCACTCAAAGCTGGAGATATGGGCGAGTGTCAGGCTTCGAATACAACGATCGGATCTGTAACTTTTCATGGGGATTTACCTCCGCGGCGATACCAGTTCGCCTCCCGGAAAGATACCCTGGTACGTCGGCTCTGAGCCGGTAACGGGAAAAGGGAAAACCAGCCAGCCACCATTCCCAGCAGCATCACAATAAAGCGGCGCCTGGCCCTGTAAACAGTCGATTGTGTTCTCTCTTTCATTGCCAGATACCCGGTATCGGTTCACCACAATGGGGACAGCGGCCGTCGTTGCCGAGATTAAACTCAGTGATCCTGTAACCCACCCGGCTGATCAGCAGCTGACCATCCACCGGACAGTAAGTAGAATTCCCTTCGTGACCCGGAACATTACCCACATAAACGTGGCTCAGTCCGGCATCCAAGGCCTCCCTCCGTGCCCGGTCCAGTGTATCTCCGGGGGTTGGAGGCAGGTTGCGCATCCGGTACTGGGGATGAAAACGACTGAAGTGTAACGGTGTTCCCGTACCAAGTTCCCTGCCGATCCACTTCGCCATGCGCCGGATCATGGACAGATCATCATTCAGAGTCGGGATGAGAAGGTTGGTCACTTCTACCCAGACACCCTCTTCTCTGAAAGTCACCAGCGCATCCAGCACGGGTCTGAGGGTGCCACCGTTGGTTTCCCGGTAAAAACGGTCATCGAACGCTTTGAGATCGGTATTGGTTGCATCCAGAAACTGGCACAGATGGCGAAGAGGAGGGGTGTTGATATAGCCTGCAGTGATGAATACATTGCGTATTCCTGCTTCCCGTGCGATCTTACAAGTGTCGTGGACGTACTCGTAGAATACCACCGGATCCGAATAGGTATAGGCGATACTTTCACAGGACTGATCCAGGGCAAGCTGGACCAGTTCTGAAGGATCGGCCCGGTAAAGCTGCTCCATCGACTCCCCGCCGCGCTGGGAAAGCTGCCAATTCTGGCAGTTGAGACAATGCAGATTGCATCCGGCGGTGGCAACAGAAAACACTTTGGACCCGGGAAAGAAATGGTACAGGGGTTTCTTTTCCATCGGGTCGATATGGATGGCTGAAGGGCGTCCGTAGGTAGTCGCCCTGAGTTTACCTCCCAGGTTTACCCGCACCCGGCAGTCACCCGCACCGCCTTCCGGTATTTCACACTCCCGGGGGCATAGTTCGCAAACCACCGGGTTCATTGCCCAGGCCCCCTGTCTCGCCCTTCCATCACTGTTTCCGGGCGGTTGTGGTACCAGACAGCCTCATGATCACTCAGATCACCGGCTCCCAGGCGCTGCTGCAGGCGCTGCAGATCCACCTTTCTCCAGCTTGATCCCCTGGCCTCCGACGGATCCGGCCGGGAGGCCAGAAACATTCCGATAAATACCAGTGTCACAGCAGCCAAGCCCAGCAACTGGAAATCACGAAGATGCCGGAAGTACCGTCTCAAGCGCATCGCCCCCTGCCTGGTCAGAAATGTGTTGACGGAGCACCACCCTCATATCTACCGGTAAGTTTAGTCGTTTTTTACCATCCAGGACGGCCGGCCGGGTCATTTATTCGATCGATTGGAAAAAAACCTGACCCGTAACTGCTCACCCTCCAGAGATTACCCCCATGGGCGGTCTGTGGAGGAAGTATCTTTGGCATGGATGCCAATGCCAAGCCTGCAGGGAGGGTTTTAGGTAGAGCACAAGGTGTCACCGGATACATCTGATCCGATCACCGCTGTCTGAGATGGGTATCCTTTCCTGTCAGGCACCGGTTGCAACGGATGCAGTCGATATCAAATTCTTCTCTAACCCCGAGATCGCAATGCTCGAAACGACGCTTCGGTGCCATCCCGTTCAACAATGCCAGCTTGTTGCTGAGCGCCAGAAAAGCGCCAAAGGGACAAAAGTAGCGGCACCAGAACCGGAAATAGAACAGGGATCCAATGACAGCCATACCGGTGATTCCTGCCATCCAACTCCCCCATTGGCCGCCGAAAACATGCTGCATAGGATTGAACATAGCAAGAGAAGCGTCCCCGGTCAGCCCGGTTCCAATCAGGAGCAAAGCCAACAGGAGAAACTTTAAAAACCTCAGCCGAGTGTTCAGAGACCGCTCCGGGTAAGCACGAAGCCCCAACCAACGGCCCAGTCTGGAGACAAACTCCTGAAGGGCACCGAACGGGCACAGATAACCGCACCAGACCTGACCGAAGAGCAGGGCGCTGACCAGCACAAATCCGAGTAGTAACCAGCGCTGAGGGTTTTCCCTAGGGGATGAAAAGTGTCCGGACATAAGGTTGACCAGATCCACTTCGGTCACCAGGCTGTTGAACCACAGTCCCAGCACCGCCAGGGAGGCCAGTTGAAGTACCAAACGTCCCGGCTCACTTCCCGACAAGTAGACAGGGAAAAACACTATCAGTACCAGTGCGGTGACCATGAACCGGGCAGAGTACCAGAATGGCTGGGGATCCGATGCCTCCCCCCCGGCTGCCAACGGTTTGTCGAATGCCGCCATGCCCATTCCGGCGACACTCTCATTGATAACCATGAGTGCCGCCTGACTGGTTACGGTAGCACCGGTCAGGCTGTCGACCTGCTGTAAGGTCAGCGATTGCTTTGAAAGATCGAGGCCTTTCAGCCCGGCAAGCCAGCCGTCGATTCCCCCAATATAGGAGGGGGTCTCGTTGGAGTCGATGTATCGCACTCCTTTCAATACGCCGGTATTCTGTATCGATATCAACAGGTTGATCGGTCCGGCATAACCCCGGATACCGGGAGCGATAGCCATACTCGCCCCTGAAACCGTATTTTCCTCCAGGGCACTGTTGCTGCCCAGGTAGTGGTCGAACGGCTGTTCATGCAACTCAAATCGACTGGATTCGCTGATTTGATTGAGGAGCCGGTCGTCGAATCGGGTCTGGGGCGCGGACTCCGGTCCCTGCTGCAGAAGGACGCTGGCTGAAACCAGCAGAACCATAAAGGTCAACCCCCAGCCAAGACCTGGCCAGGGGAAGGCCGAGCGTCCTCTCGGACTCAATGCGAGCAACCGGTCGGATGCCGTTTGGGCAAACAGTAACGGTACCAGGTTCAGCAGAGCGAACACTGACAGCAGATAACAGCTTCCGGGGATGCCCATGACAGGAACCAGCAATGTCCCTGTGACCAGTCCCCCGACCGCACCGCCCAGGCTGTCAGCCGCCTGGTTGATACCACCGCTGCGCATGGCGGCCGACCGCTCCTGCTGGGTAATTCTGATACCCAGTGGAAATCCGCTGCCAGTCAGCATCCCCAATGCCAGGGAAGTAGCCAGATACCCGGGTTCCTGGAGAGCCGGAACCGTCCCCAGCTGTACCAGCCAGTGAGGCAGGGCAGCGAAGGCGGATCCGGTCAATCCCATGACACTCATCAGCACCGGCACCGGGCTTCGAGTCGCTGCCAGCCAACGTCCCATTCCCGCTCCCAATGCCAGCCCCGTCATAAACAGGGCATTGATCAGAGCAACCCGTTCAAACATGAAACCCACATGGGCCTGATAACTGAACAGAATCACCAACTGAGCCGCCATGGCGACAAAGCCAAGGGTGGTTATCGACAGGCCGGCTGCTTTACGTCTGATGACCGGTCGCGCGGTTTCCTCCAGGCCATTGCGTAACAGCCACAGTGCGACGAAAAGGATCAGTGGAAGCAGATAGGACCCGCCCCCCTGGTGACGGAGTCGTTCCATCAGGATGGTAAAATTCGAAGTGGTGAAATGACCCCACAGAACCATGTTCAGATAGTAGGTAATGGGATGCTGATCGGAATTGATGCTGGTTTCTGTCTTCGCTAAATGTTTGCGGATGTATTGGATATCCGCTGCAGACAGGAGTGAATGAAAACCCATGGCAGGATAGCGGTGTTCATTAAGTGGAATCGCCAGATAGCGCCGTTCCAGTTCACCCGGATCCTCGGTCACCCGATCCAGGGCCCGGGTGGCACAGTAGACATGATTGTCTCCCGGAACGATGGCGATTTCCGGTAGCTGCTCCCGCAATGTATGAAAAACCGAGCCGGAGTAACTGCCAACTGTTTTTCCCAGATAGTTGGAAGCGCTGCTGACTCTGGTACAGAGCACACCGAGGGTTCCCAGCTGTTTGCCGACCCTTTCATAGAACTCCCGGGTGAAATAGCGATTGCTGTAAGCGCTGGCCGGAGAGGCGTTCAGAACCAGAACCAGATCGAAGCGCTGGTCCTTGCTCAGTTGATTGACGAATCGTCTTCCATCGAAAAAGTGTATCCGGACACGGGGGTCTTGCAGAGCATTGCGGGTCATCTCTGGAAGATGGGAGTAAACAAGCTCGTAGGACTGCTGGTCTTCCACCACCAGGTCGATACTGTCGATTGGATAGCGCAGCAGTTCCGCCACCAGGCCATCGGCGTAATTTCCAAACAGCAGCAGGCGTCTGGCGCCGACCGCCTGAGAAAGCAAATAGGCCGCCTGCTGCTGTATCTCACGGGGCAGGGGAAAACTCTCGGTTATCTGACCATCCACAACAATGGATGTCTGGTCCTCCAGCTGAGCCACGGCCAGATGTCCATAGCGGGTGTTCAATGAATCGACCAGCACCAGCGATGGCTGCAATGTGGAAAACCGCATAGTCTCCAGCTGTTTCTCCAACCACTGCATCCCTTGAGGAAACAGCAGGGTCAATCCCGCAAGCCCCATGATGCAGGCGATCGAGCGAATTGCCCGGCGTCTTTTTCCTATCATCCAGGCCGTCACTGAAAGCAGTACAACGGTGATACCCAGACTGCCTGCCACTCCCATCCACTGGATGAGCACAAAGGTGAACAGCATGCCCCCGACCAATGCCCCCAATGCATCGGCCACGTATAGTCCCGACACGATCCCCACTGTCCCACTGCCGTTCCCGGTGCCAGAATTCGGCTGACAGACATGACAGGCAAAAGGAAATATGAAGCCCAACACCAGGGCACTCGGTGCGTTAATCAGAAAAAGCGAAAAAAATAGCTCATCGAGGGGCACGAATTCGCTGGAAGAGACATCCAGTACGAGTCGAACCAGACGCAGTGACAGTATCTGAAGAATCAGCAACAGGGGCAATGACAGCACTAAACCCGGTAAAAGTGAGTGGGGGCGGCTCGAAACAGATCGTGCTGACAGATGCAATGCACCGAGTGAACCAACAGCCACCCAGAACAACCAGCTGCCGTAAAAAATCCCCAGACTTACTTCGTTACCATAGAACACCACCAGACTCTCACGAATGAGAATCGCCTGTACTATCTGCGAGTGGGTGCCAAGGATAAAAACGACACCGATTATCAAGGTTCCCGTGGGTAGCATGATAGTGCTGTTGTGAGTGCAATCAGTTGCAGTTTACTCTAAATTTATCGTCCCGGAACCCGGACAGGCCATCCTCTCTCCCATGCCTCAAAGCACTGGGTGCCGTCGCTTCTCCGATACCCCTTCAGCCCCGCTTGATCCCAGGGGATGACGAACAGCCTGTGAGGTGCTGATTCTGTGCTATGGTACATTGACGGGAGTTGTCTTCCACAGGAAATACGTGATTAATAAAGGACGAGTAATAATCTGGCACCTGCTATCTGCATAGCAAAGGAAGCTGATCAACACACTTGGTGATCACAAAATCAGTAGGGAATTCCGTCTATTGTTGAAGACACAGGATGTAAACTTAATGGGTGCTTTTTGTTCCCATGAGCCTGTTTTTCCAGCTTATTTTCCTGGTGAGTTTGTAGAGAGAACTTTCGAAAAAGGCTTGTCTCGACATACCAGCCAAATGGACGAAACAGGACACGGATAAAATATTAAAACAGCAGGCACCCAATCCGGAACATTCAGCCAGCGGTCAATTGTTTTACATTGGCCATGACTCTCCGGTCTGAGGCGCTCTGGCCCGGCACCT
>JAAELC010000298.1 GCA_024227135.1 Gammaproteobacteria bacterium
GCCTGGTATTGATGGCACTGCCCCTGTTGATACCCTGGAATGTGGTGGGGGCCATGTGGAACATCTTCGCACTGCCCGATATCGGGCTGTTGGGAAGAATGATCAACGGAATGGGCATTGATTACAATTTCACTCAGCAACCTTTTGCAGCCTGGTTTACCACCATATTGATGGATGTGTGGCACTGGACTTCACTGGTTGTACTGCTTGCTTACGCGGGACTCTGCTCGATACCCGATGCCTACTATCAGGCTGCCAAAATCGATGGAGCGAGTGCCTGGGCAGTGTTTCGCTACATACAACTGCCGAAGATGAAGCGGGTGTTGACCATCGCAATACTGTTGCGTTTCATGGACAGCTTCATGATCTATACCGAGCCTTTCGTCCTGACCGGGGGAGGGCCGGGCAATACCACGACATTCCTGTCAATCGACCTGGTCAAGATTGCCCTGGGGCAGTTTGATCTGGGACCTGCGGCTGCGATGTCGTTGATCTACTTTTTAATCGTCCTGCTGGTGAGCTGGGTATTCTACACACTGATGATGCGTAACGAGGAACAGTGATGAGAAATCTCAAATGGTTACCTCCGACTCTCTACACACTGTTTCTGCTGCTGCCGATTTACTGGCTCGTCAGTATGTCCTTCAAGACGACCAACGAGATACTCGGCACTTTTTCGCTGTGGCCCCAGGAATTCACACTGGACAACTACATCAAGATTTTTACGGACCCGACCTGGTATAACGGGTACTTCAACTCACTAACCTATGTCGGGATCAATACGCTCATCTCCGTCAGTGTGGCGCTTCCTGCCGCCTATGCGTTTTCCCGCTACAGGTTTCTGGGTGACAAGCACTTGTTTTTCTGGTTACTGACCAACCGGATGGCTCCGCCAGCCGTGTTCGCGCTACCGTTTTTTCAGCTCTATTCCGCTATAGGGTTGTTTGATACTCACCTGGCGGTGGCGTTGGCGCACTGTCTGTTCAATATTCCGCTGGCGGTCTGGATTCTTGAAGGGTTCATGTCGGGTGTTCCCAAAGAACTGGACGAGACCGCTTATGTGGATGGCTATTCATTCTGGCGTTTCTTTGTCAAGATTTTCATACCGACTATTTCGGCAGGGATTGGTGTGGTGATGTTTTTCTGTTTTATGTTTTCCTGGGTAGAGTTGTTACTGGCAAAGACGCTGACTTCGGTGGCTGCCAAGCCTATCGCTGCAACGATGACACGTACCGCGAGTACATCGGGTTATGAGTTGGGTCTGCTGGCTGCTGCCGGCACGCTGACTATTATCCCGGGAGCCTTCGTGATTTATTTTGTCCGTAACCACATCGCCAAAGGCTTTGCATTGGGCAGGGTGTGAGAGAGGAGATCGATCGATGATACTTTCCTGGATGGCGTGGACCTGGCCTACGGCTGCTTTTTTTGTGTTTATCTTTCTGGCAATCACCACGATGGGTGTATGGGAGCGGTTCAGTCCCGGAGGGTCACCGCGACGGGGGATTCTGGGATTGGATACGACACGGGGAGACCGCCTCTTCATATCGCTCCTCGGTAGTGCATTTATTCATCTTGGATGGCTGGGTGTGATGGGTACACCGCTATGGGGCGGGTTGATTATCTCTATCCTGTTTCTTATTGCAGTGTTTAAGTGGGTGTAGGTTTTATCCGGTATCTGCAGCGCGGGTAGAGACCTCTGACTGTTCATAGATAGTGGCTCCCACCAAAGCAACTCGAAGGCAGCACCGCCATCCGGAGTAACTCCGGTGGCTGGGTGCAACACCCGCCTGGTTTCCCTGTTTGTCTGTCATGTTAAGGTGTGAAATGGCTAGTCATGATGAGACTCTCATCACCACTGACCTGTTGGTGATCGGTGGCGGTATTAACGGAGCAGGTGTGGCGAGGGATGCCGCCGGGCGGGGACTCAGGGTTTTTTTGTGCGAGAAGGATGATCTGGCACAGCACACATCCTCTGCCAGTACCAAGCTGATCCATGGCGGGCTTCGCTACCTGGAATACTACGATTTTGCGCTGGTCAGACATGCCCTGAAAGAGCGTGAGGTTCTGCTGCGATCCGCCCCCCACATAATCTGGCCGCTACGCTTCGTTTTGCCTTATCACCGGGGATTGAGAGCCCGATGGATGATCCGGGCCGGGCTGTTCCTGTACGATTATCTGGGCGGACGAAAGCTTTTACCTGCATCCTGCAGCTTAGATCTTACCAGGCATCCGGCTGGAGAAGCACTGAAGTCTGTTTATACAACCGGGTTCGAGTATTCCGACTGCTGGGTCCAGGATTCCCGGCTGGTGACCCTCTGTGCAATGGATGCCCGGGCCAGAGGGGCTGTGGTAAAAACCAGGACCCGTTGCGTGGCCCTCCAACGTCGACAGGATCACTGGCTGGCCCGTTTAAAGGAGTCGGAAAGCGGGCGGGAATACCAGGTAAAGGCGCGTGCCCTGGTCAATGCAGCAGGCCCCTGGGTAGAGCAGGTGCTGGATCTGGGCCAGAGCTTGACTTCGGGCCACCGGGTTCGCCTGGTAAAAGGCAGCCATGTCGTCGTACCCCGTCTTTTCGATCATGAGTACCCCTATCTGTTTCAACATCATGATGGACGGGTACTCTTTGCGATACCCTATGAAAAACAGTTTACCTTGCTGGGAACCACCGATATCGAAGTCAATGAGATAGGGGATAAAACGGAAATCGATTCGGAAGAAATCCGCTATATCTGCGAAGCGGCCAGTGGCTATTTCAAACAGACGGTCGTGCCCGGGGACGTGGTGTGGAGTTACAGCGGGGTACGTCCTTTGCACGATGATGCAGCTGGTAATGCCTCCAAGGTGACTCGCGACTACAATCTGTTTCTCGACACCCGGGAGGCACCGATAGTCTCTGTTTTCGGTGGTAAGATCACTACTCACCGCAGACTGGCGGAGGAAGTGATGGGCCTGCTGGCGGAACCTCTGGGTATATCCACCCCGGACTGGACGGCATCGAATCATCTCCCCGGTGGTGATATACCCGATGCCGACTACCACCGGTTTTTGCAGACCTGTACCCATCGCTATTCCTGGATGCCCCGGGAACTGCTCCGGGACTACACGCGAAACTACGGAACGCGGGTTTCCATGATACTGGAAGGATGCGATGCCATGGAGGATCTTGGGCGGCATTTCGAGGGACCCCTGTACCAACGGGAAGTTGAATACCTGATGGATCAGGAGTTTGCCTGTACCGCCGACGATGTGCTGTGGCGTCGTTCCAGGAAAGGCTTGTTTGTTTCTGAAGCAACGGCACGGGATCTGGATGACTGGATGGGGGGGGAACGGCCCGATCTGTCCGCAGGTAAACTTTGAACGGGGTCATATCCCTACTTTGCAGGTGCTTGAAAGTCAATTCATAGTGGGCGAACCTAGGAGCCTGTCCGAGAATAGACTGATCTACTGCGGACCAGTTTGATTGGCCGGATTTCCCGATCATTTTTGTTTAAAAGGCCCACTCTTCGCCTCACATGATCGAAAAATCTGACTCAACCAGTTTTGCCCTTGCTGCGACCGCCATGGATGGCGGAAGTGCCGGTTTTGCAGGA
>JAAELC010000299.1 GCA_024227135.1 Gammaproteobacteria bacterium
GCCAGAACCGGGTGCTGCGTGGCGGCAGCTGGATCAACCATCCGCAGAACTTGCGAGCGGCGAACCGCAACAACCAGCATCCCGACATCCGCAACGACAACAACGGCTTGCGTCTGGCTGGAGCTTTAAAGATCGTAGTCAATACGGCTGGATGCTCTCTAAACCAGCTGCTCGACACGCTTCACTTCGGTGGACAAAAACAAGGCCCTCGGCACGTGAGTCGGTAGAGGAAGATTTCCTCTCACCTAAAGCCTGCCGCAGGGCTGACTTTTTCCAGGGTATGCGCTATGGCAATACTTGACCCCAACCCCCCGCAGTTTCCGGCAGCCTGGGCAACCAGTTATGGTCAGGATCGATTTGGTCTGTGGCAGGGGCTTGAGATCAATGGTGTCCGCCAGGTCATGCGCTGGATACCGCCTGGACGTTTTATGATGGGATCAAACGATGAAGAACCTGACCGTGATTCGGATGAAGCCCAACATCAGGTTACGATCAGCAAAGGTTTTTATATGGCAGATACCGCCTGCACTCAGGCGTTATGGAGTGCGGTGATGGAGGGAAACCCCAGTGAATTCAACGACAGGCCAGAAAACCCGGTTGATACCGTCAGCTGGAATGATTGTCAGAACTTTATTGATCGAGCCAACAAGACGCTGCATGGACAGTTTAAGTTACGCTTACCCAGCGAAAGCGAATGGGAATACGCCGCCCGGGGCGGTAGCCAAACTGCATTCTGGTGGGGAGA
>JAAELC010000300.1 GCA_024227135.1 Gammaproteobacteria bacterium
ACCGAAGGCGATGATCCCCATGTTCTCGATGCTGGAGTAGGCCAGCAGACGCTTATATTCGGTCTGTTTGAGAAGAAAGGTGGCCGCGGCCAAAATGGAGGCCAAGCCGAAGAAGATCAGAATCGTGCCCGAGAAATCTCCCAAGCCGGCGGCATGCATGATTTTATTGGTTTTGAAAATACCCAGATAAGCACAGTTCAGCAGCACCCCGGACAATAGGGCCGATGCCGGGCTGGGCGCTTCGCTGTGGGCATCGGGCAACCATGTGTGCATGGGGGCCAGGCCCATTTTGGTGCCGTAGCCCACTAAGATGAAGACAAACCCGGTTTTCAGCCAGAAGGGGTCCAATTGTTTGGCGACGGCTGTCAGACTCGTAAAGGAGATCGGGGCATTCACGCCGCCGATATCCATGGAGAGGGAGATCAACACCGACCCCAATAGCGCCAGGGCAATGCCCACCGAGCAGATCAGGACATACTTCCAGGTGGCTTCGAGGGAAGCGCCCGAGCGGTGGGTATAGATCAACGGCGCACTGGCCAGGGTGGTGGCTTCGATGGCGATCCACATCACCATGATATGATCCGAAATGGTGACCATGGTCATGGTGGATAGAAAGAGCAGCATGGAGCCGGTGAAAATATTTTCAGACTTGATATTGGAAACCTTGAGATAGGCGCTGGTATAAATGGCGATCAGGAAAAAAAGCAGGGATATCACCAACAGTGACAACAAGCCTTCGGAACTGATGACAAAGTATCCGTCCAGGGCTGCCGTGGGCCTGAAGATCCAGATCAGTATGGAAGCCAGCAGGTGGACAGCGCCGGTAAACACCAGCAGCGGGCGTCCGGATGCTTTTGGCAGGAAGAAAGCAATGACACCGGTAATAAGCGGGGCGATAAAGACAATCTCAAGCATGGATCCTCACCTTATTCTTTCAAGGTCCTGAGCAGGGCCG
>JAAELC010000301.1 GCA_024227135.1 Gammaproteobacteria bacterium
CTTTGAGGGTCGGGGTCTCCACCAGCTCTTCGGTACAAATGGACAGGTCGACCTGATCGCTGGTGGTCATCTTTACCAGTTGTTGTGGCGTTCCCTGGTGAATCTGCAGGTTGATTTCTGGATAGAGTTTACGGAACTGACGGATCACCGCTGGCAGCACATAGCGTGCCTGAGTGTGGGTAGTGCCAATCCGAAGTGTACCGCTGCTCTCTTCCACATGATCACGACTGACGGCGAAGATGTTGTCACTTTCTGCCAATACCCTGCGGGCATAGTGCAGGATTTTCTCCCCGGAAATTGTCAGTCCCTGCAACCTTTTTCCCTGGCGTCTGAAGATCTCGGTACCCAGCTCTTCCTCGAGGCGGGTGAGATGCTGGGAGATGGCGGATTGCACCAGATGCAGTCGTTTGGCGGTCTGGGTGACGTTGAATCCCGATTCAGAAAGTGTCACCAGCGAGCGAAGCTGTCTCAGTTCCATATCAATATTCATGATAATAAATTAATAAATATCATTTCACATGATATATCCGTCTCAGATAGATTGCCATTCATGGTTTGACCGGGTCGTAGTCAGTTTTTTTCTTCGAGGGTGCCATTATGCAATCAAACAGCGCTGAACAGGTTTTGGATCAGGACCGTACGCCGTTGAGCAGTCTGCAGATGCAGCGTCTCTCCCAGGCTGTTCGTGGTCTCTCATCCAGTCAATTGAGTTGGGCCAGCGGTTATCTGGCCGGTATCGGCAGCAACCAGGTGGTTGATGCTTCTGTCGAGCCATTGGGGTTGACCATCCTCTATGCCTCCCACACCGGTAATGGGCGTTCGGTCGCCGAGACACTGGCCGATTCGGCTGTTGCCCGGGGTGTTTCCACGCGGGTGATTTCCGTGTCTGATTTCAAACCCCGGGATCTGAAAAAAGAGAAGTTGCTGCTGCTGGTTATCAGTACCCAGGGTGAGGGGGAGCCACCGGAGAGTGCCCAGGAACTCCATCGCTACCTGTTTGGTCAGCGGGCACCGAAACTGGAAGGGTTGAGTTTTGGTGTGTTCGGACTGGGAGATTCCAGTTACGAGCATTTTTGCCAGGCAGCCCTGGATTTTGATCGGCAGTTAGAGGCTCTGGGGGGTAAGCGTCTGTTGCCACGGCAGGATGCCGACGTTGATTTTCAGTCCACGTCAACCCGATGGATACCAGAGGCGCTGGATATCGTGGAAAAGCAGGTGCCGGCCAGGCAGGTCCAGATTCTGCCTCTATCCAAGGAGCAGGTGCCGGTGCGGCATGATCGGAACAATCCTTATCGATCCACACTACTGGAGAGCCGGCGAATCACTACTGGGGATTCGGTGGCTGAAGTTCGACACATCGTACTCGAAATTGATCCAGCTGTTGTCAGCTATTCACCAGGAGATTCTCTGGGTGTCTTGTTTAAGAATTCCCCGGTGCTGGTGGATGAGATTATCGCGGCCACTACTCTGGATGGCGACACCCCGGTGGTGGTGGCCGGGGAAGCGCTCTCTCTGCATGCTGCGCTGATGACCAGGCTGGAGGTGACGCAACTTCACCCCAAGGTGGTCACTGGATGGGCGGAGTTGACAGGTGATGGGCAATTGCTGGCCCTGCAAGGAGATGCCGGGGCACTCAGGAGGTTTTCCCAGAGTCGACAGCTCATTGATCTGATCACCGAATTCAGAGCGTCGCCGGATGCCGCCACGCTGGTCGGTCTGTTGCAACCCCTGCAACCTCGTCTTTACTCTATTGCATCTAGCCAGGATGAGTACGTGGATGAGATTCACCTGACCGTCACTGCCCTGCGATTTACTGCCCATGGCCGGGAACATCAGGGTGGTGCGTCCGGTTTTCTGGCTGAGCGAATGACAGAAGGTGACCCGCTGGATGTTTTCGTGGTGGAGAATCCCGGGTTTCGTCTGCCCCGGGAGGGTGATACTCCGATCATCATGGTCGGGGCGGGCGCCGGTATCGCCCCCTACCGGGGGTTCCTGCAGCAACGCCGGGCGCGACAGGATGGGGGCCGGAACTGGCTGATCTTCGGAAACCGCCACTTCCATCGTGATTTTCTGTATCAGGTGGAGTGGCAGCGCTATCGCGGTGAGGGGTTGCTGGAACGGGCGACTCCGGCATTTTCCCGGGACGATCTAAACCGGGCCTATGTTCAGGATCGAATGCGTGAGTTCGGCTCAGCGGTTTTTCAGTGGCTGGAAGCCGGTGCACAACTCTATGTCTGTGGTGGCAGAGCAATGGACGAGGGGGTTAGCGAGGCATTGCTGCAGATTGTTCAAAGCAACGGTTTGTACACCGAAGAAACGGCGGCAGCCTATATCGAAAACCTGCGCTCACAAGGGCGCTATCAGCGGGATGTCTACTGATGGATATCGAAACCAAAGAAGTCATTGAAGTCATTGAAGTCAACGAAAATGAGCGGATCAAGGCGGGCAGTCACTATCTTCGCGGGACTCTGGAGCAGAGCCTGGGTGATGAGCTGACAGGAGCGCTGGCTCCTGCTGATGCCCAGATCAGCAAGTTTCACGGTTTCTATGAACAGGATGACCGTGATCTTCGCCAGCAGCGGCGTGACCAGCTTCTGGAGCCCAGGTACAGCTTCATGCTCAGGGCCAGGATGCCGGGAGGGGTCTGCACACCACAACAATGGTTGACGATTGATCGGGTGGGAAGGGAACTGGGGAACGGCTCTATCCGGCTCACCACCCGGCAGACATTTCAGTACCACGGAATACTGAAGCACAATATCAAACTGCTGATTCAGAGCATCAATCAGGCGATGATCGACTCAATTGGGGGGTGCGGTGACGTGAACCGTAACGTGATGTGCAACCCTAATCCGGTGACATCCAGTCTGCATGGGGAGGTCTATCAATGGGCTGCCCGAATAAGCGAACGCCTGCTTCCCAGAACCCGAGCTTATCATGAGATCTGGCTTGATGGTGAACGGGTGGACGGAGGAGATTCCGAACCCCTCTATGGTGAGACCTATCTGCCACGTAAATTCAAGACGGCGGTTGCTGTTCCTCCGTCCAACGATGTGGATGTCTACACCAACGACCTCGGGTTTGTAGCGGTGGCTGAACAGGAAGAATTGATCGGTTTCAATGTGCTGGCAGGTGGGGGTATGGGTACCACCCATGGTGATGACACCACCTTTCCCCGTCTGGCCGATGAGCTTGGCTTTGTTCCTCTGGATCAGGTGCTTGGGGTGGCGGAGGCGGTGGTCAGCGCCCAGCGTGACCTGGGGGACAGAGTCAGTCGCCGCCATGCCAGGCTCAAATACACGATCGAGCGCATCGGTCTGCAACGTTACCGGGAAGAGGTGGAACAGCGGGCGGGTATTCGTTTTCAGGCGTGGCGGCCGGTGGTTTTTGTCGACCAGGGTGACCGCTACGGTTGGGTGGAGGGGGTCGACGGGCGGTGGCATCTGACGCTCTATATTGAAAATGGCCGGGTGGCAGATACGCCAGGAGTCCCCTTGATGACCGGGTTGCGCAAAATTGCCGAGGTTCATCGGGGTGACCTCCGAATCACCCCGAACCAGAACCTCATCGTGGCTTCTGTTCCAGTCAGTGAAAAACTGCGGATCGAAGGGTTGGCCCGGAAATATAGCCTGTTACCTGAGCACCGCTCACCAACCCGCCTGAAGAGTATCGCTTGTGTCGCCCTGCCAACCTGTCCCCAGGCGATGGCCGAAGCGGAACGGTACTTTCCGGGCTTCCTCGGTCGTGTTGAACAGTTGGCAGAAAAACGTGGACTTGGCGACAGCGGTATCGTGATTCGTATGACGGGTTGCCCCAATGGTTGTGCCCGCCCGTTTGTAGCTGAGGTGGGACTGGTGGGCAAAGGGCCAGGCCGGTATAACCTGATGCTGGGTGGTGACGGCAGGGGGTTGAGGCTGAATCGTCTCTATCGGGAAAATCTGTCGGAAGACGATCTGTTGGCCGAGCTGGATGAACTGTACGGCAGATACTCCCGACGGCGTGATTTGAACGAGGGATTCGGTGATTTCGTTGTTCGCACCGGTCTGGTGGGACGGGGTGATGTGCCTGTGGAGGTGGTCAATGGATAGCTCCGAGCTTATCGATGCCTTGTCAGGGGGCGATCAGCAATCCATATCAACAGCCAGTCAGCAGCTGGAAAGCCTGTCAGCTGAAGCCCGTGTCGAATGGGGATTGCAGTACCTGCCGGGTGGACACCTGCTGTCATCGAGTTTTGGAATCCAGGGTGCGGTGATGCTCCATCTGGTCACCCGTGCAGTACCGGAGATTCCGGTTGTGTTGGTCGATACCGGTCATCTCTTCGATGAAACCTATCAGTTCATCGACGAACTGACCCAGCGCCTGGGGTTGAACTTGAGAGTCTACCGTGCGGAACAGTCTGCAGCATGGCAGCAGGCGCGTTTTGGAAAGTTGTGGGAGCAGGGCGAGGAGGGGCTGGCTCAGTACAACCAGATCAATAAAGTTGAACCTATGCAGCGTGCCTTGCGGGAACTCGAAGCGGGCAGCTGGTTTGCAGGGCTGCGTCGACAGCAGTCCCGGAGCCGGTCAGAACTGCCGGTACTGCGAATACAGGATGGGCGATTCAAACTGCATCCGATCATCGACTGGAGCAACCGGGACATTCACCGTTATCTCAGTCGCCACAATCTTCCCTATCATCCACTTTGGGATCAGGGCTATGTTTCGGTGGGGGATGCTCACACCAGCCGTCCGCTGATGCTCGGGATGCTGGAGGAGGAGACCCGCTTTTTCGGACTGAAGCGTGAATGTGGTTTACATGAATGACACCTGGGTCATCAATAGTTTGCAACCCATTTGAAAGAACAGTTATCGGAGAAAAAATAATGAGCAACAATATCGTATGGCACTCTCACCCGGTGGATCAGCAGATCCGGGCCAGCCAGAAATCCCAGAAATCCCTGGTGATATGGTTTACCGGCTTGAGCGCGTCGGGTAAGTCCACTATTGCGGGGGCTCTGGAACAGATACTGACTCATCAGGGATACCACACCTATCTGCTGGATGGCGATAATGTACGACACGGGCTCTGCAGGGATCTGGGTTTCAGTGATGGAGACCGTAAAGAGAATATCCGCCGTGTGGGTGAGGTGGCAAAGTTAAGCGCAGATGCGGGCCTGATCACTCTGGCAGCTTTCATCTCGCCGTTTCGTGCAGATCGGCGTATCGTCCGCGACATTCTACCAGAGGGTCAGTTTGTGGAGGTTTACGTGAAA
>JAAELC010000303.1 GCA_024227135.1 Gammaproteobacteria bacterium
GGCTGTCCAGGTGCATCTGAATATTTCGCCTCGCATACCGAAAGGGTTTGCGTTGATGTACCACGGCTGGGAACGCTACCAGTCCAATACCGGATGGCAGGCGCCGACCCACGTACGCATCAACCCGTCCCAACTGGTCGGTAAGTACGGGCAGCTCAATTTCAGGTTGAACTACTGGGGTCCTACCGGAAACCAGAAAGATACTCGGGTGGATGTTCGCAAGCTCGCATAGGGCCTTAGCGAATCAGCATCCCGGTTCAACCAAATAGATAGAACTTTAGGAGAACGACATGGCTACTATAGAAAAACAGGTTCGAATGGTCTTCGACCTCAACAAGTGCATTGGGTGCCATACCTGCACCATGGCATGCAAGACCCAGTGGACGGACGGCAGGGTCGATATTCCGCTGGAAAACCTTCCCGACAGCCCCGAAGGACTGTTGTATCAATACTGGAACAACGTCGAGACTGCGCCCGGCAGGGGCTATCCCAAGGGCGTATTTACTCCCGAAATGGGTGGCGGGTTCACCAACCCCACAAACCCCGATGGCACCC
>JAAELC010000304.1 GCA_024227135.1 Gammaproteobacteria bacterium
ACTTGAGTTTTGGGTAAGTAGGCAGATTTTTGCTTTATATTCCCAAAAAGTCCAATGATTTTCTTTCCAGTGGCCAAAAAATCTCAAAAACCAGTAGGCACACGACATATGAAATATCTCCTTGACATCAAAGGTAGACATACGATAATTAGTAGGCATGTACCTGCGAACGACAAAACGTCGGAATCGCGATGGCTCGCAAGTTGCTTATTATCAACTGGCACACAACTATCGTGATGAGAAAACAGGAGGACCTCAGGCAAAGATCATCCACAACTTTGGACGAGCCGACCAACTTGACCGTAACGAATTGGTTCGGCTTTGTCAGTCAATTGCTCGTGTGTGTGGAGTTACCGTTCATGATCCTCTGCCCCTAAGTAATGATGACTCACAAAACCCTGAAACGCCGAGCTTGCCGCAAGGAATTCAACTGTACGAAACGCGGCCTCTCGGAGCGGTTTGGGTCATTGAGGCGCTCTGGGAGCGACTCGGCGTGGGTCCAGTTCTTCGTGAGTTGGAGAAAGAGACTAACAGCACCCATAAGTATGAGCGAGCACTGCTGGCAATGACAGCTAACCGACTGTGTGAACCAACCTCGAAGCTCGGAGTATGGGACCGGTGGCTGAGAAAGGTTTATCTAGAAAGTTGCCAAGATCTCAAGCTAGCTCATATGTATGAAGCGATGGATCTTCTCCATAAGTATGCAGCCCGTGTTGAGAAAACGGTCTTTTTCAAGACAGCTCATCTGTTCAACCTTGAAGTAGATATTATCTTTTATGATACGACAACTTGTTCCTTCTCTATTGATTATGCCGATAGTTCGGATAGCGAAGAAGATGATGATGAAGATGATGATGGTGGCTTGAGAAAGTTTGGACGTAACAAAGATGGTACTTGGACACCTCAAGTCATTGTAGCTCTTGCTGTAACCCAGGAGGGTCTTCCTGTTAGAAGTTGGGTTTTTCCCGGAAACACCTCCGATGTAGATACCGTCAAACAGATCAAAAAGGACCTGCAAGGATGGAAGCTGGGTCGAGCGCTGTTCGTAGCTGATAGCGGAATGAACTCTGAGGAGAACCGTTCTGAGTTAGCACGAGCCTGTGGGCATTATGTTTTAGCAACGCGAACCGGAAGTGTCGCTGAAATCCAAACAGAGGTCCTGACTCATCGTGGGCACTATCGGAAGCTTGCCGATAATCTTTGGGCCAAGGAAATCGTGGTCGGAGACGGAGTACGTCGCCGTCGATATGTTTTGTGTTTCAATCCTAAGGAAGCAAAAAGACAAGAAAGACACCGAGCTGAAGTTCTTGGTGAGATTAAGGAAAAGTTGGCAAGCCATAAAGATCGAGATGCTACTGCTAAATGGGCCATCAAACTCATGGCCACCAAACGCTGGGGTCGTTATCTCAAGGTGAACGAAGAAAAAAAGGTCATCATCGATCAAGAGGCAGTTCGCAAAGCAAAAAAAATGGATGGCAAATGGGTATTGATTACCAACGACGACTCCTTGTCTGTGGATGATATCGCCAATGGTTACAAAAATCTCATGGTCATTGAACGGTGTTTCCGTACTCTCAAACGAACACAGATTTCAATGGTACCGATGCATCATTGGTTGCCTCAGCGAATCGAAGCTCACGTCAAAATATGTGTTCTGGCACTTCTGATAGAACGGGTGGCGGAGATTGCTACGGACAAGTCTTGGCCAAGAATTCGACAGGAGCTCGATCGAGTACAGGTAAGCGAATTTCGCACAGACTCTCACCAATTCTTTCAGCGTAATAATATACCGAAATCCGCAGTCGATATCCTAAAAAAGTTAGATATTTCATGGCCTAAAACTATATTGGATATTCGTCCCCACTCTTCTGATTTGTAGACACACACGTCTTTTTCACCCGGTTGCTATCCATTGGTATATCCTATGGATTTTACTTATGGTGTGCCTATCCACCTAAAACCCAAGTCAAAGCCACAGGCCGAATTCCCAAACAGGGGGGATGTCCCGACAATCAGGCTTCCTTTTTCCCAATGATTCCGGATACAGTAGAAAAGGAGGTATTGTGAGCTACATCAATAACTGCGGTCTCTTTGTTACGCTGATTCTCACCCAAGGCGGATGTATCATGCCGCCGACAATCGACGACGAAAACACCATTCGCATTGGCGCTCTGCTCCCTTTCACGGGGCGGATCGCCACACACGGTGCCAACATCGAGCGAGCCATACTATTCGCGGTAGAACAGGTCAACGAAACCGGGGGCATAGCCGGCCGACAGGTACAGCTGGTGGCCAGCGATACCCACTCCGATCTGAAAACCGGCCTGCAAAATAGTAAGGCACTCGTTAACGATGAGCACGTGACTGCCATCTTGGGTCCACAGAACGAGAACCTCGCCAAACGCATGGTGCCATTCATCCGGGAAAACCAAGTGGTGCAGATCTCAGGTGGCGTCACATCGCCCTCCTTCTCAACCATGCAGGACGGGGGATTC
The DNA here is from genome assembly GCA_024227135.1 of Gammaproteobacteria bacterium. Lineage (GTDB taxonomy): Bacteria > Pseudomonadota > Gammaproteobacteria > Chromatiales > Chromatiaceae > JAHEHQ01. Next base: position 2,496 of record JAAELC010000304.1, read on the forward strand.
TGGTTCCGCACGTACCCGTCAGCGCTACTCCTCAGCCAGGCACTGGCACAACAGATGTACATAGACGGCGTTCGCAAGGCTGCCATCCTGTACATTGGCGACGAGTACGGCAACGGCTTTGCCGCCATGCTCACCAACCAGCTCCTTCAGCACGACATCGAAGTGCCGCCACCCTGGTCGTTCATGCCGAAATCGCACACTTACACCGCGGTGCTGCAGCGCATTAAAGCGAGCGAGCCAGACGCGATCGCTCTGATTGCGTATCCGAGATCGGGCGCGACCATTGTTCAGGAGTGGATGATCCTCGGCAATGCCGTGCAATGGTACTTCGCCCCAACGCTTAAAAACCAGATGTTTATTGCCAACGTCCCCCCCGGCATGCTCGAAGGCTCGATCGGGGTATCGGTGTCCCTGGGCGACGACGCCAAACAATTCGCCCATAGCTTCGCTGAGCGTTGGCACAGCGAGGAGCCGTTCGATGCGGCCTATTTCTACTACGACGCGACCGCCCTGCTGCTTCTAGCGATGGTAACATCTACTGTCGAAACCGGTGGTCAGGTGGTGCTATCCGGCAACCAGCTTCGTCAGGCGGTTACGGATGTGTCGGGTCCCCTGGGACAGAGAGTGGCCTGGGATGAGTTCAGCCGCGGCATCGAACTAGCCATCAATGGTGAGCCTATTGACTACTACGGAGTATCTGGGCCCGTGGATCTCGATGAGTACGGAGATGTGATTCACAGCAACATGGAGTTCTGGAAGATAGAGAACGACAGAATCGTTTCGGCCTTCTGACAGGTCGATCATGCAGAGGTAAGCCATCAAAACATCTATGGGGAGAAGGGATGATGAAAGCAAAATCGATAATCGGGATGGGCGGCATAGCCACGTGTCTGGCGTTTGGTTTGACCTCGTGTAGTAGCAATGGGGACACAGGAGGCACGAACGGAGCAGAGATCATCAAGACGGCCTGGATCTACGTGGGTCCCCTGGGGGATCTAGGCTGGAGTTATGCGCACGATCAGGGCCGCCTAGCGGTCGAATTGAACGTCGACAACGTGGAAACCTCCTATATCGAAAACGTTGTGGAAGATGACACTGCCACGCAGGTTCTTAATGACCTGGTTGAAGAAGGCAACAAGATCATCTTCGGTACTACCTACGGCTTGATGGATACTATGCTCGCGTTCGCTGAGACTCACAGCGATATCTATTTCGAGCACTGCTCGGGCTACAAGACCGCCGCCAACATGAGCAACTACTTCGGTCGCATGTACCAGACCCGCTACCTGACGGGCATCGTGGCCGGAAAGATGACCGACGTGGCGGTCAACAAGATCGGCTACGTCGCGGCTTTCGCGATTCCGGAGGTGATCCGCGGTATCAACGCTTTCACCCTAGGCGTACGTTCGGTTAATCCGACCGCTACCGTAAACGTCGAATGGACCGGCACGTGGTACGACGTTGCAAAGGAGGGCGAGGCAGCGGACAAGCTGCTGGACGCGGGCTGCGACGTCCTTGCCCAGCACCAAGACAGCACTGAGCCGGTTCTCCGCGCCAAGACGCACGGCGTCTACGCCATCGGTTACGACACAGACATGTTGCCGTTCGCTACCGATACCATTTTGACCAGTGCCATATGGAATTGGAGCGCCTACTACTCCGATCGCGTCAAGGCCGCGCAGAACGGCACCTGGACGAGCCACTCCTACTGGGGAGAGATGTCGGAGGGTATCGTCGATCTGGGCCAATACGGCGGTATGGTCCCAGAGGATGTCAAGACCCTCGTCGACGCAAAGAAGACGGAGCTTGCAGATGGCACCTTCGAAGTCTTTGCGGGTCCTATCAACAAGCAGGACGCAAGTGAATGGGTCGCCAAGGGCAGCTCGCTGACCGATAAGCAATTGCTCCAAATGGAAGCCTTTGTCGAGGGCGTCGTCGGCGATATTTGAATTATATGCCTAAAGTTGCTGGGTTAGCTGCACGAAGATGGTGAGAGGAGCGAGGGGGTAGTCCACACCAGCATAACCTGGATCTGGCCCCTCAATTCCCAACAGATTCCGGCCGCTCAACGACACCCGCGTTTCGCGATCGTCAATCAACTCGAGTCGCTTTGTCGAGAGCGTCGCGCCGAGCAAGAAATATGGTTGCAACTCGTAGGATGCCCCCAGCTCCAACATATTCATCTCACTCGCACGGCGTGGTCCCACGTATACTCCCTCAACGCTCAACTGCAGCGGGATACTGGGAACGCTACCATATACGCCAAAACGCAACATGTGGGACGGATATATGACGTTTTCGGAGCCCACCAAAAGGGAAAAATAGGTGGTGTGGTCTGCTCCCCGGTCCGATCTCATCATCACCCATTCGAATGACATATACGCACCTACGAGCTCTCGGTAATTGCCTCGCAACTCGGTCTCCCACGATAGACTCGAAGCTTGGGCTACGTTCTGCGCCATGCGGTTCAAACCCTGCTGGATGAACTCCGCCTTATCCTGCAAATAGTTGTATGCCAGACTCGTCATGATGAGAAAGTAGTCAGCGATTTTATAGCTCAATTGACCCTCTATGGTATGGACGCGCTGTGGTTTTAAATCCGGATTTCCCAAGATGTCTCCAGGGCGGAATGGCACTCCAAAAAGCAACTGCGGAGACGGGGCCTCGAATGCGTTTCCGTACAGTACTTTGAGCACCACTATGTCATGAAATGGATTCGATACGATGCCGATGCGTCCGGAAAGCTGACGCCCATAGATGCCATTGTGGTCGTAACGAAGGCCGCCCGTAACCGTGAGGTAGTCGGCCACTGCCTTCCACGCCAGCTGCATAAATGCACCGGTATTCCAGAAGTTTTCGCTTCCCAGGCGAGTCGACATCGACTCCACACATCGCCAGCACTTAATTCACCGCTATCGATGTTCAAGACGCTCAGTCTCGATGGCAGCTGCTGACGAACGAAAATTCCCTCTACACCCGCGACCAGCGTCAAGGGCTCGGTCACTGTCCACGCCAGCTCGATCGAGCCATCTGCTTCCTGGTAATCGAGCTCCCGCCTCACATAAAAGATGCTGTTTCCGATGTCGACACGGTCCCGCGCCGTCGGACCACCGAATGAGTATCGCGTCCACAGTAAGAGCCTCATGTTGGGGCCAAAGCGCGATTTCAACTCCAACCCAGTGGACCCTTGATACAACGAGATTATCGTATTGTGCCACCGGCCCAGCCTATCCATTCCAGTAGTCAACTGGGCCCAATGACTGAACTCTCCGCTCCGCTCGATCTGGTTGATGTGCCCGAACCACCGCAGCCTGATGGAGCTCGTGATATCAAATGACATCTTGGCAAATGCGACTCGCGACCCCAGCCTGAGCCCAGCCGCTTCGTCATTGACGGTACGATACGACGGCACGAACGGCGCCGGGGAGGTGTCGGGCAAGTGAAGCCCGGAGCGGTTTTCATTGTGCACACGCGCTGCAACGAGCATTTCGAACCGGTTTTTTCTGAAACCAGCCACGCCTTCCAGGTCACCGCCAGGATTGCCCTGCCAATCGGTGAAAGCTCTTTGCACACCGGCTTGCACGACACCACCCTGCACGTCGCCCCCCCCGCGCGTCACGATGTTCACGACGCCCAAGAACGCGTCAGCGCCATACAGGGCAGAGGCTGGGCCCCGGATGATTTCGATGCGATCTACTGCAGAAAGCGGGATTAGCTCTGGGCCCAGCCAGTTGCCGGACGTGGTCCGAAAGGCCACCGAGCGGCCATCGATCATCACCTTGATCATGCCGCTTTCGGAACATAGCCCGCCGGACAATCCTCGA
>JAAELC010000305.1 GCA_024227135.1 Gammaproteobacteria bacterium
ATGAATCCAAGGATCAACGATCAGCCAAAAACATGCAATAGAATCAACAGGCTCCTATTTTCGGGACCCACAGGGTGTCTGATTTCACTATATTGGCCACATCCTTGAGGGCTTTACGGCCGAGGCGATGGGCGATTTCTGAGAGAGTCACCCGCTCCGCGTCTGTGAGCCGCAACCGGGTCTTGATTTGAGCTTTGAGGATTCGGTTTTCAGCGGCGAGATACTCACTACGTAAAAGGAATTCCTGGTCCATTGTTCCGGTGATATAGGCCAGTATGCGTGCCCAAGCCATATAATTCCCCACCGCCGACTCACGTTAATCAGCCAATTGTACGTCTCCATTGAGGCACGACACAAAAGCATTGTGACACCGACAAGTGGCGCTAATATGCTGATATCTCAATACGAATTAGTTTTTTAACCATATGGACTAAAACGGTGTTTTTCCAACGAGTGTGCGTTTTTTCTCCGGATCAGATCGGATGTGGTGCGGTGAAGCCTTCATGACACTGGACGAAGAGTAGGGATATTTACCTCCCTTTTCCATCCCCATTTACCCGAATGCCTGGTTCCTGGCCCGGTTATTTTAGTAAGATTGAACCGAACTGAGTCGAGGATGGATATCCGGAAATGCTGTTGCTGATCTTTTACCTGTGCCTGGCGCTGTTTGTTTCCTTCCTCTGTTCCATCCTGGAGGCGGTGTTCCTGTCGGTGACACCCACCTACATCGGCTCCCTGGATGATTCGGCCCGGCACAAAAAGGTGTTGCTGCAACTCAAGGGCGATGTGGACAATGCCATCTCGTCCATCCTCATTCTCAATACCATTGCCCACACCATGGGCGCCGCCGGCGTTGGGGCGGAGGCGGTGAGAATCTTCGGAGTGGAGTGGCAGAGTGCCATCGCCGTGGTCCTGACCCTGTTGATCCTGTACTTCTCAGAGATCATTCCCAAGACCATCGGTGCCACCTACTGGCGGGAACTGGCCAAACCCAGCAGCCATATCATTGCGTTCCTGACCAAGATACTGGCGCCCTTGCTGTGGATCTCGGAACAGATCACCAAGCGCATCCAGAAGAAAGGCCATGACGGCCCCACCCGGGAGGAGATCTCCGCCATGGCCGCCATCGGGGAACAGAGCGGCATTCTGGAAGAGCACGAGAGCGAGCTGATTGAAAACCTGATCACCCTGAAAGAGGTCTCGGTCGGCGATATCCTCACCCCGCGCAGCGTGGTATTCAGATTGGACGCGGATACCAACATAGAGTCGGCGATGCATGAGGATTCCGTCTTCATCTATTCCCGAATTCCGGTCTACGAAGACAATCGCGAGTCCATTATCGGGATGGTGCTGGCTAAGCACATCATGAAGGCAGCCTCATCCGAGGAACACATGGAAGACCCCATACGAAGTATCACCACGCCCATTCACAGGGTGCCGATGAAGATGCCGGTGTACTACCTGTTGGACCTGTTTATCCAGCGCAAGGAACATCTGTTCATGGTGCACGACGAATACCGCCAGTTCTCCGGTATCGTCACCATGGAGGACGCCATCGAGACTCTGCTGGGCCGCGAGATCATGGACGAGGTGGATCAGGTGGCCGATATGCAGCAACTGGCCCGGGAAAAGGCGGCGCGCTGGAAGAAACAATTAGAGGAAAAGGTGCGCAGCGGGTCTACGGACTGACTTGTCACAATTCAAGCAAAGCAGTGGTTCGGGTCTTTGATCCCTTTGATCTGAATTTTTGGACAAAATTTTAAAAAAGGCACGGCATTCTTTGCAGCAGAAACGCAGTGAAATGTTCATTTATCACCCAACATAAGAATGCCTATCCAATCAGCCTGCA
>JAAELC010000306.1 GCA_024227135.1 Gammaproteobacteria bacterium
CTAAACGCGCCTGCAACTGTTCCTGGCGAATCGGGGTAATCTCCGCCGCTGCTAATGACGCTGATTCTGCAGGCGCAAAAAACGTCAGCGATTCCCTGGGATAATCAAGAATCAAGTTCTTGAAATTCTGATCGTGGTCCATCACTCCCCCAGCTGTTGGTTCTATTTTTATTCTATTTTAATTACCAACGATAAACCGTCAAGATTTCGAAGGAAAACCGGGATCAGATCTCCCATTGCACAGCCAGTCCTTGACCTCCACCGGTCATCCATTCCCCTATTACGTAAACCACTCCTGAAGCGAGTGCAATTGGAGACCTGGCCCCCCATCTTCTTTAAAGACCCCATCGACAACTACCCCCGATAATCCGTCTGACCCAGAAACCACTCGTACGTCGCCCTCAGGCCCTCCTCCAACTCCATCTTGTGACGCCACCCCATCCCATGAATCCTGGAAACATCCATCAACTTCCGGGGCGTACCATCTGGCTTGCTGCTGTCAAATCGCAACGTCCCCTTGAACCCGGTCACCCGGGCGATCGTCTCCGCCAACTCACGAATCGTACAGTCAATCCCAGTCCCTACATTAATGTGAGACAACATAGGCTGGGTATTCGCGCGGTAGACCTCATCATCGAGTTCCATCACATGGACACTGGCCGCCGCCATATCATCCACATGAAGAAACTCCCGCATCGGTGTGCCGCTTCCCCAGATCACCACTTCCTCCGCCTGGC
>JAAELC010000307.1 GCA_024227135.1 Gammaproteobacteria bacterium
CCGAACTGAAACCGCTACCGGCCTATTTGCCCCCGGTCTATCAGGCCTGCACCCGCATCGTCGATGTGGAGGGGTACGTTTTTCTGGATACGAATCGGTATTCGGTGCCTGAGCGACTGATCGGGAAAAAGGTCGAGGTGTACAAATATCCAGCACGGGTGAAGGTCCTGTTTCGTCACCGGGAAGTGGCCGAACACTCCCGCCTGATAGGGAAGCGCTACGGGCAAAACACCCTCAAGGTACACCGCCGACCCCAAAGGCGTCAGGCCTATCAGGGGCCTTCCACCGAAGAGCGGCAGTTGTGTGGCGAGTCGGAGGCATTGAACCGTTATGTCGCCGGCCTGAAACAGCGCAGTCCCGGGCGCGGTGTGTCACGCCTTCGCCGACTGCTGGCGATGCGCCAGACCTACCCCCGGCAAGCCTTCCTGGCCGCTATCGAAAAGGCCCTGCAGTATGGTCTGTACGACCTGCACCGGCTGGAACATCTGACCCTGGAACGGGTGGCTGGCGATTTCTTTCAAATCACCCCGGATGATGAGGCGCCTGAGTTTTGATCGACCACTTCGCCTTTTGCTGACCAAGGACTATTCCGATGCGTGAGAAACTCCGAGAGATCCTGCAGGAACTTCACCTTCAGGGGATGATCGACTGCCTCGACAAACAACTGGACCGGGCCGAGAAAGAGGCTATCCCGGCGGTCGAATGTCTCTACCACCTGGCCCTCGAAGAGCGGCGGGTGCGTCAGGAAAAAAGCCTGGCCAATCGACTCAAACAGGCTCGCATGCCTTGGGACTGGACCCTGGAAAGCTTTCCCTTCACCCAGCAACCCGGGGTCAATAAAATCCAGATTAAAACCCTCGCCGGTCTGGACTTCGTACGCCGTGCGGAAAACCTGGTCTTTATCGGTCCACCCGGCACCGGCAAATCCGGTCTGGCCTGCAGCCTGTTGCGACAAGCCTGTTTCAACGGCTACCGCTGTCGCTTCTACGATGCACAAGCCTTATTGGATGAACTCTATGCTTCACTGGCTGACCGCAGTACCCCCCCGGCTGCTCAAACGCTTGAGTAATTACGATTTACTTTACATCGACGAAATTGGCTATTTAACACTCCGTCCGGAACAGGTCAACGCGTTCTTCAAACTCATGGAATTGCGCTATGACCGTAAGGCGACAATCTTGACCACGAACTTAGACTACCCCGAGTGGTATGACCTGTTTAAACGTAAGCCACTGGTCGATGCACTCCTCGATCGACTGCAGCACCACTGTATCACCGTACGGATCAACGGACCCTCGCTACGCGTGCCAGAACAACCATCCGACCCGCAGGTGCAAGACTAGCCTTCAAGTCCACAAGCACATTAAGAGCAGACCATGAACCCACTACCACCGCTGCGCTTTGCCTTCCCCCCGAACCTTTCCGATGAGGCGGCCTATGAGATCTTTAAGTTTCTTGAAGCGCTGAGTCTGGCCTTCGATGAACGTTACTTCACCCAAATTCGACGTCACTACCGGGCGATCAACCCCAAGCGCAGCGACCTTTTGGAGCGGCCTTGGGAGGACGATGACGAGGCGCAATCCTTTTTCTGACTCCCAACGGGCAGGTCTTATTTACCAGCCCGCTAAGGGATCAAAACTGATGAAAGGTCGGGCTTTGCACTGCCGGTCTCCGTATGGATAAGGCGTGAATGTTTTCACTACGCGAAAAGCGTGTGGAAAGCATCGCAGGCTCGCTTTTGACCACGGCTTTCCCACACTCATTCACCCCTTACCCACACTCCGCCAGGATAACAATGGTGCTACCTGATATCTTCTTCAACAATAATTATTTTTTCTGAAAAATCTCTTAAAAGCAGCTTGAGTTACAACTTGCTGGATTGCTGCCACACCTCTCCTTATACTTCAAGCCTCACCTCATACCATCGGAAATATTCTCGTATACTCTCCTTTTCACCCAAACAGTCGTGCAGTTGGTGGGTCAGCGTTTTTTGAGCATACAGGGTTAACTTTGGTGAGTGTTAAAGCGCTGACTACGACGATTAAGCACTCTGAAAAGAATCCGTTTCACATGATAATAAAAGTCATACAAACTGTCGTAGTTCCCTCTGATACCGTAGTAGTTGTAATACCCGCGCAGCTTGGAATTCAGCTTTGCAAATAATTCCTTCTTCGGTAGTCGACAGTTCTCATGGCACCATACCTGGAAGTTTGCCAGGGCTGCACGGTATTTCTTCCGTGCCGTGCGACGCTTGAGAACCGGCTTGCGCCAGCGTC
>JAAELC010000308.1 GCA_024227135.1 Gammaproteobacteria bacterium
ATGCAGCGGTTGTGCAGGGAAAGATCATGTCATTATCCGGGGAGATCTGCCAGCCTAAGTGCCTTAACGGCGTGGTGGAACAAAGCCTGAGAAGGTGCGCGTTAACATGGCAGAAGTCAGCCGAGGACGAGAACCCGGGGTACGACCATTGGGTATTCCTTGTGTACTGGATCGAGTCATCATGCAAGCAATTTCAAAAGTGCTCGGTTCCTACTTCAATCCGATCTTCTCGGACTATAGCTACGGTTACCGACCGGGGTGTTCGGTCCAGCAAGCCGCCCGGCAGGCTCAAGCCTACTATCAGCAGGGTTATCGGTACCAAATCACTTTGGATCTGGAAAAGTTCTTCGACACCTTCAACCACAACATCCTTATGGAACGTGTGGGGTGGCAGGTGAAGGACAAACGGATTCGAAATTCATCGTAAGAAGTTGCGAACCCTGGTCTGCAAGATCAAAGGATTACAACGCGAGCTGAAACCCATCACACGCCGATGTCCCGGGATCTCCATAGAGTCAAGAATCAGGC
>JAAELC010000309.1 GCA_024227135.1 Gammaproteobacteria bacterium
CAGCCTTTCACTCAGGCGCTGTCTTTTCGCCATGGCCTCTTCCGGGTCCAGCTCGGCCTTTTGCAACTGCGGGATCAGCTGGGGTATCTGTGAGACCAGCTCCAGTATCGGCGAGGTCACGTGGTACACAGCGCCACCGAGAAGGACAAGTACCACGACAAGTGCCACGCGTATCTGCCGGTTGGCACGCTGGGATCTGGCGTAGCTGGTCTGCAGCTGCTCCATTGCATGACTGAGGCGGTTCAGCGCGTCAGTCACATCAGACGATTCATGACCCGGATTTGTCATCGATCTTCTATCCGTTCTTCGCCCATTTCCCGCCAAAGGCGCTCAATGGCTAATTTATCTTCTCCAGAGGTACCGAGATATCCCGCACCTCCGGTTACTAAAACACTCATATCGATCTCCTTCAGTTAAATTTTGAGCAGGCGAGCTGCGTTACCCCACAGGTACTTCTCCAAGGCCTGGTCGGTGGCCGGCATTTTCAAGGTGTCCTCCAGCGGCTCCTTGAACGTCATGAACGG
>JAAELC010000310.1 GCA_024227135.1 Gammaproteobacteria bacterium
ACCAGGCCTCCCTATTTCAACCCAATTACCCTGGACCATCCTGGGATCGAGAGCAAGTTTACGGGATGGTTTCTCTGGAAATACCGGCTCAAGGGCATTCTCTACTACTCTCTCAATAGCTGGAGCAAAAACCCGTGGACAGATCCCATGACTTCTGGTCATAATGGCGATCTCTTCATGCTCTATCCCCCTTCTGAAAACAATGCTCCCATCAGCTATGGGAGCAATAACCATAGGCTGGTGCCATCCATCCGTTTTGAACTTATGCGGGATAGCTTAGAGGATTACGAATACCTGTATCTATTGAACTCTGCCTCCCAGCCCGTTGCTGATGTTACCAATCCATCGGACACCCAGGCAGACAAGATCATCTCAGGCCTCACCAGTTACAGTCGAAACGGAGAATTCCTCTACAACCTGCGTCGCATTATCGGCCTGAAGCTGGGCGGCGAGATAGACACCATCCCAAACATTCAGCCACCGGCCCTGCACCCGCGCGCCCAGGGAGCACCGGGAAAGTACTATATCAATTTCCAGGACCCAGCAGACCACCCCACCGACTCCCCCCTGAAGGTTAACAATAAAGAATACATGAAAATCGGCTGGACTCCCTACGACCAGAACCTTGGCTACGGTTGGTATGG
>JAAELC010000311.1 GCA_024227135.1 Gammaproteobacteria bacterium
GTTCAGCCGGATATCAACGGTATCTAGAAAAGAGACCACATCGATGGGATTGGCCGCTTAATCGTCGACTGAGTCCGCTTTACGTCCCAGGGCAGGGGGCGCATAGTCGTTCCATGTAACCATCGCCGCAACGCGGAAAAATCTGTCTGGAACAGATTTTCACGCCAGCCCGAAGGGCGAGGCTTAGGGATGAGCCGAGTAACCTGGACCACTCTGATTGGTCAGTCAAAATCAGACAGCCGTGAGATGGGACCCCATCACGGGACTCTGAAATCATGCCGACCCTGGCAGGTCTCCATCCATCCCAATATCATCTATACAGCATGAGCCCTTTGAATGAGCAAATACAGCTTCCTCAACGATTACAGTGAAGGCTGCCACCCGAATATCCTGGAGGCATTGACCCACACCAACAAGATACAGCAGACCGCTTACGGTGAAGAGGAATACTCACACCGGGCCAGGGCACTGCTGCGAGAGCTAACGGGAAATAGTAACCCCGCTATTTATTTTGTAGCGGGTGGAACACTGGCTAATATTATTGCTCTATCCAGTTGTCTCAGGCCCCATGAAGCCATTCTATCTGCCAATACCGGACACATTGCACTGAGGGAAACCGGGGCAATCGAGGCGACCGGGCACAAGATCATTACCATGCCCTCCAATGATGGAAAAGTCACCCCGGAAGATATTCAAATCGCGCTGGCCAACAACGCCCACTTCCCCCACATGGCGAAACCCCGTTTAGTTTATCTATCCAACGCAACTGAACTTGGAACCCTATACACCAAAGTTGAACTGGATTCGACTCGTCACTTCATGGGCCACCGAAAAAGAGAGAGTCAATGAGTTTCTTCAGTACGTAACCGATGCAAATAAACCTGCCACCGAAAAGGACCGGTGGCCGTGAGGGTAACCCTGAGTATGTTCAGAGTTCCCGGAAACCCCAATTATCAATATAAAATAATGTGAGGTTTTTAGTGCGGATTCACTGAACAGACTGAATAACATTCTGATTTTAAGGAGGAATTTTCCATACACCAATGTTCCCACCCCCATGGAAATGTCCGGCCGGGATTCCTTCAAACCTTCCATGTAGTACCCGAAGGGCACCCGATTGCGCCGGATACATCACTGATTGCCCACCCGAAAATAGAAAGGCCGGTGGCGAATCGCCACCGGCCCCGTCTCCTCCTTCCCTGTACCGGCTTGTCTGGTCAAGCTGGCGGCAAAACCAATGTCCCGGCTGGACTGTGTATTCTGGAGTCCGCCTGTGATCTCAGTGACACCACAACCATGATGATCCTGTCTACTCAGATAAATCGTGTTTGTACCCGAAACTGATTTCAATTAGCGGGTCGGTAGTCAGGCAGGGTTTTCTGCATTTCGAGGGACCGGCGTCTGATCTCTTCTGGATGGCCACTGACTTACGAGCATTCCCGCCAGCATCAAGCCACACCCCAGAAACGCCAGGATCACACCGACCCAAGTCTGTATACTGGTGCTCTGCCCCAGCAGCATGCCGGCAATTGGCACCATCACGAGATACATACCCGTTATGAAGCCTGCATTGCCCGCCGTCGTATGTAACAAACCGATCTGTTGAAAGCTGAAACCGCCAAACATTACGGTACCCGCCGCCAGCCCTCCAAACAGCATGGTTCTGCCCTGAGGTGAGAGACCAGCAGGATGGGATGATTCATTTTTTCCGCGGCCCTTAACCTGGGTATAGTTCCTTCAGCAACGGACTTATTGACATGGATTTAGTCGTGAGATGATCCGTCAATCCGGCCAGCACAGCAAAATCCGCAGCATAGAGGGCAAGCGGTCAATGAGCGAATCCGGTAGGCTCTCAACGGGTTCACTATTGCCAGCAGGAGCAGCTGAAGCGGGTATCTCGCACCAGAGGAAGACAAAGATTCAGATAGGAACCCTCATTTTAATCTCCTCCTCTTTGGGGTAAGACGCTACACCGGTGTCCCCATCTATCCCCCTCCCCTGCCAGGGAGAGGGTCAGGATGGGGGCAGCAAAACCTCACGCATTCACTGCTCCGAACAAAACATAGCCCTTTGAAAATAAACTCAATACACCCGGGGCAAGGCAAATTCATCCCACAGGGGACTTGTGCCTCTGTCTCATAGAGCAAACAGGAACGGATCGGCACCCCCTGCAATAGATCAACTGGCGAACGGACGAAGCGCCTTTGGGAGCTTCTTCGTACAGCGGCTGGAAATCGCCTGCACCACTTCCCCGGTCTGTTCGCTATGAGGTAACCCCATAATATTGATCCGGATCAGTCGCTCGTCCACATACACGACATGGATATGCTGCTCGGCCAAAGCCTCCACAGTACCCGGCTGCACTGGCAGAATACGGAAAAGACCACCATAACCAGGGCCAAAGAAATCAGCCAGCGGTGTACCCGTAGAATGGTTCGCCCAGTCCTCTTCGGCCTGATGCAGACGCTGCAGGATTGCAGAATGATCGGAATTGAGACCATCCGGATTCTCTGCCATGGCTTTCATCAGGGCGTAGGTGGCGATGTCGATAAAACCGGTGCCACCGCGAGCATTGGAGAGCATCCGGCTTTGGGCGTGCCGGGCTTCTTTCTCGGTACGACAGATCGCTACGGTCGCACCGCCAGGACGGTACTTAAACGTGTTGAATACCTTCGTCGGTCCAAACCCAACCACCACAGGCGCGCCTGCATCAACGAGGGTCAACAAAGGATTCGCCGATTGGCTCATAGCTTCATCGTAGGGAAGCCCGGCATGATCAAATCCCGAGTAAGGGATATCCAGTACAACCGGCTGGTCACGACGCGCAAAAGTTTTACCAGCCTGCTTCCAGTTTTTCGGTGGTACCAGTAACCCGCTTCCGTTGTGTACGGTCTGAAGGACATCCAGACCCTTCCGGGGCAGTTTGCTCAAATCCACTGGGATCGACCGGGTACCCAGTCCGCGGTTGTATGCAATGGAATCGTAGCCTACCCAGGAATAGTTCTGGAGATTAAGATACTGGGTCTCGGTATGTTGAGCGGTGATGAAATCTATCGCCCGACCGACCGCTCCCGACCCACCACCAGCCGCAAAACTGACCACACAACGATTCCAGATACTTGCAGGGAGCTGCAACTGCTGGCCTATCACAAACTCAGCTGCAGCCTGCTGCACGTCCTTTGCGGGGTTGTAGCTGCCACAGAGATTCCCAATATCGCTCACTAACTGGCTCAGGGAAGCCGGGAAAGCAGTGGCTTGATCCCAGGGTTTGCCGTCGGCACCCACATTCGTCCCGACACCAAGATTGATCTTCTTGGAGTCAGTGTCCCCAGAAAACCGTTGATTGGCAGCTAGATTCTGGTCGAGGGATCCGCTCCACTTGCGACCGAGGGACTTTTTCAAGGGTGTCTTGGTTTTCTTTGCCATATTGTTTCTCTTTCTGGTATGTCGCGAAAAGGTCTCGTGGAGACCCCCATTTTGGATAGTTTCTCACATCCCTCCCAACAGCGGTCTATCGAGAGATGCACTGCCTGAAGAAATAGAAAAATCCCCTAGCACCCGTAGTTTAGCAGTAACGAGGGCCTCTTAGTATGCGACATTACCATTCATCCCGGTACAGACAACAACCCGGGAAATGCCGAATCAACCCTAGTTTTTAATACCTACACAAGGCGAGAATACCCTTAGAGCCCAGTATCACGCAGTTTTGGGGATTAATCGAATACTAGTCCCTGCCCCGATAGCAGACCGGCAGAGATGGTCGGTGAGAGTCGGCAATATCGCAAAGGTGGTCACACACGACCGTTCAACCCCCGGCGTCCAAAATAGAGTACAGACGAAAGGCTACCTGTTCGATCCGATGGGTATCCTGTGCCATGGGCTGCGTCTGCTCCGACAACAGGCCGGTCAATGTAGTAGGCCTGAACGACGAAAGCGGAGCATTGCCGGTCTCTCGATTGTGTTACCTGCGCACCGCGCGATCATGGAAACTGACTGACCGGTTACGGCCCGGCAGCTGACATATTGAGCATTTAAATAATCGAATAGAATAAGATGACCAAACCAGCCTGATAGGTGATACTGGGGTTCACTTGCCCGGTTACCTGGAAAGCGGGATCTGTTTTCTTGAGATTAATAACCCCACCCAACCAATCAAAGCCTTAGAGCTGCGGCAAGAAATAAGTATCCCGCCGGATTTTCACTCAGATTCAAGGCGTGAGAAGTGGTGCATGGATGCACCGTTAACGAAGCCGAGGATGCAAAAGGGGCGCATGGCTGTTCTACCGTTTTTCGTAACCCTTTCCACAACGCAGAAGATGAGCAAAAAGACATAAAGTAAGATGGGATATCTATTCTTGCCACAGCCCTTAGGCCCGGACATTCTGTACCCATAAGCTGCATCCGATCAACTGACGTAGAACGATGAACACAGGTATCCTTGTGAAAGAGAAAGGAAAAGCTTCTGAGACTGGCCATTTTCATGGACACAGAGCAAAACAACCCAAACTGCAGCTGGAGCAGATTATTGAAGACCTGCTCGAAGATGGGCTGCTCGAAGTATCAGAAGCCGTAGAACTGAGTCGCCTTGCACAACTGAAGTCGGATCATGAACTAGAGGCGGTTCACCCACTGGTGTGGTTAGCGGAGCGCCAACTCAAGACTTCTAAGCCACCCCATGATTTACTGACGACCAGAAAACTTTCCGAATGGCTGGCGAATCGAATCGGGCTGCCGTATCTGAGGATTGATCCACTGGATATTGATGTGGATGCTGTAACAGAAGTCGTACCCAAAGCTTACGCAGTCCGCTACCACATATTACCTGTAGAAGTTACCGACTCAAAGGTAGTCTTTGCTACCGCAGAACCGCAGGAGCGGGAATGGGAACAGGAACTGAGACATGTACTAAAGAGGGATATTGAGTGTGTGGTTGCAGATCCTCTGGATATTAGCCGCTTTCAGAATGAATTTTTTGGCTTGACCCGATCTCTACGCAATGCTCGTAAGGGGGAAGGAGCGAAGCTGGGTGCCGGTATCGGCAATGTGGAGGCTCTCGTAGAACTTGGGCGTTCTGGGAAACTAGATGCAAATGACAGTCATATCGTCAGTATTGTTGATTGGCTTTTACAGTATGCTTTTGATCAACGTGCCAGTGACATTCATGTGGAACCGCGCCGGGACAACGGCAATATACGCTTCCGCATCGATGGAAATCTTCATTCGATCTATGAAATGCCCAGTACTATCCTCGGAGCGGTTACCGCACGCGTCAAGGCGCTATCGCGTATGGATGTTATCGACAAGCGACGACCCCAGGATGGCAGGGTAAAGACCAAAACACCTTCCGGTGCAGAGGTGGAACTTCGGATATCCACCATGCCAACTGCGTTTGGTGAAAAGCTGGTGGTGCGTATCTTCGATCCTCAGATTGTGGTTAAGGGATTAGGAGAATTGGGGTTTACTCATTCTGAAGCCGCTCTGTGGAAGGAAATGACCTCTAAGACCCACGGCATCATTCTGGTAACCGGTCCGACGGGTTCAGGAAAAACTACTACGCTCTATTCAACTCTCAAGGCATTGGCTCGCCCGGAACTGAATCTTTGTACTGTTGAAGATCCAATCGAAATGATCGAGCCGGCATTCAATCAGATGCAGGTTAATCACACCATCGGTGTCGATTTTGCTACTGGCGTAAAAACGCTGCTGCGCCAGGACCCTGATATCATCATGATCGGAGAGATTCGTGATCTTGAAACTGCACACATGGCCATCCAAGCCGCGCTAACGGGTCATTTAGTGCTGTCAACACTACACACCAACGATTCTGCTTCCGCAGTGACTCGATTGATAGATATCGGAATACCACCCTACTTAATAGGTTCAACACTTATTGGAGTAGTAGCACAAAGACTTGTACGAACTCTCTGCCCGCATTGTAAAGCGCCGGTTGATTGCGATCAGGCAGCCTGGAAAATACTAACTCAGCCTTGGAGTATCCCTGCACCTAAGCAGATCATGGGAGAAATCGGATGCGTGGAATGTCGAAAGTCCGGTTTCCTGGGCCGAGCCGGTCTTTATGAGATACTGCAGTTTACCCCCGCACTCAGGCAGTTTATCACTTCTGAGTGCAGCATCGATGTGCTGAGAAAACAGGGTTACAAGCAAAACATGAAGCCATTGCGAGTTAACGGAGCCAGCAAGGTTTATCAAGGCACAACCACTGTGGAAGAGGTAATGAGAGTCACGCCCGCACCTGAAGAAACGTGATCGTGACATCAACCTCTCCAGCCCAGTCGTGTACTACGTTTCCGGTCATCTCGATTGACCTGCTCGGATCGCGGCACCGGTCGTTCCTCCAGACGCAAGAAAACCCGTGCTCAGGCGGGGTCTCACCCTTGTTAATAAAGTCTGGCAGCGCTTCTCATCAATCTTGTTTCTTCCCTGAAACCGTTTATGATACTTCGTCGATCAGGTTGTCTCGGTTGTCACGATCGTTGCTGACACGCTCGTAGGGGCTAAACGCCGAAGACTTGAGCTGCTCCCGTCCGTAAAGCACGTCATCTTCGGTTCCCTGGGGCCCGGAATGGGTCGCTACGTAAGGCGTACCGGGGCTCGATGTAACCTTCCTGCTTCCGTACAGTACATCGTCGGCGTTGTCCATTTCAGCGAATACGGCCCCAGAAAACATAGCGGCTGCAATGATGGCTGCGGTGTAAGTGGTCTTTTTCATGATATATCTCCTAAAGTTGTCTAATTTGAAATGCTGTTGAACTTGACAGGAGATACCGGCCTCTATTCCGGCCTTGAAGTTTCTCAGCTTACGGTATACCCAAGGGCTCTTGGCCATCTCTTCCACCTTCAGTCCACGTTTCTTGTGGAATGTTACTATGGAAATTATCGATCCATTGCAATTTCAACGATATGTTATACCGCCGATTCCGCTCCTGGCTTAACTTGGGATGATCTCAGCGACATCACCGATACAGATGGTTTCTATCGTTGTCAGTATCGGTGAGCCCTGTTTCCGGGCTGTCTCGTGTTTATTTCCGGCACCAGACCCCCATCATCGGGAGCGTTCCTGCTGTATCGTTTGATGCAGTCTGAGCGTCTATGACGGTATATAGAGCCTGCGCATAAATCCCCGACTCCTTGTGCAATCAATGAGTAAGGAGTATCTGGGGTGTAAATTGTTTGTATAAGCAGGGCGAAGGGTGACTGGAAATTGGCACAGGCGACCAATTTTTCCTGGTTTTCCAGATAAAACCAGCGCTATCGACTGTTGCATTTACAAAAAAGATGTTCCCTTTCCTGATAATATCGCGTTCACCACAAACTACGATTTGCACAATATAGGGAACACGTATAGTGCTACCACCACATCTTGCACAAGGCCAACGGATTCCCTTCATTCATGAAGTTCACAGCGACGATACGCACCTACTCAACACCATAGATGGCGAGTGGTTCGAGATACTTTTGTATTTTCCATGGGAAGATTATCGGTCATTCGCATCGGACTACTACAACGCGCTGTACGATTTCAATCAACTCCCGCCGCTGGCCAAAACAGCGTAAGGTAATGTCAACCCTGAGACCAAAGAAGAAGCGAAGCAACGGCTGTTATTTGATCGTGTGACGATGCCCAGACCGACTAATCCGCCCGCCCAAATCTTGTATCAAGGCGAAGTGATAGAAGCTAAGGCACAGGATGCTCAACCCTGGGATGTTGCGCCCGGGGTCGTGCCGCTGCGCCTGGTAGGACGCAAACCGAAATGTTTTTTCGGCCTGCTTAAAAGCTTTATCGGTACCAGTCTGATGGGCTTTCCAACAAAGCCGGAGCAGGTGCATCTGCTGCTTAAGAGCAATCCGGCATTTGCCCGGGTCTGTGGATTTTCCCACAAGAAGAAAGACCGCGAAGAGTACCATTACCAGCAAGTGTGTCTTCGATCTCCGGGTAGAGACGGCCAATTTCTTGGCCATCCCCCCCCCAGGAAACAGTCGCATCATGCCCACAGTTCGCAAAAGACTGTCACGGTAAAATACCCCCATCACCCACTCTACGGTCAGACGCTTGAGGTCATCGGCCATAGAACTCAAAATAACGAATCCTGCCTGATTGTTTTGGTGCCCGGCGCGCGCCGACAATTTCTACCTGTGTGGATGACTGAAGAGGACGCGGCGAGCTGTTCGACAGTCGCATCCCCGGTACTCCTGACCAGCGCACTTTTGCGCCTTTGTGCGTTTCTCGAGCCGTTAATACTATCCTATTCCGACCCTGAAGGTACCACGGATACAGGAGATTTTGATGGCAGTAATAACCCATCCGCAACGACACCTACCCCTTGGGTGGTCGACACCAAGCGTTTCACTTCCAGAACAAACTCAGGATGAAGCTGTAGCCGCACTTGCTGAATTGATTGTCCAGGTGTGGAAAAAGAACAGGCAAACGA
>JAAELC010000312.1 GCA_024227135.1 Gammaproteobacteria bacterium
CGGACTACGTAGCCATCTTACTCAAGGGCAGCTAGAACCTGGCAGAGCGTTTCGCTGCCATTGACATACACCAGGTTCGTCGGGAAGTGTAGGAAAACGCAAAAAGGTGGCGGAAGTACCCTAAACGCATGGCGAAGTTGTTCAAAATCCCGCATCTACCACAAAAACTGATGAAATCCGTAGCAAAGTGAGACGATTATGCATGAATCCAACGGTTGTTTGCGCTCATAGACAACTTAGATGTTAAGTGTAGATATTACCGATAGTTAGGAGGACTAATTGACTAGTTATTTTATTCTCAAACAAAATCGGTGGTGATGTTTATAGATGATGTAAATTGGAGTAGTATCATGCAGCAGAAATACCAATCAGAGATTAGATTAGACGAGTTTGGGCGCCCGGATATCGAGTTTTATACCAGAGAAGCGAAGCGGTTACGGGCAGAAGCATTTTCGAAATTGATACATGACTTCTCCCAGTGGCTGGGAAAAACGTTCACTCATCGTCATGGCTTTCCCATGCGCACGGTTCACTGATTTTGTATTTGGCGATACCGTATGGCGAAGTGGTAAGGGTGTAAAGTACATGCCGGTATATTGCTGCAGCATGGAAAAAACCGTACCGGCGGGAACTGCCGGTACGGAAAGGGGAGGGAGTCAGAACATTTTCGAGAGGCTGTTGAACATCGGTGGTGGAACGGGGACTTCCGGTGCCGGTGGAGTGCCTTCGAACTGATTGAAAATCGCGGTGGACATCAGGCGGGCCCGCTCCATCAACTGACGGTCGTTGGTCTGTATGCGGCCACGCGTAACCACGACACCCATATCCGCACCGTGATAGCGGTACTCCCCCGCGCCGTAGACACGCAGATAAAAGAACTCGTCTTCGTCTACAACCTTGTGCCAGTCGGTATCCTGCCGCACGAAATTGATATCTCCCTCCTGGCCAAGACGCCAGATTCCTGAAGATGGCGCTTTGGTGATAAGTTCCACTTTGTCCTCGGTCTGTTTCAGGATCAACTGGCACCAGGTATCGAACTCGGTCCGGCGTGTCTGCACCGCTTCGATATCGAACGTGTAATCGACGTCGGCGAACTCCAGCATGTGAATCAGCATCAAAGGCACGCCGCCATAAGTGGAAGTGATCAGATTGGTGGGTGGGCTTGCACCGCTGATTCGGGGGTTAACCTCACTCAGGTAGACCTCGCCGGTATCGCTGTCCATCAAGTAGTCGACACAGAAGCATCCGCGGTATCCCTCCTGATAGAGTCTGTCACCGAGCGCACGCACCATGTTGCGCACCTTGGTGCGGCTCTTTTTTGGGATGGCGCCGGGAAAAATGTCGTTACCGCACCAGCCGCCACGGTAGGGTGTCAACTCAGGATAACCGGTGAGGTCGGTCATCATTGGGCCCGACAGCGTGCCGTGACGGGTGGCTACTGCCTCCACGGTTCCAGGCATGTGGTTGATCCGCTTCATCACCTTCAGTTTTTCATCAATCAGGTTGGAGGCGTGCTTGTCCCAATCATCCTCACTGTTGATGAAGAAGGTGGTGCGCCCCGAGTCTCCATAGGGTGTTTGTACGACCAGATCGGACCCCAGCTTTGCTTTCTTGGCGAGCTTGTTCAGTGCCTTGTAGTCAGTCGCCCGCCCGAGTACATTGGGCACGCTGGAGACGCCCGCTTCGTTACCCAACTGGGTTGTGACAATCTTGGAGTCCAGACGATTGCGTAACTCGGCCGACGGCAGTGCGATATCCAGCCCCAGCTCTTTCGCCAGCGCTTCCGTCTCTTCGTCGAACATCACCAGCATCAGTTTGCCGCCGGGACCGCGGCGATTGATATGATCCACAATCTCCTTATGCTTCAACAGAAAGTTACACATCTCCTCCATGGATTGGAACTCCCGGGGCCCCAACTCTTTCGGAACCACCACACGAGGATGGGAACCCTCAAAGCAGTCGAAGTAACTCAGGTACTCAAAGCCCCGTACCCACTGATCCAGGCCTAAAACATTGAACGGCGTGGGCGACAAAAAGTACCAGGGCATGGTGTTTTTTCTAAAATAGGAGAATATCTCCGATAATCCTTTCAGTTTTACTTTCTTTGGCATGATTGGTCTCTCCCCCTTGTGGTGGACTCTTGTATCAAATGATGTCGGCGTGCTTATGCGCTCTTTTTTTGCTCTGTTGTTCAGCGGATTTGGATTTGTCTCCCGGGCTGACCAGTGGGCCAAGCGTCTGCAGATAGGCATTGAAACTGACACTTGCGTCGTACAAGGGAAAATAGACCACGCGGTCGCGGAAGCTCTTCAATGGCTGGCCCAGATTGCGCATGCCCACTTCGCGCTGGCGTCGCACCTACTCGAGGTCGATCTCTACCGGGATAATCTGATGCTGAACGTCAGCCTGAAACAGCTGTCGGCCTGAAGGGTCGAATGCTGCGGAATGTCCGTTCCCGCCCGCGCCCAGCCCGTTAATATCGAATACGTAGCACTGGAACATAGCTGCCGTCGATTTGGCAATTGCCAGGTCGACGTCCCGGTCGATACCGGTGGTGAGCACCGGATGCAGAATTACCTCCACTCCCATGGCGGTCAATGTCCTGCTGGTCTCCGGAAACCACATGTCGTAACAGTTGGAGATGGCGAAGCGGCCTACCTCCTCTGTATCGAATATACAGAACTCATCGCCGCAGGCGACTCCTTCCTAGAAGGGGAGGAAGGGGAACATCTTTCGGTAGCGCTTCACTACCTCACCCTGCGGATTTATCACCGAGGTGGTGTTATTGATTTTACCTTTGTCCTTCTCGTACATGGAGCCGTTGACAATCCATATGCCGTGCTTTTCCGCTGTTTTCTGGAAGGGTTCTTCAGCAGGACCGGGCAATCGTTGTGCATGGTGAGATCGACATGGTGAATCATTCCATCGATATTCTTGTGAACACCGATGTGCATTTGAATGCCGGCAATACCGAATGGTGTCATAACCTCTTCTCCTCTAACACTGATTCATGAGTGCTGGTTGCTATAAACAGACCGGTTGGAGTATCCACCACTTCAGTCGTAATATTTTTTTCGTTGTTTGGTCCGTCGGCATCTTCATTGCCACTGCTTTGGTGTAGAATCTGATATTTCCACTGATTCTCTCTATCCAAGCCTGACCTTTAACGCCATCTACGAGCCGCTGCCAGGTTCCAGGCTAGGCGGCCTGTTCAAAAGCCACTGGCCGGGTTACCGGAAGTGGTTTCTGCGGGAAGGCGAAAGCAAGCGGCCTTCTTATCTGAAATCCAGACGTATGCTCTCCAACCACATACCGGAACTGGAGGGAACCTACGACAGTATTCTGGAACTGATCGATGGCAGCGATTTTCAAGCGAGATGTCTTGCGCTTTACTGCCCCACGCCCTTCTTCTCCGGATGCTCCCAGGCAGTCTGGTCGCGTGCTCCTCTGGCATTGATAAGAAACTACGATTACGCTCCGCAACTGTGTGATGGCATGATTCTCTTCTCAGTGCCTGGAACGGTACCCGTGTGATCGCCACCAGCGACTGCCTCTGGGGTGTGCTGGACGGTATGAACGAGCATGGTCTGGCGATTCCCCTGGCCTTTGGCGGTCGTAAGGTCGTCGGGGAGGGGTTCGGTATCTCCCTGGTGGTCCGCTACATTCTGGAGACCTGCCGCGACACGCATGACGCTACTGAAGTGTTGCAGCGGGTGCCCGTCCATATAGCGTATAACATCACCATGCTCGACCGCAGCGGGGACTATGCCACGGCCATGGTCTCCCCCGACCGCGAGGCATCTATTCGCCACCTTGACGTGGCCACCAACTTTCAAGGTATGGTGGAATGGCCAGAGCACGCGACTTTCTTCGACACCCTGGGACGGCAGAGATTTCTGGAGCAGTGTCTGCGCGATCCCGGTGAGACCCTGGAAACAGTGGTGGCCAGACTGTTGCACGCGCCCCTCTACCGGGCCATCAACCCGCAGGGCTGGGGAACACTCTACAGTATCCGTTACGATCCGGTCAGAGGCAGCATTCGCTGCCTCTGGCCCGGTAAGCTCTGGGAGTTTAGTTTCCGGGTGTTTGAACCTGGGCATTACACCGCCCACTATCAGTACGTTCCCGTCCATATCCATGGCTCGCACTTTCTTACTTCGGATTCGGTAATGACGCTGACGATCGGCATGCTTTAAACGGCCGCGACGGGTGTTCTGGTAGCGTCTTCCGGCAGTTCTCAATGATGCTCTGCGGGCTGTGTTTGCACACAGCTTACCGCAATAGATATTGCCCCGATCGCAGTGGCTGCAGATCGTTACCTGGCGGTGACAGCGGACACAGTTGTAGAGATGGGCAGTGTTCTCCATCGGCTGCAAAAGCCGACGCTGCGCGCCATGGAGAGCGAAGCGAAGGCACGTAGTCCCCGGTAGCCGCGAGGCGAGACTGCTGTGTGCCAAGGGAACAACGAAAGTTGTTCGTAACTATATAGGAGATGAGAGTAGGCCTCTCGTAATCGGCTGAAA
>JAAELC010000313.1 GCA_024227135.1 Gammaproteobacteria bacterium
CTTGAAACTTGAAACTTGAAACTTGTTAGGCATACTCGTCCACACCAAGCAGTTGGCCCAGTCTTTCGCGCTCCTCCTGCCGCTTGAGAGCACCGTAGCTGTCAAAAGCATTCAGGATGCGACCGTTATCCACACCCGTGTCCGGCAGGCTGGTACGCAGCTGCCCGGCAATGATTTCCGGCGGCAAGTGAACACGAGCCTTAGAAGGCAGGGGCGCCCCTGCCTGCCTGCCACTCCCAGACTGGGCTTCATGGTTGACTTCCCTGATCTTCCGCACAGGGGCCGGTGCAGACACCTTCGGCCCGGGCGTGTAGCGGAGACTGGAATGGTGGACGGTAATCATTGCTTATGTGATCACATCAGCAGCGGACTGGTTCAATTCCGCCAGTTCCTGCCCCTCGAAATCCGCAGATCAGCAATTCGCAACCCTCCGCACAAAAAAGGGAAAACAAATTTACATTTGCTCTGCGATTGTCAATCAAAATGCTCACACTTTCCTTCACAAAAATCACTTAACCTATTGATTCTTTCCGCACACCATAAACAATTTCTGGGAAAAAATCGAATTTAAACGGGCACAACCTCAAGCAGAAGACCGAGAGACGTCGATTTTCTCTGTAACAACAATCAGCTATAGACAGATAAAGGATGTCATAGCTCAAAGTATTTGATTGAATCAGCACCAATCCGGTTTTCTTTCGGGATCAGAACCTAGGAGCCTGCCCGAGAATAGGGGCCGTAGCGAGGGAAAGCTGGTTTGAGTCAGATTTTATGATCATTTGAGGCGAATATCGGGCATATTTAACGAAAATGATCGGAGAATCTGGCCAAATCCAGCTTTTCCGCAGTAGGCTCACTGTTCTCGGACAGGCTCCTGGTACTCCACACACCCCCTTCTCCGGATGCGTGAACCCCTGCTGTTCTTTCATTCCCGGCTCAATACTCCCGCCGTCCCGAAAAAGCATGGGACAACGTCCCACCATCCACATATTCGAGCTCACCACCCAAAGGTACACCGTGAGCGATACGCGTCACCTGTACGCCCTTAGGACGCGCCAGCTCGCCAATGTAGTGGGCTGTCGCTTCTCCCTCCACGGTGGGATTAGTGGCAAGAATCAGCTCTTTGACTTCACCATCCGCCAACAGGGGCTCCAATCGGTCCAGACCGATTTCCTGCGGCCCGATACCATCCAGTGGCGACAGGCGACCACCGAGCACAAAATAACGACCGCTGTAGATGGCCGATTGTTCGATAGCTACTACTTCGGCAGGGGTCTCCACGACACACAAAAGACTGCTGTCTCTCTTTGGGTTGGCGCACAACGCACAAAGTTCCCGTTCAGTAAATGTCCGACAACGCTTACAGTGCCCGATATGCTCCATCGCCCTGTCCAGAACGGCTGCGAGGCGGCGCCCACCAACCCGATCTCTCTCCAGCAGATGAAAAGCCATCCGTTGGGCCGATTTCGGCCCAACCCCAGGAAGACAGCGCAACGCCTCCATCAACTGGTCCAGCAGCGGTGCTTCAGGCATGGTATCTATTCCCGCTGAAGCGGGTGGATTTTCCGCCCCTCCCCATACCTGTGCTGGATGGCAGACCGGACAACAGCCCGTCAGATCGCCTTCCCCTGCTGCCAAGCAATGAGCCCATTAACATCCTGAAAATCAAAATGGCATCTTGAACCCGGGAGGTAATGCCATTCCAGAGGTTAAACCGGACATGCTCTCCTTGGTTTTGTCCGCCACCTTATGCACTGCGTCATTCATGGCTGCTGCAACCAGATCCTCGAGCATTTCACGATCGTCGCCTATCAGGCTGTCGTCTATCTCGACCCGTCGTACCTCATGTTTGCCATTGATGGTCACTTTGACCATCCCTCCCCCTGATTCACCCACAATCTCTTCCCTTGCCAGCTGTTCCTGGGCTTTCTGCATATCCTCCTGCATTTTCTGGGCTTGTTTCATCAGGTTACCAATTGCTGCTTTCATCCGGTGTTCCTCGCGTCATGTAATCATTGGGTAGATAGAGTCATTTCTCGACGGGTTTCACCGATTCTGTGACCAAACGGGCACCAAACCGGTCTTCCATCGCCTTCACCATAGGGTCCGCAGCCATCACAGATTCTGCTTCACGCTGTTTTTCCTCCCGGGTTCTGGCCTGCATCATGGCCGGAGTATCACCGGTGGTGGAATCCGCCTGGATCGACAAATCCACATCCACTCTCAGAAGGTCTTGCAATGCTTTACGCAAGCGCTGCTGTGAACTGCCCACTTGCAGATGCCTGTGTGCCGGATCAAGGGCCAATTGCAGTGTCTGGCCATCCCAATCCCGATACACGCAATTGTTTGCCAACTGACGGGCAATACCACCCAGATCAATGGATTCCATCACCTTATGCCATTGAGAAAGGTCGATAGTCGGATCAGGCTCTGATGCTGCCCGCAGGGGCCTCCCTGCAGCGGCAGCGGCGCTGGTGGAGGCTTCCGAAACCATCAGGGTCACCGGGGCGGGAGGCCGGATCTCAGGATTTTTTTTTTCGACGTCCTGAACGCCACCATTTCGTCCCCTTACCGAAGCAGAAGCAATCTGCTCCCCCGAAGCTGCGGGCCGGAATGCCAGCATTCTCAGCAATACCATCTCGAATCCCACCCTGGGATCCGGTGCAAGGGGTAAATCTCTCTGCCCGATTAAGCCGATCTGGTAGAAAAGCTGGACATCTTCGGGTGTCAGCCTGTCTGCAAGGAAAGTGACCCGCTCCAGATCACCGGTACTTTCGTCCAACGCACCGGGAACGGCCTGGGTAAGCGCGATTCGGTGCAGTAAAGCCAGCAGATCCTGCAGTATTCCGGCGAAATCTGGAGCCTGTTCAACCAGTGCAGTCACCTGCTCCATCATTCCCGCTGGATCGTTATCGGCCAAGGTCTGAAGAAGATCGTGCACCCGCTCCTGCTTGACGGTCCCAAGCATGGCCCTCACATCATCTTCCACCACCCGTCCACCACCAAAGGCAATAGCCTGATCCATCAGGCTCAGGGCATCGCGCATACTGCCGTCGGCTCCACGGGTCAACATTCCCAGCGCAGACAACTCATACTCCAGTTTTTCCTGCTCCAGTATAGTTCGCAGATGATTCCTGATCTGGTCGAAGGGCAGCCTTTTAAGATTGAACTGCAGACAACGCGAGAGCACCGTTACAGGTACTTTTTGCGGATCCGTGGTAGCCAGGAGAAATTTGACGTGGGGAGGGGGTTCCTCCAGGGTTTTCAACAGGGCATTGAAACTACCCCCGGAAAACATGTGCACTTCGTCAATCAGATAAACTTTAAACCTTCCGCGAACCGGTGCGTAGGGAACGTTTTCCAGCAATTCTCTGGTCTGATCAACCTTTGTCCGGGAAGCGGCATCCACCTCCAGAAGATCGATAAATCGACCTTCGTCAATTTCCCGGCAGGCACTGCAGACCCCGCAGGGTGTCGAGCCCACCCCTTGTTCGCAGTTCAGTGACTTTGAGAAAATCCTGGCCAGTGTGGTTTTGCCCACACCCCGGGTGCCGGTAAAAAGGTAGGCATGATGCAGACGATCATTGTCCAGCGCGTTACTCAGGGCACGCACTACATGCTCCTGCCCTACCATTTCGCTGAAGAGGCGGGGCCGCCACTTGCGGGCCAGAACTTGATAACTCATCGGATAAACCGGTGTTCCAGTCTCAGAAAACGGCCAGGATGGCCAGCTTCCCGGTGGGTATACAGGGTGGCGGCCCGCACCAGCCACACCCCGGCACACGAGCGCACTGCTGCGGCTGCTCCCTTCCGGGCCTGACCGGGTTCACAATGTTTCGTTGCGGGGGGACCAGCGAAGGCCACCATAATCGGGGAAAAACAATCCGCGTTCCAGAACACGAACCGACTTTCAAGATCCACGATTATCCGGGTCACAAGACAACTGGTCAACCTTGAGAATCAGAAACCCCGGATTTTGAGGATTTTTCCGCCTTGGCCTTCAAATGATTGATGATGCTTCGATAAGCTATATAATATTTATAGATGTTACTGACGTATTGTACCGTCTCCCGGCCAATCCGTTTGGCAGCGATCAGCTCAACGTTTGAAAACCATCGATTGGGGTCCAGCCCCTCTTTTGCGGCCTGCCTGCGCAACCGGGCCACTTTGGCCGGCCCTGCGTTGTACGCAGCAAAACTCAGCAACATTCTGTCCAGCGGTTCGATTTCGGGATCGCTGAAGTACCGATTCTGCAGAAAGTGAAGGTACTTGTTACCCGCCTTGATATTGTTTTCCAGCTTTGAAATATCCTTGATATTCACATTGGGATCTCTGGCCGTACTGGGCAGAAGCTGCATGATGCCTACAGCACCCGCTGAACTCTTCCTTTTATGATCCAGCTGGGACTCCTGATAGGCCAGAGCGGCAATCATAAGGTAGTCGAAATCGTACTCCTCGGCATATTTCTGGAATAAATCTATAGTATTCCGAAGTTTCTTTAACTCCTTTGGATTCATGGCGTTACGAGTCCATTTATTCTTTTTTAGATAACGCCTCAATAGTATATTGCCCAGCAGTGTGCCTTTTTTGTGTCCCTTGACAAACTCGTCGACTACCGCTTTCAGCTTCGGGCTGTCTTTCCTGAATGCCCAACCGATTTCACCCCCGCTGCTGACCGATATATCCGGATGAATCTGGATCTGCTCGAACACCGTTCCCCAGAATGTCGCCTTGTGGCTGTCCATGATCACCATCGGCAGCATTTCATTGTTCACCATCTCCAGGAGATCCGAATCCTCCAGATACTCGTCCGCCGGAAGAATCTCCACAGGCTCACGATCCTCCAGGAGAAACCGTTCGTTGAGACGTCTTAAACTGGAATAGTAACTGCTCGACCTGCGCACCCGGATCTTCTGACCGGAAAGCCCCTCGATCGTCTCCAGGGGAGGAGCCGTCGGTCCTGTCACCAGAATCTCATCGACTCCTCCTACAAAAGGATTACTGAAATCCACCAACTGGCGCCGCTCCGGCGTGATTGTCAGATTGGCCGCCGCAATATCACCCTTGCCCTGAATCAATGCAGGTAACAGCTGGTCCCGGGCGACTGGTATGAAAATCACCCGGGGCTTCAAAGTACCGCTCTTTACCTTACGATTGACGAACTTTTCGAATTGACCGAGCAGTTCGTAAGCTATTCCACGCTGGGTTGCGCCATCGAGAAAATAGAACATCTTGTTGTACACCACCAGAGCGCGGATTGTACGTCGTTCGACCATCTCATCGAAATCACCGAACCAGGGTTCCTTGACTCCCAGCAGCCCTTCTGGCAAAGCTTCGGGGCCGGAAGCCGTCGTTTGTGAAAACGACAATAGCGCCAAAAGGATTACCCGCCTCAGAACCTTGGGTACCGTACACCCCATCATCTGCCTGGCGGGCACCGTGCCCGTCCTTTTTTCCGAATCACCCAATAGTATCTTCATGGCTGCTGTAGTATTCCCTCAACGTGCAGTTTGCAGACCTCATTATGACATTGAAAAGGAGTGCTGGCTGAGCCCCCCAAACCAATCATCTTTAAATTCCGTAACTACCCCCCCACCAGGAATTGCCCCCTATGGGTGGCCTGTGGAGAAAGTGTCTCTGGCAGGGATGCCGAAGCCAGGTCTTCAGGGAGGTATTTACGCCGTTTTCCGGAACAGATCGCCCATCGGGGGTGAGTAGATACGAAATTCCTACTCAAAACCGCTGACACACCCGTGAATTCGCCACAATCACAGCCACAGGGTGCTAAAATGAGAGGTCAACCAGACAGGAGTTTGACCCATGCCCAAAGTAGTTATGTATACAACCACTTTATGTCCATACTGCGTGCGCGCCAAGGCCCTGCTGCACAAGAAAGACGTGAAAATCGAAGAGCGCCACATCGAGAAGAACCGAGCGTTTATGCGCGAAATGCTGCAACGAAGCAAACAGCGCACCGTTCCCCAGATATTCATCGATGACTACCATGTAGGCGGCTACGATAAGCTGGCGGAACTCAATGCCTTTGGTAAACTTGATCAACTTCTGGACCTCAAGCCGGATAATGCACCAGAAGTCACACAAGGGGAGCCCGACCCCACCTGATGAAAGATTCTTCGCCGGATGCAGGGTTGCGCTTGGACAAATGGCTTTGGGCAGCCCGTTTCTTCAAAACCCGACAGCTGGCAGTAGAGGCGATAAACGGCGGGAAAATTCAGCTCAACAGCCAGCGGGCGAAACCGGGAAAAGTAGTCAGAACAGGTGCCAGAATCCGCATTCACAAAGGCTCTCTGGAGTGGAATATCCTGGTCAAGGTAGTCCCAAAGCAGAGGCGCCCCGCCTCTGAGGCAATCCTGTTTTATGAAGAAGACCATTCCAGTGTTCAGAAACGTGATGAAATCATCAGACAGGAACGGCTACTTCGCGCCAGCACGCCACACATTGGCCCCGGCAAGCCCAGCAAGCGTGACCGTCGTATGATTCACAGATTTACCGGAAAAGGGGACTAAGGGTGCGCCCCGGTATTTTGCCCCGGATGATAGACACCCCCAGGCCTCAGCCACCGGACTGGTGCAAAAGCCAGTTGCAGAAAGCGTATTATTCGGTGCCGGAAGGGATCAGGAGGGCCAGTACCAACCCTGCTTCAAACCTGGATATGAAATCTGCCTGCTTGTCAGTTTCAGAAAACTCAGTGGTTACCACGGCCCTGGACTGACGCCATCATGGACCAGGATGCCTTTCTCAAAACTTGTCGGGAGTATGGAGAAAGAACGTGCCTCTACGAAAAAGGCATACTCTCCGGTCAATGTGACTGCCCCCAGGCCGTTCGCACTCACATTGCTGAACGGGTGGTCGTTCACTGCCGCTCGGAGGAGGCAAAGCTGGGTTGCGAAGAATTGCTGAGCATGCTTCAAGATCAGGCCGTCTTTACTTTGAAAATGGCCCGAGGTTCGACCGTACTGCCCCATGCAAAAGCTATCCGCGTGCAAATTGGCGGATTACGGGGATTGCACGTTGTCACATACGATACCCCGTCACCTCCTATGGGAATCGACAATATCCATGGCCTGATCCAGGACGCTGTCAACCGTTTCAGCAGACTGGACAAACTCCCCTTCCAGGAAATCATCAAACAGATTGCAGCCTATCAGGGTCGGAAGCGGGGTTCCCGGGGCTGACCGGCGAGACAAACCAGACATCTGCGCCCAACCTATCCCCTAACCCGGCATAGCCGGAACCAAAAAGGACACCAGTTCCCCCTATTGCTGAGACCTCGGCTGACACCGTGGTAAAGCTGTCAGCTGTCAGCCATCAGCGGTCAGCTTTTCAAGAAAGGCACTCAGCATTCTCTTTACTTCAATAACCTGCTTGTTTAGGGTCCGGTAGCCGTCATCATTGACATACCCGAGGTCCCGTGAAAGTAGTATCTGATATTCCAGTTCACTGGCAGAACCGGCGGCAATACTCAAGAATCTTGCCAGTTCCCGATCACCACTTCGCCCACAGCCTTCAGCAATGTTCGTTGGTATCGATGTCGCTGCCCGCCGGATTTGTGATGTCAGTCCGTAACGTTCATCTGCCGGAAAATGACGCGTGTGCTCATATATCGATAACGTCAGCCGATGGGCTTTCTCCCAAACCTTGAGTCTATGGAAGTCCCTCATGATTTCACACGCCGACAAGGACGATTTGCTATACCTCTATTAACAGACGAATTTCTTTCTCCTGAGAGTATCATATCCCGCCATGTTCAAAAATCCATTCATCGCCCGTCATCAAGATCAGATCGCCGGCGTCCTCTCCTGCTTCGATCGCGTCATCATCACCGGCACCCTTCCCGATATCGGCTATGCGGGTGCCATGGCCAGTTATCTCAGTTACCATAAGATCAGGCTGTTCGATTACCCTCGATGGGCAGAGCCCCTGCGGGATAAGTTACGCGACCATGCAGAACAACTTGCCATCGAAGCCGGCATTGAGATCGAGTTCATCCGGCGCCACAACGCCTTTCGTAAGGAAGACCGGATCAAGGCCATCATTGCTGAGCGAGGCGATCATCCCGGCCTGGTTCATATCTTCTCTGCCATGGAGGCCTGCACCGCTTATCGCCCCTGGTATGACAAGCAAAAAGGCTATGCCCTGCTGAAACCTACCTCAGGCAAATGTCTCCATTACTACTTCTACTTCATCGATGAATCCTTTGGGCTTTGTTACGTTCGGGTGCCCACCTGGGCACCGTTCCGTCTGCAAGTCTATTTCAACGGCCATAGCTGGCTGGCCCAGCGACTGAGAAAAGCCGGCATGACCTTCGAGATGACAGACAATGCTTTTTTGGCCATTGCCGATCCCAAAATGGCCCAGACATTTGCCGACCGGTTGGACGCCAGACAACTTCACCATCGGCTGGATCGATGGGCCAGGCAATTCTGCCCGATACATCGGCGCTTCCATTCGGGTTACCATTGGAGTTTCATGCAGGTGGAATTTGCCACCGACGTCATATTCCATAAGCAGGCCGAATTCCAGCCGCTCTACAACGCCATTACTCGAACCGCCGTTCATGCCATCAAAGCAGACAACATCGCTACCTTCCTTGGCCGCAAACTCAGTACCGCCTACCAGGGCGAGATGGGCAATGATTTTAGCACCCGCATCCAGGGTACACGCATCCGGCACCAGATGGGGCCGACCAGCATCAAACTCTACGATAAAGCCGGCATCATGGCTCGTGTGGAATGCACAACCAACGATGCCTCATTCTTCAAGATCCACCGATGGGTGGAACAGCGTGACGGTTGGGCGTGTTGGAAACTGGCACCGCTACGCAAAAATATCTACAGTCTGCGAGATCTGCGCAAGCTGATGAAAGCTGCTAACGAGCGTTATTTCGCCTACATAGCGGCGATCGATAATCCCGATACGGGGCTCAAGGACATCGATAAAATGTCAGATCGAGCCAAGGAGCAGGGTCGTTCGTTTCGCGGCTTCAACTTGTTCCTGGAACAGGACTACCGCCTCTTTCTCACCCTGGGACGAGGCGAATGGTCAATCAGCGGTTTTCGTGCAGCCGATCTGCGAGCGCATATACCCGACCTATCCCCCAGCCAGTCTTCCTATCTGCTCAAGCGTCTACGAACCCACGGGCTGATCAAAAAGATCGGACGTCGTTATAAATACTACCTCACAAAGTTTGGCCGCAGAGTCTTGGCTGCATCACTCAAAATTCGTGAATATGTCGTTCTACCCACACTCTGTGCTGATACTGCATGAATATTTCTTTGTATTTTTGTTCAAGATCTCAGTGGTAAGGTACTATAGGGTCAAAATACTCATGCAGCTTTTCGATGGTAGTACTTGAGCAGTCCGCCTAACCGTTCACGGCAGCTGGCAGATCGGTCCGCGCCGGGCTCTGACTGACAGTTCAAAGGGAATAGCAGCACATTGTCC
>JAAELC010000314.1 GCA_024227135.1 Gammaproteobacteria bacterium
AAGTTTCAGACAGTTTTCGAATAAATTCACTGCTGGCGGCTATTTCTAGCGGAACCTGATACAAGTCAGTGGTAGCATCCAGACCGCGTTTCTTGTTCAAGAGGAAATTTTCAAGATCGGATGGCTTGAGGAGGCCATTGTGTTTGGTTAGAAAAGCGAGGTCGCCAAATAAGACTTGGAATGCAAGGCCCAGCATGTTAACCGGCTCACTGTAGCTTGCATCGGAAAAAGGGGATTTTGTCCAAGCGGTGTCAGCCAGGTTCCAGCTGGAATAATCCACGAGAAAACTGATCATTTCCGAACTTTCGTACGTAGGGTTAACTTGTTCTTCTGATGAAGGCTTTTCAGTTACTAATTCTTTATCAACAGATTTTTGTTTTGGATCAATTCCCCAGAATTCAATAATTTCGTGAATAGTTTCTTGAGGATGGCGTGTAAGCTGCTCATAAGTGCAAGGGAAAACCTGGTCAGGAAATTTCTGGATTAGACGTGCAGTTTCGTAGCTGTGTCCGAACCATATGATTAAGGCCTCAACAATCGTAAAACCACGTCTATGAAGAGATTGGGTAACACTCAAAGCATCGCGTATTGTAACAACTACACGATTTTTCATAGAAGACTCAAGATAGTAATAAAAACCGAAAATATTTTCTGGTGTTTTTTCTACCAGATAAGGAGCAGTGGTGGAATTAATGTAGTATCGTAGAAGATCGAAAGCCGTGGGAAAATCTGAGCTGGCCTTATCGAAAGTATCGATATCGAGACCAATGGCTTGGGATACCTTTGCGCCTGTATCAACCCAGGGTAAATGCAGATTTATATCGATCTCCGTCGCATCCGGGTGATCTTCGATCAGGTTTTTTCCATGAACAAATAAACCAGTTTCCGGCAGGCATAAAACATCCTCTTGATTATTGAGTAAACTTACCAGAAGTGTCGATCCACTAGATGGGGATCCTCCAATCAGAAAAATATCGTTCACAAATACTGCTCCTCAGGATGCCTGACCAGTCTTGAACAGGTTTGAATTCCGCCAAGTTTCGTAGCTATAGCAAGTGGTTCCCAGATATATCATGTCACGAAGGTACTCGCCAAGCTTGCTACTGTTATCCAGCTTTATGAAATTATTTTTTTCACTCCGGTTGAGCGCCTTCTCACCTAGTTTTGATATTCTGGCGAGAGAATCCTGATGTATGCTGAAACCTAATTTCGGTCGGTGAAAAAATGATACTGGAAAGTATCGCGAAAGATGCTCTTTAAGAGGGGCTTTTCGCCCTAAGCTAGGCGTAACAAGTACCGATGCATCCCAGGAAAGCACTCCTTCAACTAAGCGATGATCCAGGAATGGGACTCGTACCTCGATGCTATTAGCCATTGAGGCAGCATCAAGAGTTGGATTGAGGTCATGTAAAACATAGGTCATCAACTCAAACCATCGATGACTGGCGGAAGGGGGGAAATTCGACAGGTGGAATTTATCCATGGCATCATTGCCGATGTCGTTGAGGGAGGGGACAAATTCTTTCAATTCTTCAATTTCGAAATTTCGATTGTCACGAAAAATATGACTGAGCTGCATTGAAAACCATTTGTAAGTTTTTTCTTCGTGAAGGGGTAGATAGTCGGGAGTATGCTCCGGAGTTGGTGTACGGGGATAACCATGAAAAAGCTCATCGGCACCATTGGCACTGATAGCCATTTTATATCCGTGTTTTGTAATCTCCTCTGATACGGAATAGGGAATACCGCAGCTCATCAAAGGTTCTCCATGAAACTCGATTACACGACGAATGTTTGTTTCATAGTTTGAGAGGCTCGGTTTGACGCTCACGAACTTCCGGGAAAATCTGTCGGCGACTTCCTTTGCATAATGTGTTTCGGGAGAGATTAGATGAAAACAATCGAGCTTCTGTGTAATAGATGCGAGAAAAGTGGAGTCAACGCCACCACTCAGAAACAACGCAGATTGAACGTCTGATACTTCATACTCCGTGACAATACTGATGAGATCATCCATTGTGAATCCGCTTTGATAGCGGGGCTCCCAGTACCGATGAGTTGTGAAGCGACCATTTGGAAGACATTTTACATATGTTGCGGGCTCGACACGTTCAATACCTTCAAATACTGTATTACGGGTAAACGGTGCACCAAGAACAAAATAGGAAGCCAGTGCTGGCTTGTATATCGATCTTGATAGCCCTTTCTGTGATTTGATCAGGGCGGCCGTACTAGAAGCAAAGCAATAGGAACCATCCTCCAAACGAGTCATCAGAAGGGGCTTTATACCCATATGGTCACGGGCGGCGTAAAGAATATTTTCTTTCTTGTTGTAGGCTAAGAAGGCAAACATACCCGCAATACGTTGAAGTGTTTTCTCTATT
Source organism: Gammaproteobacteria bacterium (assembly GCA_024227135.1). GTDB lineage: Bacteria > Pseudomonadota > Gammaproteobacteria > Chromatiales > Chromatiaceae > JAHEHQ01. The sequence goes on from JAAELC010000314.1 coordinate 2,385, forward strand.
CCCCACTCCTGTAGAGCCATGAGAAGTACTTCTGTATCAGATTCGGTTCTAAATATCTGTGTTGACTGTAGGTCTTTGCGAATTGACTTGAAATTATATATCTCGCCGTTATAAGAGAGTACCCAATCATTGGACTCCATTGGCTGATTCGAACGTGAATCCAGATCTATAATGGCAAGGCGTGTGTGGATAAGCCCAAAAGAGTCTCCAATTATTTTTCCAAACGCATCGGGTCCTCGAAGATGCAAGTCAGTACCGATTCGTTCGAGTATCTCTTCGTGATAACCATCAATCCCCATCCCCACGGGTGTATATATGCCTCCAACGCCACACATATCAAAGCTCCCAGTCCAATCCGTAGTTTTTGAAAATTTGTGTCCCGCCGCAGCCGGTAAGAAATCGTGTAACGTCTTCTTCAGATAGAAGCTTTTTCCACTTGTTAACAGATTTTCGATCAATCGGTTGTTGTACGCGGTCCGCGGAAAGCTGACCCCTTGGGTTTTGTGTAAGTGTAGTTTGAGCTTTATGCTGATGAATCATTTGTATACTGAAATCCATACCAATATCGTTGCACAAGGTCCGCATGGTAGCTTCCGGCTCAGCTACCAGATGTTCATATTGAACCAAGGCTGTTGTGTAGTTGGGATTGTCTTTGCTGAATTTATTAAAGCGCTCAAGTTGTACACGCCAGCTGCTACCAAGTGCTTCGGCATCTGGATTAAATGAGCCCGTGTTTTTCTGGCTGGCTAGAATATCCAGTCCATTGCGCAAAATATAGACAAGATTAGCTCTTGGCCAGAGTTCAAAGTAGTCATTGTAATTGCCCTGACATTTGGTACCCCAGAATTTCGCTTTCTGTTTTCTGACTTTGAATCGTGCGCTGGCTGCAACAATTCTGAGTGCCTCCCGAGTATCTGTCACCCGGTGGTACTTCGTTAAGTAGGATCTCAATAACATGCCAACCTGTTGAGTCGTCATGCCTGTCCAGTTTGTAACCGCTGCAAACCGCATTAAGTTCTTTAGCGGGGGGCGATTCAATAACTCAAAAGCGACATTATCCGGATAATTCATCAGTGTCTGGTAGGTAAATATGTACTCCTCTGCGGTAAGTATGCCGTTGTCAGAAGGAACAATTAGATAGCGAGGATAGGATTCATAGGCCATTGCCCCATCAGGGTGTGAATCAAACATGCTGACAAGTAATGTTGTGCCAGATCTACTCATGCCATTGATAAAAACTGGACACTCATTCTCAGGGGCCTTGAACAGAGCATCGAAAGAACTAATACTTTTCCTTGCATGTTCGTTTCGATTCTTCCAATAGAACTTACCTATGAATTTGCTTTTTTCAACCTGGTCTCTAGTATTTTTAACCCAGTTTTGATCCTGCAATATTGGAAAGTTAAATTTGTTATTGATGTAATCGTTATAATATTGTGGATGGAATAGCAGGCGCGATCTTTGTCCAGGGTTAGTCGACAAAATAAAATCGAGTGGATCACTGCTTTCGTTACGATAGCGAGGGTTTGACGCGCTGCCATCAGCCCAGTTCGAATGGAAAAAAAGAGAGTGACCATTGTGTACCCAGGTCATACCCAGTTGATCTAAATAGGGGCTGATATCAATTCGTGCATTGCAGCCGCCATCCGGGGTTACGTTGCCTCCATGCATAGAAAAATAATTGATATCGAGATGCTTTCGGAGTTCGGCTACGTCTTCATGGAAAATTTCAATGGCACGATCCATATTGCCGCCTGAGCGATCAAAGGCGTTGCAGTGGTAACCGATTACTCCGCCTGCTTTTTGGAACTCATTGAAAGTATTGAAGTCAAGGAAATAATCACTGTCATACTCAATAATCCCTTCTCTTTTTAGTTTCCAATCAAATATTTTTTTTCGAAAGATCATAGCGTTGCCAGGAACGCCATATTTGATATGAGTCTTCATTAATGCGGTTGTTACGTCTGCACGAGCGTCCACATCGTACTGTAGAAGGATAGCCTTCTCATTACGAGATTGTGCTTTACGAATCCATCGTTGAAATTCCTGGTTTTCTTCCCCGTATTTGACTGATTTTGCCAGGTCACTATATGAAGTGACTGTATAGTCGGATTCTGCCAGCCATTGTACCAGTCCGGATAGATAGTCGAATGCTAGATTCGGTCTGGTGACGGGATAGTCACGCATACCATCTTGGTTGAGTCGATCTCTTTCAACCTCCGGTACCGGGTTTATTTTCCGGATGTGGCTATTAAAAATATCAGGCTCAAATCCTGGTTCCGGATCTTCCCTGATGTGCATAGTGTTGATTATACTTTTTCGTTTTTTGTGATGATGCAGGATAAGCTCTTTTGCTTTTTTTGGTAAATATCGTTCTGTACGATGCCAAAGCAGGCGGCCAAGTTGAAAAACTGTTTTTTTAATCATCGAATATCAGGCCCAAAAATAACCTTGGAGTGTAGGATATGCCATATGTTTTAAGTAATAATGTTCAGCACCAAATTGTATCATTTCACAATGATTTGATCATACTCTATAATTCGAAATAACAGGTAAAAATGGGTTTACGAAATATATTCAGGCAGCAAAAGTTGTAGATACTATTTCGTTTATCATCCCGATATCCCTGCGTAATTCCAGAAGTCGTGAAACACTGGCTGACATTTCGATGCCTGCTGAGATAATGTAGCGAAGCCCGATCACAAACAAGATCAATAACCCGGCAAGATATTCAGAGTTTAGATTCAGAGAGTCCAGATAATAGATGATGACGACTATTGCTATCGCTCCAATGAATGTATCTGATTGGGGTTTGACTGCAACACGATGGCGTCGATTTTCGCGAGCTTCAATGAGACTCTGTCTGTAAGTGTTATTCTCTGGTTTGATGCGCTTCTGGGCTTTTCCAGACGGATCGAATTCGTTTATATAGGTAGATCTGGTATCGTTCTGCTCTTTTAGTTCCCTCAATTTTACACGGTCGCCCAGGATCTGAATTACTACCAGCACTGCTAGTATCGGGAGTAGCATGAGAACCAGAGTGGGTGATATAAAGATGAACAATGTCAGGATCATGATGATAAACAAACTTACTTCCATACATTTTTCTGCAGCTTGTGCAGCGGCAGGCCCTTGCTCAATGATGAAGATGTCTTCATCCATTACTCGTTGTGGTGCAAAATTTCTTATATCGGAAAAAATTCGTTGATTAATTCGTCTCATGAGGAGAGATCGAACATACTGTACAATCCAGTTGCTACCATAGACCAATAGAATAGCTATCATCAGCAGGGGGATAACGTAATCACCATCGATAGTAATAGGGATCTCTAACTTAGAGAGAACTTTATTCAGAATTCTTAAGATGGATTCCGGCTTGATTGCTGCAACTATCGCCTGGAGAGTCATCGCAAAACCGACGAGTGACAGTAACCGGCCTAAAACACCCAAACTGACAGATATAGTCAACAGCAGTTCGTTACCCCTGATTATTCGAAGATAAATGAACAGTGTGATGAGCTTCAGGTAATTTAATTGTTGATGAAGAGCCATAGAATATTGTAAAAAGTGTCTTGAGAAGCTCTATTCTTGATATTGGAAGTACGTTAGATTTCCCCCCTTGATTCTATCACGGGGAGACTCTCTGTGACTCGCTGAATTGACAAACTACTCCCGTCTGCCGGTAAATATCGTCTCTAACATTATTTCCCCATCACTTTTCTGGATTGCATGTGGCAGCTGCATATTGCATTACTCAGATTGATTGCTCCGATGGCCTAATCTTTGAGGGGTGAAAGGTGTAGTAAAGGTGGGTCACGATATAGGAAAGCGATTCCTTATTTGTCAGGTCAATATTGAACCGTCGCGATTGAAGGTAGTCATGGAAGACCCGGTTGTACAGGGAAGATCCAAGGATGATATCTTGTACCGAGCGACATCCGAGCCCCGGCAAGCGTTAGTTTACCGGTGGGCTTTTCCTCTCGGTCGCTTTTCTCAGATAGCAGTGCCGGAAGTCGCTTAGATCATCGTTGGAATCGAAACTGGTCGAATTGGTGGGCGTCTTCTGATGGTGTTCGGCGGCGGTTGCCCGCAGTGCTGGGAGCATGAAATCGACTCGACCCGTTGGGAAAACACCATAACAGTTGGCTGGCAACCGAAAAAGAGCTCAGTCAGGCAAGAGCATCCTTACTAGGGCGACGGGGCCAGCGGATGGCACCGAGCAGTTCGATATCCAGGCGCTACTGATCAGCTGGTGCCTCCAGACTGCTCGCCTGCTCTACTCCCAACACGATCGATTCAACTTCGCGCATAATGCCGGACAATCGCGCGGCAAATCAATCAGTCAAATGACTTAAAGCACAATGGCTTTCCGGGCATTACCAGCATGGAAAACGTGCTCTTGGAGGGTTGCACTGCTGGCAGGTACCGTGGCGGGTCTCCTCTGTTATGGAATCTTCACAGCATCTGGGAAAGAGACTGAACGGGCTGATCCTATAGTCATCAAATAGGTTCAGCTTCCAGGTGTAAGGCGAAGTGCAATGAATGGTGTGCATGATCTAAAAAGATGACGTTGCGTTCGAAACCTGTTTGGACGACTATGGTTCTGACGGCAGAATTGTTAAGGTAGCGACAATTTGGCGGTATGCATGGAAGTTATTGATTGAAAACGCTGGTAGCAAACAAATTGTTCAGCAGATGGGCAGCGGTTTTTCACGATCTGCTGATGGTTCCGGTTGCCTGGATGGGTAGTTACTGGCTTCGATTTAACTTGAATGAGGTACCCGCCGAGATGTGGAACTCGGCTATGGGGTACCTGATCGTGGTTGCGCCGGTACAGGCAGCAGTATTCTGGTCATTCGGGCTATATCGGGGTGTCTGGCGGTTTGCCTCAATGCCGGATTTACTTCGTATCGTGCGAAGTATAGCGGTAGGGCTGGTGGTAACACTGCTCATTCTCTTCGTTATTTACAGACTTGAGGGGATTCCACGCTCGGTCCCTATTCTCTATGGTCTGCTGCTGATTATCCTGTTAGGCGGCCCACGTCTGCTCTATCGCTGGTTGAAGGATCATCGGGTCAGTTTTTCAGGAGGAAACAGGATACTCATCGTGGGTGCCGGGCGGGCTGGTGAGATGCTGGCCCGTGATTTACTGAGAGAGCATTCCAGTTCGTATATGCCAGTGGCATTCGTGGATGACAAGCCGAGACGGAAGGGGCAGGATATCCACGGTATACCTATCGTGGGATCCTGCGATGAGATTCCAGAGGTGGCGGAGCGGCTTGAAATTGACGTAATTCTTCTGTCTGTCCCGTCGGCCCGAGTCAAGGAAAAGCAGCACCTGGTAGAACTCTGCGAGAAGACGGGTTTGCCGTTTCGCACTGTGCCCCAGTTACAGGACTTGATGTCAGGGCAGGTGGCCATAAATCAGCTGCGAAAGGTGTCCATCGAGGATCTGCTGGGGCGGGAATCGGTCAATCTTGACTGGAAGGAAATCAGAAGCAGCCTGTCAGGGAAGATTATTCTTGTGACCGGTGCGGGCGGGTCCATCGGTTCCGAATTGTGCCGGCAGATAGCAGAAATGGAACCTGCCAGCATTGTGTTGCTGGAAAATTGCGAGTTCAATCTCTACTTGATAGAGGAAGAACTAAACGGTGATTACCCGGCGCTTTCGTTGCAGGCTTGTCTGGGTGACGTTCGGGACGTGACGCTGGTCAATCACATATTCAAAAAATTCAGACCCGAGATAGTTTTTCATGCGGCAGCTTACAAGCAAGTGCCGATGCTCGAATCCCAGATCAGGGAAGCGGTGCGAAACAATGTGTTGGGCACACGGTTGGTCGCGGATGCTGCTGATCGCAGCGGATGCGCGAAATTCGTATTGATCTCCACCGACAAGGCAGTTAACCCAGCGAACATAATGGGTATCACCAAGCGTGTCGCAGAGATCTACTGCCAGAACTTGAACTCACGTTCCAAGACCCAGTATACGACCGTGCGTTTTGGTAATGTGCTTGGTTCGGCAGGGAGTGTTGTACCCCTGTTTCGCAAGCAGATTGCCGCTGGAGGACCGGTAACCGTCACCCACCAGGATATCAAGCGTTTTTTCATGACTATCCCGGAAGCATGTCAACTCATCATGCAGTCTGCAGTTATGAGTTCCGGCGGCGAGATTTTTGTGCTGGATATGGGGGAACCGGTCAGAATCAGTTATCTGGCAGAGCAGATGATAAGACTGTCGGGTAAAATTCCCGGAGAAGATATTCAGATCGAATTCATCGGGTTGCGCCCGGGTGAAAAATTATTCGAAGAACTGTTTCACGAAGAAGAACAGTTGGAGCCCACGTCCCACGAGAAGGTTCTGCTCGCCAGTTACCGAAAGGTGGATTGGCTGTGGTTGACTGGAGTGCTGGACCGGGTGTCCGAATTCTGTACAACCATGGATATTGATTCACTGCATGAACAGCTTGTGATGTTGGTTCCCGAGAGTGCTCGGGAGTCTGCTGAGTCATGGGAGAGGCCCCCAGGCGTTTTTGCTGAAAAAACTGACATTGAATGCCGCGACGAAGAACAGGGCGACTGATCCCAGGCGAGCGGTAATGGTACTGATGCACGTCTATGAAATTACTCTACTCTCTTTTTCTCCATCTGCTGCTCCCGTTTATGCTTCTGCGGCTGCTCTGGCGAAGTATAGATGCTCCAGCCTATCGCCGGCGCTGGGCCGAACGATTTGGGGTCTGTCCGGTTCCGGGCCGGCCAGGGAGTCTTTGGATTCACGCAGTCTCTGTAGGAGAAACACAGGCAGTTGAGCCCCTGGTGAAACAGTTTCTTGCCGATTTCCCTGAAGTCCCAGTCACCATTACCACCACCACACCAACGGGTTCCGAACGGGTTCGGAAACTGTTTGGCTGCAGGGTACATCACAGTTATTGCCCTTTTGATACACCCTGGGCGGTCAAGAATTTTTTGAAGCGTGTCAGGCCCCGAATACTGGTCATGGTGGACACTGAGATCTGGCCCAATCTACTGGCAGCCTGTGAAAAACGAAAGGTACCGACCATTCTGGCCAATGCCCGGTTATCGGAGAGTTCGGCGGCGAGATACGCCCGGCTGGGATCTTTTACCCGGGAGACGTTTCGACTGATCAGCCTGATCGCCGCTCAGGCTGATGCGGACGCTGATCGATTTATAGCTCTTGGTGCCATACCGGACAGGGTGAGAACAACCGGTAGTATCAAATTCGATATTCGTTTGCCCGCGAGTTTACACGAGCAGGCGGCAGTACTGGGGCGTCAATGGGGTAACAGGCCCGTATGGGTGGGTGCGAGCACTCACGAGGGTGAAGACGAGCAACTGATCGAGGCTCACAGGAGCATTCTGAAAAAGCATCCGGAAGCACTGCTGGTGCTGGTGCCCCGTCACCCCGAGCGATTCGATAAAGTGGCCGCACTGTGTCAGAAAGCGGGTTTCAAAACAGATCGACGTTCTGAGAATGCACCTTGTGAGAGCGATTCCGCCATATACCTGGGCGATACCATGGGTGAGTTGACGCTGATTATCGCCGCGGCGGATATTGCATTCGTCGGCGGGAGCCTGGTACCGGTGGGTGGGCACAATATTCTGGAGCCGGCTGCGCTGGGTGTGCCTATCCTGTTCGGGCCCTGCATGTTCAATTTCACCCACATCGGCAGCATGATGAAGGAGCGGGGAGCGGCAGTACAGGTTGAAAATATCGATCAACTGTCGGCGACGGTGAGCCACTGGTTTGGTAACGCCAGTGAAAGAGTTCAGGTGGGGGAGAACGGCAGACAGGTGGTAGAGAATAACCGCGGTGCCACCGAGCGTCTCTACGGCATCATAGAGGAGCGGATCGGGATGGATCAGGGGTCTGTTACAGATCCCTGACCCGAGGGCTCAAAATTTGAACTGCTCCGGCTCCGGGGCGTTGTCCAGAGGGGCCAGGTCAGTTTCAAACAGGCTTTCCGTTCTCCAGGAATCTTCGCCGACCCGGGTGATCAGGCTGGCTTCCATGGCGGGTGAATTGCCACTGACCACAAACAACCGGCCACCGACCCTGAGTTGTTGCAGGAGGACTTCAGGGACTTCCGGTAACGAACCGGACACGGCAATAACGTCGAATGGCCCCGCTTGCTCAGAAGTTGCCAGGCCGTCGGCAACCCGCAGTTCAACGTTATCTATACCATTGTCTTCAAGCCGTTTTGCAGCCTGTTCAATGAACTCCGGCCGGATGTCCAGGCTGACGACCCGGGTTCCAAGCTTCGCCAGACAAGCGGTTAGAAAGCCGGTTCCTGTCCCGATTTCCAGAATGATATCATCGGGCTGTATGGCTAATGCCTGCATTAAGCGGGCTTCGATCCGGGGGAACAGCATATGTTGACCGGCATCGATGGGAACCTCGGTATCTGCATAGGCCAGGTTCCGGTACTTCTCCGGCACGAATTTTTCTCTGGGCAGGGTATCCAGAATATCCAGCACCCGCTGGTCAAATACCTCCCAGGGTCGGATCTGCTGCTGCACCATGTTGAAACGGGCTTTTTCGAGACTTTCAGTGGCCATTGGGTTGCCCCGGTGTGAGTAATTATGGAATGGTCGCATTATGCAGCGGCCGGGCCTGAGTCCACGCAGGGATTCAGGGGCCACAGGGTACTTTATTTTAGCCGTTTCAAGCAATCCCCCTGTCATTCAGCGGTTGCAAAAAACCGGTTCATTCGCTAGTTTTGCCGTTTATGCCGGGTATTTATGAGCCCGGTTCCTGTGTTGACCTCCCATGGTGGGTCGAGCCAGGACACGAGCACCTGTGGGAATGATGAAGTCGGGTCCGGTTCAGGCAATGAGGCATGCCCAATTTTCGGTCTGGTTCGAGACTGGGGACAGTGGAAATCCGATGAATGGGCGGACCGGCCTGTTATAGCAGGCCTGTTACGTAGCCGAGGTGTTTGCGGCGAATCGTCGGAACGAGTGGATTGACCAGGACAAGAACGATAGAGTTGACACAAACCAGTTTCTCCCCAACGGCATATTGATATCGGCGGCGGGAAGCCAGACCACATCCCCCTAAGGGGCCGAAGCAACCATTTTCCCCGCCGGCAAGAGGATTTACCCATGAGCGCAATTCCGGAAGATTTTATCGAACAGACGACTCGCCTGTCAGAGCAGGTTACACAACCTTTCACTCGCTCAACCAAGATCTATGTGGAGGGGAGCGCGGGTATACGGGTGCCGATGCGACAAATCGAACAGTCCCCGACCCAGGCCAGCTTCGGCGCCGAGGAAAATCCTCCTATTGTGGTCTACGATACCTCCGGTCCCTTCTCTGACCCCGATGTGGATGTGGATCTGCTTAAGGGAATGCCCGATGTGCGTACCCGTTGGATTGAGGATCGTGTCGACACGGAGTTGTTGTCAGGACTGAGTTCCGACTATGGCCGCCAGCGTCGCGGTGATTCAACCCTGGACAGCCTGCGTTTTGAGCACATTCGTCAGCCCAGGCGCGCTCGGGAGGGCTGCAACGTTTCACAAATGCACTATGCAAGACAGGGTATCATCACGCCCGAGATGGAGTATTGCGCCATCCGGGAAAACTGCCGGCTTCAGGAACTCCGACAGGATCCACGGTACGGCAAACTACTCAGGCAGCACCCGGGGCAGGCGCTTGGGGCGGCCATACCCGATGAGATAACCCCTGAATTCGTTCGTTCGGAAGTGGCGGCGGGGCGTGCCATCATTCCGGCCAATATCAATCATCCCGAACTGGAACCTATGATCATCGGGCGAAATTTCCGGGTGAAAATCAACACCAATATTGGCAACTCCGCTGTCTCCTCGTCTATCGCGGAAGAGGTGGAGAAAATGGCCTGGTCGGCGCGCTGGGGCGGGGACACCCTGATGGATCTCTCAACCGGCAAGAATATCCACGAAACGAGGGAATGGATCTTGCGGAATGCTCCCATGCCAATTGGCACCGTACCCATCTACCAGGCATTGGAGAAGGTGGATGGTAAGGCTGAGGAACTGACCTGGGAAATCATGCGGGACACCTTGATCGAGCAGGCTGAGCAGGGGGTCGATTACTTTACTATTCACGCGGGTGTACTGCTCCGTTACGTACCCCTCACAGCGGATCGTGTGACCGGCATCGTTTCCCGGGGGGGCTCGATTCTCGCCAAGTGGTGTCTGGCGCATCACCAGGAGAATTTTCTCTACACCCACTTCGAAGACATCTGCGAGATCATGAAAGCCTATGATGTCTCCTTTTCCCTGGGTGACGGATTACGCCCCGGCAGCCTCGCTGATGCTAACGATGCCGCCCAGTTTGGTGAACTTGAAACACTGGGTGAATTGACCAAAGTGGCATGGGAACACGACGTGCAGGTGATGATAGAAGGCCCTGGACATGTCCCCATGCACATGATCGAGGAGAACGTTACCAAAGAGTTGAAGGAGTGCTATGAGGCGCCCTTTTACACTCTCGGGCCTCTGGTCACCGATGTGGCCCCTGGTTACGATCACATCACCTCCGGTATTGGTGCAGCACAGATCGGCTGGTATGGAACCGCCATGCTCTGTTACGTGACCCCCAAAGAGCATCTGGGGCTGCCTAACAAGGAGGATGTGAGAGAGGGTATCATCACCTACAAGATCGCTGCCCATGCCGCTGATCTGGCCAAAGGGTTCCCCGGCGTCCAGGTCAGGGACAATGCGATGTCCAAGGCTCGTTTCGAGTTCAGATGGGAAGATCAGTTCAATCTGGGCTTTGATCCGGAGCGTGCCCGGGAATATCATGACGAGACGATGCCCCACGATGCCCATAAAGTGGCCCACTTCTGCTCCATGTGCGGACCCCATTTCTGTTCCATGAAAATCACTCGGGATGTTCGGGAATATGCCCGTAACCGGGGGGTATCGGAGCAGGATGCTCTCCAGGAGGGGTTGCAGGAAAAATCGGTTGAGTTCGTCAAGAAGGGAGCTGAGATCTACAAGAAGATGTAGTCTGGATCTTCCCTGAGTAATCATGCAGTGGCCCCGGCTTCTTTCGCGCAAACGGCTCGGTTGCGGCGAGCCGCCGGTGGCCTCCGCCCTGCGCACGGATTTCCAGCGGGATTTCGACCGTATCGTATTCAGTTCTGCATTTCGGCGGATGCAGGACAAAACCCAGGTGTTTCCACTCTCCCGAATCGACTATGTCCGTACCCGTCTGACCCACAGTCTGGAGGCCTCCAGTATCGGCCGTTCTCTGGGGACGCTGGTAGGTGAACAGATCATCGCACGGCACGGGCTGACGGGCGTGGAGGCGTCGGATATTGGCGCCATCTGTGCCGCTGCCTGCCTGGCTCACGATATCGGGAATCCCCCTTTCGGACACTCCGGGGAAGATGCCTTCCGCCATTGGGCCGCTCAGGCGGATTACGGGACCCGGCGGGTAGGGGTGTTGCGGGGCAGTGAGAGGGAGGACTTTCTCAGCTTCGAGGGCAATGCCCAGGGATTTCGTATTCTCAGTCGCTTGCAGAATCCCGGTAACAGGGGGGGGCTCCAGCTGACCTGCGCCACGTTGGCTGCATTTACCAAGTATCCCCGGGAGTCCTGCCTGGGAGGTAGCAGATTCGATGGTGTTTCCGCGAAGAAATTTGGTTTCACTGCCCAGGACGCCGATTTTTTTCGGGAAGTTGCCGAAGCCACAGGATTGATCAGCAGGGATGACAATCACGCTATATGGTGTCGCCACCCCCTGGCATTTCTGGTAGAAGCCGCTGACGATATCAGTTATCGCGTGGTGGATATCGAAGACGGGTTTCGCCTCGGGTATCTGGACTATTCAATGGCGCTGGAGCTGTTGTTGCCCCTCGCAGGGGAGACGGCTATCAAGGGGGGGCGATTGAATCGGATCCATGACGACAAGGGGCGGGTGGAGTTCCTGCGTGCCAAGGTGATCAATGAAGTGATTGGTCAGGCCATGAGCTGTTTTCTGGACAATGAAGCCGATCTGCTCGCGGGGCGCTTCGATCAGCCGCTCATGGTGAATTTGCCGAGTCGTGAGGCCATGGACCGATTGGTCGACGTTGCCCGGAAGCGAATCTATTGTGCACCCGAGGTGGTGGAGATTCAGGCCGCCGGTTTTCAGGTGATCGGGGAATTGCTGGAACGGCTCATCCAGTCCCTGGATAATCTGGCTGAACAAGGTGACAAAGCGGATTCCCGGAGCCGGATGCTGGCCTACCTGGTGCCGGACCAGTTCAAGGGCGCTGGAGATGGCTTTTCGGGGAATCATTATCTGCGCCTGCTTCAGTTGACCGACTATGTCTCGGGTATGACGGATTCCTATGCGGTATCCATCTATAAAAAACTGACAGGAATCTCCCTTCCAGGAGGCTGAAGTCCGGGATCGATCGATATTTAAACCGCAGCCCTTACAGAGCGACGATCAACTGCATGGCATCGAGCCGCATATGGGCGGATTTCAGATGTCGGCGGAGATCCGCCTCCTGTTGAACCAGAGCGTCTATCTCTTCTTGTCTGATCGAGGCGTTGACTCGCTGAAGTGCCTTTAATCTGGCCAGTTCCACAGTGTGGTTTTCAGTCAGGGTATTGAGTGACTGGGCGGTCAGCGAGGGAAGTTCCTGTTTTGCCAGGGTTTCACCCTGCTCAAACATACGGCGGATATGGGTGCTCAGTGCTTCGATTATTTTTCGGGCTCTGTCGCGCTTTACAGGGGTCTGGTAGGTACGCAGGAACTCTCTGCTGAGTTTATCGCTGTGCTCCCCGAGATGTTGATCCAGCACCCAGCGCCGGGTGGCTGAAGGAAGATAGCGTCCGGCTCTCAATTGCCGGGGGGCGGGTGTCTCCACCACATAGAGCAACTCCAGCAGCAGTGAGCCACCCTTCAGCTTTGGATGGGTCAGTGCGTTCACGGTGCTGCTGCCTTGCTCGCTGCTTAGCATCATCTCCATGGCGTCTCTTACCAAGGGGTGTTCCCAGGTCAGGAAGTGTCGGTCCTCGTGGGCCAGGGCGGTGGCCCGGTCGAAGGTGCCCGTCAGGCCCTCGGCAGGCAGTTGCGGAAACCCCTGCAGTGTCCGGGGACCAGGTCTGAGGATCAGGGTGTTTCTGGAGTGATCTTCTGTTTCGACACCATAGGCGGCAAGCAGGCGATCCAGATAAACAGGGAGCGGGTCTGCCGATTCCATGGTCTGGATTTCACTTAGCAGTTCGCTGGCTTTCGGGTATCTGCAGGAATTCAACTCGAGCAGATGATCCCGTCCCTCATGTAATCTGGTTTCGACCTGCTCATTCAACTGTCGGCCAGTATCGATCAGGAGATCAAGCGCCTCTGTGTCATGGGGTTCTTCCAGTGCCTGATGAAGTGCGGGTTGAAGGTGACTGAGTGTTTCATGGGCCGCCGGGGAGGTATTACCCAAAGCCTCAAGTCCCTCGTGATACCAGCGGAACATCACGGCTTGTGCGCTCTGTTCGAAATAGGGTACGTGGATTTTTATGGTACGGGTCTGGCCTATTCTATCCAGTCGTCCTACCCGTTGCTCCAGCAGATCCGGATCCGGAGGAAGATCGAACAGCACCAGGTGGCGGGCAAACTGGAAATTCCGCCCCTCACTGCCGATTTCCGAGCAGATCAGGAGTTGGCATCCATCGTCAGGATCGGCGAACCAGGCGGCCGCCCGGTCCCGCTCCAGAATGCTCATATCTTCACAGAACAGCGCGGGCTGGATACCTTCAAGGCTGCGTAATGCCGCCACCAGTTCACGGGCTGTAGTGTCGAGAGCACAGATCAAAAGCAGTTTTTCGCTGTCGATGCGCTTTAACAACCGCACCAGCCATGGCACCCGGGGATCGATCATCCACCAGTCCTTTCCGGACAGGCCCCTGTCTATGGATTCCGGCGTCAGTCGGCACAGTGTCGGTATGTCCGGGTCTGCGAGAGGGTCAAGGTAATCGTCCGGCAAAGCTAACGGGCAGGGGAGAACTTCCCTTTCCGGGAATCCCTTGATGCGTGTGCGGGTGTTGCGAAACAGTACGCGACCGGTACCGTGCCTGTCGAGCAGCAATTCGATCAGGGCGTTGCGGGCTTCGGTTTGCTGGCTTTCAGGTCGTTTGTTATTTCTGATCTTGTCCAGCAGGGGGGCTATTTCCCCATCATCAAGATTCTCGAGCTGGATACTTTGAACCGGGTCATTGGATTGCAACCGGTGAACAGCGGCTGCCACGGGGACATAGGCGCGCTGTTCCCTTTCAAAGTCCTCAAGATGATGAAAACGGTCCGGATCCAACAGACGCAGCCGGGCGAAATGGCCGGCATGACCGAGTTGTTCGGGGGTTGCCGTCAACAGTAAGACGGACTCGATACTTCCTGCCAGAGCTTCTACGATCCGATAGGGCTCGCTGACTTGCTGTTCGTTCCACTCCAAATGGTGGGCTTCATCCACGATCAGCATGTCCCAGCCGGCCTCTAACGCCTGTTGACGGCGTTTGGAGTCGTTCAGGAAGAGATCGAGGCTGCACAGTACCAACTGTTCGGCATGAAACGGGTTTTCAGCCTGATCCGAAGTCTCGATGGCCTCACAGCGTTCCTCGTCGAAGAGGCTGAAATGGAGGTTAAATCGCCTCAGAAGTTCAATAAACCATTGATTCAGTAATGGTGATGGTACGATGATCAGCGCTCTTTCCACGCTCCCCGTCAGTCGCTGACGATGTAGAATCAGGCAGGCCTCGATGGTCTTCCCCAACCCGACTTCGTCTGCCAGCAGCACCCGGGGGTTTGGGCGGCGGCTGACTTCGTGGGCAATATAGAGCTGGTGGGGAAGCAGGGCCGTGCGGGCGCCCATCAGTCCCAGGCAGGGTGCGGTATCCAGGCGTTGCTTCCTGAGGAGCGTCTGGTAGCGAAGATCGAACCAGTGACTTTTGTCCAGTTGGCCGGCGAAGAATCGCTCCCTGGGAGTACTGAATTGCAGGAAGTCACTCAGATCCTGTTCGTGAACAAGGGTTTTTGATCCCACAGCATCCGTGGCTTCATACCGGAACAATCCTGCCTGTTCGATAACAGAATCCACCAGCAGCGACGCCCCTTCCCGGTTTTCGATGCTGTCCCCGGGGAAAAACTTCACCCGGGTCAGCGGTGTGTTTCCAATAGCGTAAGTGCGCCGCTCAGCGCTTGCAGGAAAGGTCAGTGTGACGCGGCGTGGTGTTTTTTCCACCAGTGTTCCGAGACCCAGTTCCGGTTCGGTATCACTGACCCAGCGCTGGCCTGGGATGAAAGTCTGGATTGGCATTGTTCTAAGAGTAGGCTAGTAAAAAGTTGGCAAGTGGCAAGTTAAGGACCGCGGAAAAAATAGAGTATCCAGTCTTGCTCGTCTTGTGGCCCGGGTTCAGCGTTGTGGAAAGGGTTGCATAGGGAAGCTATGCGCCCCTTTCCACGCCTTGAACCCGAACCAAAATACAGCGCAATTTCTGGATACTTATTAATTTTCGCGGCCCTAAGCGTTACAGGCAAGAAGTGCGCTGACATGATACGGGTTCCACTGCGCAGGTGACACCAGAGCAGTCTCAAACCTTGTCTTAGGGCGACTTAATTGATCCAGCGCAGGTAGACTGATCAGGAACCGGTGACTTGTTACTGACAACGGGTACCAAGCGTCTTTCCCACTCCATTCCACGGATGGTATGATCTGCACTCCAAATTCGAAACCCCGACCGGATGAGCTGCGTCGGGTATTTCACCAGCGAGAGGAAATCCGATGAAAGTTAAAGCTGTAGCAATGGTCGCAGGCGCCGCCCTGCTTTCCCTGGGTATGACCGGTAACGTAGTTGCCGCCGACGGCGCTGCTCTCTATCAGTCCAAGGCCTGCTTTTCCTGTCATGGCGCAGATACCAATACGCCGATCATGCCGGCTTACCCGAAACTGGGCGGGCAGAATGCGGATTATGCCTTCAATCAGATGAAAGACATCAAGAGCGGTGCCCGCAGCAACGGTCAGTCCGCGGTCATGAAAGGGATCGTTGCCGCTGTATCCGACGATGACCTGAAAGCCATTGCCGACTGGTTGGCCAAGCAGTAGTCTCCGTCAAGATTTTCCCAGTACTTCCGGCTCGGGCCAAACTCTTCGGCCCGTCCGGATTTACTCAAACGAATGCCTTCGATCATTCCTTCTGCTTTCCGGTACTCTTCGGACAGTCCCCAATTTGTTTGAGATGTCATTTGACCGGGATCAGGTGAAATACGTGTTTTCGGGAAAATGTGTCATTTCACGCACTAATTAGGTTAATTGCCCCACTGTTTTGACTCAGGTCAATGAGACGCAGGGGTATCAGTAGCACTATTTTTCAAGGATTTCGGTCGAAATTCAGTCAAGAACACAGACAGCACTCTAGAGGGAGACGAGTCTCATGAAATTTACCAGAATGCGGACGTTGTCGGCACTTGCAGGTCTCACGGTGGGTCTGGGAGCAGCCTCAGGCGTCGCAGCCCAGGCGTCGTTGCAAGACGTCATGAAGGCGAGAGGCCTGACGCAGAAAGATCTCCTGGCCGCCGCGAAAACCTACACGCCCACAGGTGGGCGTGACGAGTACATTGCTTTCAGTTCGGGTGGCCAGAGCGGGCAGGTCATCGTGTATGGCATACCGTCCATGCGTATCCTCAAATATATCGGTGTCTTCACGCCTGAACCCTGGCAGGGTTATGGTTTCGACGATGAGTCGAAGGCAGTACTGGCACAGGGACGGATCAACGGAAAGGATATCACCTTTGGTGATACCCACCACCCGGCCTTTTCCGAGACCAAGGGTGAATACAACGGTCGTTATCTGTTTATCAATGACAAGGCCAATCCCCGGCTGGCGGTGATCGATCTGCACGATTTCGAGACCAAGCAGATCGTGGTCAACCCCTTCTTCAAGAGTGAGCATGGGGGGGCTTTTGTGACCCCCAATACCGAGTATGTGATGGAAGCGGCCCAGTATGCGGCTCCGTTCGGAGATGACTTCGTGCCGCTCGAGGAGTTCAACGACGACTATCGTGGTGGTGTTACCTATTGGAAATTTGACGACAAGAAAGGAAAACTCGATCCTTCCCAGTCGTTTACTTTCGAGCTGCCTCCTTACAGTCAGGATTTGTCCGATGCGGGTAAAGGTGCTTCGGAAGGTTGGGGTTTTACCAACTCCTTCTGCTCTGAACGCTATGTGGGTGGAATCGAACGGGGACGCCCGCCATTCGAGGCCGGTTGCTCCCAGAAAGATACCGATTTCCTCCATATCACCAACTGGAAGAAAGCGGCCGAGCTGGTCAAAGCCGGTAAAGTCAAAAAGGTCAAGGGCTCCTATCTGATTCCCATGGAGCAGGCGGTTGCTGAAGGCTTGCTGTACCTGGTTCCAGAACCCAAGAGCCCCCACGGTGTGGACGTGAACCCTGCAGGCACCCATATCATCGTTTCGGGTAAGCTTGACAGTCATGCCTGGGTCTACAGCTGGGAGAAAATCCAGAAAGCCATTGCGGAAGGAAACTTCGAAAGCAAAGACCCCTACGGTATCCCCATCATTTCCATGAAGAATGCATTGCACACTCAGGTACAGGTGGGTCTGGGTCCCCTGCACACCCAGTACGATGCCAAGGAATGTGTGGTTTATACCTCCATCTACGTAGACTCCATGGTAACCAAATGGGACTACTGTGAAGGCAAGGTGCTGGATCAACTGCATATCCACTACAACATCGGTCACCTGGTGGCGATGGAAGGCGATTCGGTGACTCCCGACGGTAAGTACCTGGTTTCCCTGAATAAGCTGGCGATCGATCGTTTTAATCCGGTAGGTCCACTGCATCCCCAGAATCATCAGCTGATCGATATCAGCGGGGATAAGATGCAACTGCTTTATGATATGCCGCTGCCTCTGGGCGAGCCCCACTACGTAGTTGCCATCAAAGCCGATAAGCTGAAACCCGTGGTTCGCTACAAGTCCGGTTGGAACAGCCGAACCGATGAGCGTTCGCCTTACAGAACCCGTGCCGGACGTGAGAAAGTGGTTCGCGAGGGTGACACCGTGCACGTCTACGGTACCCTGATCCGTTCCCATATCACGCCGGAAATTATCGAGGTCGAAGAAGGGGAGACGGTTTCCCTGCATTTCACCAACCTCGAGCGGGCAGAAGACGAGACTCACGGTTTTGCCTTGTACAACCAGAATATCCAGCTCTCCGTCGAGCCTGGAAAGACCGTTTCTGCCACTTTCAAGGCCGACAAAGCCGGTGTCTATCCCTACTACTGCACCGAGTTCTGTTCTGCTTTGCATCTGGAAATGCAAGGATATCTGCTGGTCAAACCTAAAGGCTACCAGACCAAAGCCACAGGTATGTCGGAAGGCCAGACTTATACCAAGGCTGACTACGAGAAGCAGGTTAAAACCAATGTGGATACCCAGGCGGTGATCGATTCGGTCGTGGCTTATATCACCAGTCACAACTACAAAGATTTTCCTGAAGTGGTTGCACTGGTTGAAGACGCCACCGATCAGCTCGGGTTTGCCGCGGAGGCCAAGAAGAAGGCAGATGATTTCGCCGCTAAGGACGATTTTCAGAATGCCACCCTGTGGGCTGGTCAGCACTGGCAGTATCAGGTTAAGACCGCTGATCTGGGACTGCGCGCCAAGACCTTCCTTGAGGAGCATGGCGCCAAGAAGGTCAAGTAGCTCTATAGCGTTCGTCTAAGCTCGGATGGAAGGGGGACTGTAAGGTCCCCCTTCTTTGATAATGCGGGTACTATGTCTCAGGCAGGAGCTGGCCCCGGATGACTGGAGTCAGCCCGAATCGAGACTAACCGTTTGTTCCTGATTAAAAGGTAAGAAATTATGAAGCGTAGAATGATCGTCCTATCTGCCCTCGTGGCCCTGACATCCATGGGATTGACCGGCTCGGTGACCGCAGCAGACGGTGCAGCGTTGTTCAAGTCCAAGACTTGCTGGTCATGTCACGGCAAAGATGCCAAAACGCCCATCATGCCCATGTATCCCAAATTGTCCGGGCAGACTGCGGAGTATGCCTTCAACCAGATGAAAGATATTAAGTCAGGAGCCCGTTCCAATGGGCAGTCGGCTGCGATGAAGGGTGTCATGGGACTGGTGTCCGAGGACGAGATGCGAGCAATCGCCGAGTGGTTGAGCACTCAGCCCAAGTAGTGTTGCCTCCGGGCTGTTTCGCTTGGGACGGCCCATCTTTTTCACGGCTTCCGGTGGTCGGTTTGATAAATATCAAAGAATGCTAATATTTCTTGTGTCAGACTTGGTCGCCATAGTGGAAGCCGATA
Source organism: Gammaproteobacteria bacterium (assembly GCA_024227135.1). GTDB lineage: Bacteria > Pseudomonadota > Gammaproteobacteria > Chromatiales > Chromatiaceae > JAHEHQ01. The sequence continues at coordinate 21,701 of JAAELC010000314.1, forward strand.
TTCAGGCTTAGCCAGTTATCCCATGAGATAGTCTGGTCCGACTCAATGGTTACAGGCGTTCCGGTTTGTGAGCGCAGGAGTTATCGAAAATGAAAATGAAATCTGTACCGGTGGTATTATCTGCCGTAATCAGTCTGGTTTTCAGTGGCAGCCTGATTGCAGGGGAGGGTACCGCCCAGGCAAAGGACGTCAAGGACTGGAATGTGGCTGGCGGGGAGAAGGACGAGGCGATGCTCCTCACTCCCGATAGAGAGCGGGGGATCCGGGTGTATGAGGTTTGCTCCGCCTGCCATCTGTTGGAGGGTTGGGGTCTGAAAGATGGTACATTCCCCCAACTGGCAGGGCAGCACCGCAACGTGTTGATCAAGCAGCTTGCCGATATCCGCGCCAAGAACCGGGATAATCCCACCATGTATCCCTTTGCGCTGGATGACCAGATCATGGCGGTGGCCGGTTTCCAACACGGTGAAATGGACCCGGCACAGTTGATCGCCGATGTCACCGACTACATATCGAAACTGCCGATGAATCCGGAACCCGGGTTGGGTCCCTGGGCAGGAGATACTCCGGAGTTCGCGCAGGGCGCGAAACTCTACAAGGATAACTGCACGGAGTGTCACGGTAACGATGGAGAGGGGGATGACGAGAAATTCTATCCCCGTATCCAGGGTCAGCACTACAATTACATGCTGCGTCAGTTCGAGTGGATTCGTGATGGTAAACGCCGCAATGCCAATCCCGATATGGTGAAGCAGATTAAGGGCTTCTCCGATAAGGATATGCAGATGGTGATCAATTACACCGCCCGACATTTGCCTCCCAAGTCGGATCTGGCGCCTTCCGCAGATTATATTAATCCTGACTACGATTGATTATGAACGTCCAGGAGCGCTGGGGCGTTCCCGGACCGGAAACCCGGGTGAGGTTGCAGTGCTTCGGGGTTCGCACTGACCCTGCATCTTCAGCAACGAAGCCCACCCAATCACCGTTCGTACCTAATTACCTACCGCCAACGGTTCACCGTTGACCGACAACTGTACCGACCCGAATCATGAACGCCGTATCCCAATCCAAACAGACCCTCCAGGTCGCAGTACTTACCCTGGTGGCTCTGGGTCTTTTCGCTGTGGTTTTTTATTCACCCATCTGGTGGGTGTCTCTGACAGCACCGAATTACCCCGCAGAATCCTTTCCTGATGGTGTACGTATCCATTTTCACATGAATGGTGTGTTCAATGGCTGTCAGAAGATTGACAGCGACGAGATATCTGAGGATATCGCTCTGGACTGTGTTCACGAGATGGACACCATCAACCACTACGTGGGCATGTATCCCATCGCAGCAGGGGGACCGGTAGAGCGTGGGCTGGGTCAGTTTCTCATGATCCTGCTCGTGGTCATGTTGCTGGGGTTTGCCTGCACGCGACCGAGAATTCGCCTGGCGATCATGGGTGCCGGTTTTGCCGGGATAGTCATATGGATGTATCTGACGCTCTACAGTGAAGGAGGCTTTGGCCTTCAGAATGCGGGTTATGTGGAGGCGCTGGTCACCTCCCTGGATCAGGAGGCGTCCGATGATGCTTCCGAAGAGCCGGAGTTCGTCATTGGCGGGATTGTCGGTGTACTGAAAAAATCCCTTGAGGACTCAGGCGTTGAAGTGGAATTACCTACCGAGGTTGCCAGGCGCAATGCCCGGGAGCAGACTGGGAAGGAAAATCTGATAGAACAGATCAGGCTCACCTACGAAAAGGACAGGGAGAATGGTAGGGTGGAAGAGCCCTGGTCCGGCAGCAGCTACCAGGTGATGTCCTGGCACTACGCCAAGAGCCTGGGTCGCTACTTCAACAACCAGGAAGAGATCGTGCCGATGGTGGAAACACTGAAACTGGCGGTCAACGTGGCTTTCTGGGGTTTGATTGGTGCCATGCTGTTGCTGCTCTATGGCGCCCGTAAGAATTCCGGTATTCTCTACTGGCTCCTGGTGCTGGTGCCGCTGGGATTACCGCTGTTTTTCATCATCGACTATTCAGCCTGGCTCTGGTGGTATGGCCATACCCTGAATGATATGGGGGCATTTTCCGTCAAGCCTTTCATGCCCACCGTGTTCGGGCAAGGTAAGGTTGCCCAGTTTGCAACTCACTCTTATCCCTATATCGGTTTCGGTGTGATGATGCTGAGTTCGCTGGTGCTGGCCGTTGCACTGATGATCCGTCGGAAACAATTCAAGGATCAACGGATCTGATTAGCAGCAGGTACACAGGATCCGGGTCCCAGGTCCTGGGACCCAGAGCAATTGTCTGTACCTTTCGGGTTTGTCCGGACTAATTCGCTCTTAAAGGCAAACGGTTGGGATATGAACACCTCATGCTTCTTCTGAGGCCTCTCTTCTTTGGTCTATCGTACCTGTTACTCGTACAGTCGGGTACAGTCGCGGCTGACAGTTTTCCGTCTTTTCAGGAATTGGTGGACGCTACTGAGGCTGGCGGGATTCTGATTCCTGCCCCAGGGACCTATGCGGGTCCGGTGATCATTACCGATCCGATCACTATCGATGGTCGGGGGAAAGTGACCATCGACGCGGGGGGCAAGGGATCCGTGATTTCACTGGAGACCGATGGTGCCACCCTGAAAAATCTCCGCCTGACCCATTCTGGTAATTCACATAACGATCTGAATTCAGGGGTTCTCGTAAAGGGAAACTTCAATGTCATCAAGGACAATCAGATCGATGACTGTCTGTTCGGGGTCGATCTGTCTCAATCTGAGAATAATATAGTACGGGGAAACCGTATCTCTTCGAAAGCGGTGGAACTGGGTGTCAGAGGCGATGCGATTCGTCTCTGGTACAGCTTTAATAATAAAATCACAGACAATATCATCCGCAACTCCCGGGATACTGTGGTCTGGTACTCTGCAGGCAATCTGATTGCCCGGAACGATGCCCGCGGTGGACGCTACTCTCTGCACTTTATGTATTCCCAGTACAACGAAGTACTGGAAAATAACTATGAGAACAACGCGGTTGGAATTTTTCTCATGTACAGTGATGGAGTCGTGGTAAAGAATAACAGGGTCGTCCATGCAACGGGTGCCACCGGCATGGGGATCGGCTTCAAAGAGACCTCGAGTGTGGAAATATCCGGGAACGAGGTACTCTATTGTGCTACCGGGCTCTACCTGGATGTATCACCGTATCAACCCGATACCACTAATCGAATAACGAATAATCTGATTGCTTACAGTGGTATCGGTATTCTTTTTTTGAATGATTGGACCGGCAATGAGTTCATAGGAAACCGATTGACGGGCAATATCACCCAGGTGGCTGTAGGGGGTGCCAGAACCGCAAAGAGAAACATCTGGCAAGGTAATTACTGGGATGATTACAAGGGGTTCGACCGGGATATGGATGGTGTGGGGGATTCTCCCTACGAACTCTACGATTACGCGGACAGAATCTGGATGGATGTTCCTTCGGCCCGGTTTTTCAAAGGCTCACCCGTACTGGAAGTGCTGGATTTTCTGGAGCGGCTGGCTCCTTTCACGGATCCGGAAATGGTGCTCAGGGATGAGAGACCGATGATGACGGCGGCAGGGATTGCCGGTTCATCGGAAGAGCCGGATAACAGCGGTGAGGATTCCGGTTCCGAAGATGTACAGGCGCCCGGGGGGTTCGATGCGCTGAAAGCGCTTCGGGATTCCATGGCGCAGTAAAAGACCTGGAGACTGCAAAGATGGCTGACGATACACAAGCGAAAAAGACCAGACCCAAAAGGGCCCTCTCGCCCAAGCGCAAAGAGCAGGCCCGTCGGGAGTTTTTACGGACTTCGGTAATGGCTGCCGGAGTAGTGGGGTTTTCCCTGCTGGGTTTTCTGCCTGTAGCTCAGGGGAAAACATTGAGACTTCGTCCACCGGGGGCAATCAAGACACCTTCGGATGAAAAGGACTTTCTCTCCTCCTGTATCAAATGCGGGCAGTGTGTGCAGGTGTGCCCTGTCCAGGCGATCGAACTGGCGGATATGGATCAGGGATTCGCGATTGGGACACCCTATATCGATGCCCGGACCCAGGCCTGTGATTTTTCCTGCGACGGATTGCAGTGCGTGCTTGCCTGCCCTACGGGCTCTCTGGATCACGCCCTGGATTATCCGGCTGACAGCCGCATGGGATTTGCCCGTCTTTCCCGCCCGAAAGCCTGCCTCGCCATCCAGGGAAAAGGTTTCAAAGGGCTGGCGCGGGGTGCCGAATACAAAGGGCTGCTGCGTTATGACGAGATCGACCGCTGGAATCCCATACCGGTTGCTGAGCATCCTTATGACCTGGAGTTGTGCGATTTGTGCGTGCGACAGTGTCCCATCGAGATACGTATCACCCAGTGTGCGGAGGCGGAGAAACAGAAAGCGGGCAGCAATCAGAAAGTCGAACGGGTGGCCAAGCAGTATGGGAACGAGTGCCCGCCGAAACATGCCATTGGGCTGGAAGAGGCGGTGGCGCCTGATGGAACCCGGGTGATGGTGCCCGTTATCAAAGATGGCTGTGTGGGCTGTGGTGTTTGCGAGATGATCTGTCCGCCGGAACCTCCGGCGATCGTTATAGACATCGACAAGATTACGGACTGGGTGTGAGGGATTGACATGGGCTATATCGTTGAGTCTTTTCGACAACTGGCAGGCTTGGACCCCAGCAGACCCCATCCCGAAGAACAGGCGGACGAGGTCCTTTCCGTCTACAAAGAGAAGCGCAAGACCCGATTGACCAAGGCGGCCCTGGAGGCGGCTCGGGATGAGCACCATACCCAGTGTTGCGATAAGTGGCAAAGGCGTCGTTGGGCAACCCTTATATTGCTCAACCTGCTGTTCGTGGTCTCCTATTATTTTGATATTCAGATCTTGGAGGGCGCACTGACCGCTTCCCGCTTCGTGGGTTTTCACATGGCGGATCTGAATTCAGCCCTCCAGGTGATGCTTGCCTACAAGCACGTGGTACTCAATCTGGTCATAGGTACCGTAACGGTGCTGATTCTCTGGGTGATCCTGGGTGGTCGTTCCTTCTGCTCCTGGGTCTGTCCCTACCACCTGCTGGCCGAGTGGGCGGAATATCTCCATGTATGGCTGGTGAAACGCAAAGTGATCAAAAATCACACCTTCGATCGTCGTGCAAGATCGGTGTTCTATTTGATTTTTGCGCTGCTGGCGCTGGTCACCGGGTACACCGTATTTGAGACCATCTCCCCCACCGGTATCATCAGTAGAGCATTGATTTACGGGCCGGGCATCGCACTTGTCTGGGTAGGGGGCTTGCTACTGTTCGAAGTGTTCTATTCCCGCCGGGCCTGGTGCCGGTATGTCTGTCCTATCGGGGTGACGTATGGATTCGTGGGACTGGCGTCGCCGGTTCGGGTGAAGTACAACATAGTGGATTGTCACCACGAGGGTGACTGCCGGCAGGTCTGCCTGGTTCCCCATGTGCTCGACGTGACCATCCGTGGTAAAGCCCAGGACCTGAACTCAGATATCGGTTCTGACTGTACCCGATGTGGATTGTGTGTGGATGTCTGCCCGACCGATTCCCTGAATTTCGTCATCAAGGGTTTGGGCAAGCAATCCTAGGAACGGACCGAACAGATGATCCAATTTGAAAACGTCGTCAAGCGGTTCCGGCGTCACCAGGTACTCAAGGGTGTGGAACTCGAGATCGAGCGTGGTCACCGGGTGGCGCTGGTGGGCTCCAACGGTGCCGGAAAAACGACGCTGATTCGTTGCCTTCTGGGGGAATATACCTGCGAAGGCAGTGTCAGGGTGGATGGACTGGATCCCCGGGAACACAGGCGGGAAGTATTGAGCAAGGTCGGATTCGTGCCCCAATTGCCGCCGCCACTCAAGATGCCGGTGATTCAGCTGGTTCGTTTTGCCGCCAGTCTGTGTGATGCGGATCCCCGGCGTATGATTGAAGTGGCGGGGCGGCTGGGACTGAACGTGGACAGTTTCAGGAATCACCCTTTCGTCAAGCTTTCGGGAGGGCAGAAGCAGAAGCTGTTGATTGCCATTGCATTGGGCAGGGACAGTGAACTGTTATTGCTGGACGAGCCGGCAGCCAATCTGGATCCCCAGGCACGCCACATCTTTTTCGAGTTGCTTGCCGAAAAGAAAGAGACCTCGGTCATGCTCATTTCCAGTCACCGGCTGGATGAAGTCGCCACCCTGGTCAACCGGGTGGTCGAGATGGATCAGGGGAACCTGGTGCTGGATGACCGGGTGGCGGATCTGGTGGAGCTTTCCAGTCGTCTCTATTGCGAGGTTGGCCTGATACGTCCGGAGACGGCTTTCGCCAGGGCGATCATGCAGTGGGGTTTTCAGACCGGGGATGGTGGGTTGAACTGGTCGGGTTATGTGGCCGGTCCCGACAGGCTGAGATATCTGGGGGTATTGTCCCGCTATGCGGCGTTACTGGGTAGTCTGCGGATGGACGAGGTGGACACAGATGCCGAGGGGCATGATACCCGGCATGATTGAACGGTGGCTTTCCTGTCTGATGCTACTGTGGCTGTTGAATGCCTGTTCGGTCGACCCGGAGACGGGCCCGGCGCAGGTCAAGTGGGACAGGGTGACCTGCGAGCGCTGTCGCATGGTGCTTAGCGATCACCACTATGCGGCTCAGATACGCTTTCTCCCTCAGGGTAAGAAACGCACCAGGGTGTTGTTTTTTGACGATGTGGGCTGTGCGATGCTGTGGCTAGACAAGCAACCCTGGAAGAATGCCCCGGAAACCCGGTTCTGGGTCGCCGATCACCGAACTGGTGACTGGATCGATGCCCCCAGTGCCAGCTATGTAACAGGGAGGATCACGCCCATGGAATACGGTCTGGGTGCGCAATTGGATGCTGTACCTGGCGGGCTCAGCTTTGAGCAGGCCAGACAGCATGTGGAAGAGGTTGAACAGCGATTTAATATCCATGGTGTACAGCTGCTGGATCGTCTCAGGGAGCGGGCCGACAAGCGGGAACAGAGACAGGACAAAGTCCACTTGCACTGATTGGTCATCACTCCTCATTCGCAACTCACAACTTGTAACCTGTAACCTGTAACTTGTAACTTGTAACTTGTAACTTGTAACTGAAAATGAATCATCTCTGGCTCAATGCACTGGCAGATATCGTAGACTCCCTGCGTGCCCGCTGGTTTTTTGTCTATACCATCGTTTTCGGTGGTCTGGTGGTACTGCTGTTTGCTTATGGACTGGCGGAATCCCGCATCATGGGATTTACCGGGCTCTCCAGATTGCTGCTCACCTACATTCAGTTGACTATGGCGATTCTCCCTGTCTTCGTGTTGATTACCACCGTACGTTCGGTGGCTGGTGATCGTGAAGCCGGGGTATTCGAGTATCTGCTCTCCCTGCCTGTCAGTCTCGGTGCCTGGTTCTGGGGAAAGATCATAGGAAGGTTCCTGATGGTGTTTCTGCCGGTATTCGCAGCCATGCTGGGCGCGCTGGTGTGGGGTGGATTCAAGGGGGTGGAACTACCCCTGAACCTGTTTATCTACTACACCGCTTTACTGATGGTGCTGGCCTGGTGTTTTCTTGGAATCGGTATGCTGATTTCCACGCTGACCCGATCTTCAGACGTTGCTCAGGGCGCGGCTTTTGTCACCTGGCTGACACTGCTGCTGTTTCTCGATCTGATACTGTTGGGTGTGCTGATTCAGGAGCACCTGCCGGCGGAGACAGCGGTGGCAATGGCACTGGCGAACCCGATGCAGGTGTTTCGTACCGCGAGCATGATGCTCTTTGATCCCCAACTGGTGTTGCTTGGTCCATCGGCTTACGTGATTCTGGATAACTTTGGCCAGTCCGGTTACATAATGTACGCCTTGATCTATCCGGTGCTGCTGGGAACAGCTTGTATGACTCTGGGTTTTTATCTCTTCAAGAGAAGTGATCTACCTTGAAAATATGATTTTTCACAGCACTGAATGAGGAAACCTGTGATTCGAACCGAAACCCTCCTGTGGAGCCTGGCTGGCCTGCTGTTTGTTGCCGTGGCAGGGGTTGCCGTTTACAAGGTATGGCCTTTGTTGAACCCGGTGGTCACCCGATCAGCAGTCCCGGATCCCGATTGCGATCTGCGGGCAGGCCCCTGTTCACTGTCGTTGCCAGGGGGGGGGCGTATCAGCCTGGGAATTGAACCCCGGAGTATTCCGGTTATTCAACCGTTGCAACTTGAGGTCAGGGTGGAAGGTATTGATGCCAGCAGGGTCGAGGTGGATTTCCAGGGTATCGACATGAGTATGGGGTTCAACCGAGCCAGGCTGCTTCCTGGGGGGGATGGGCGTTTTAATGGCACCGGCACGATTCCGGTCTGCATTCGAAACGCCATGGAATGGGAAGCCAGGGTTCTGGCGGAAACCGAAGAAGGGCTTGTGTCGGCACCTTTCCGCTTTATCACCGTGAAGCCTGGTGTAAACGTTCCCGGTCAGTAACTGCTCACCCCCCCAGACACCCCCCGGTCTGTGGAGGAAGTGTCTTTGGCAGGGATGCCAAAGCCAGGTCTACAGGGAGGTATTTACGACCTCTTCCGGATCAGAGCGCCCATGGGGGTGAGTAGATACTCCGGTCATCAATAAGGAATCGATAATGGCAAAGCGTTTACTTCCCGGGTTGATTCTGGCCCTGTTTCTGGCACTGATCTGGGCAGCATTCTTTTGGGAACCGGTTCTTCAGGATGCCGACGATACAGCTCCTCAGGAAGCCCTGTCCATGGCTCCACCCGGGGGAGGTGGGTTCGAACTGCGTTCATCCCTGGGGCCGGTAACGCTGGAGTTGCTCCGGGGAAAGGTCGTGACACTCTATTTCGGATATACCAAGTGCCCCGATATCTGTCCGACCAGCATGGGTTATCTGGGGCTGGCCCTCAATGAGTTGTCGCCTGATGAGCTCGCCCAGGTGCAGGCGCTGTTTATCAGTGTCGATCCGGAACGTGATACCCTCGAGCGCCTGAAAAGCTACGGAGAGTACTTTCACCCAGGGATTCTAGGCGTCACGGGGAGCGCGGAAGAGATCGCCGTGGTCGCTGAGAAATTCGGTGCAGGCTATCGCCGGGTTGAACAGCTTACCCCTTCGAGTTATACCATCGATCATACCTCTGACATCTATGTGATCGACAGAGAGGGTGAACTGGTGGAGAGGTTGGCTTATGGCTTACCACCGGGAAAGATCCTGGATGCGTTGCGGAATGTGCTGCGCCCGGTGGAGGAGTGAATGGCCGTGTTGCCTGAACCCTTTGTAACAAGACTGGAGGAAATTCTTCCCACAGACAGCCTGAAAGCCTGTCTGGACAGTTTTTCGGTGATCAAACCCACCACGTTTCGTGTCAACACACTCAAGACAACCGAAGCCCGGTTATGCCGGGAACTGGAATCTGATGGATTCCAATTGGTGAGGGTCTCCTGGGGCAAGGGTGTATTTACCGTCGCTCCTGAACGGCGACGACGGCTCACCGAATCCCCCGCCTTCGAAGAGGGGCGAATTTATATCCAGGGTTTGTCATCCATGTTGGCACCATGGGTGCTGGATCCCCGACCGGGAGAGACTGTGCTTGATCTGGCTGCGGCGCCGGGGGGGAAAACACTGCTGATGGCGGCGATGATGGAGAATCGTGGTCAACTTTCCGCGGTCGAGTCGGTAAAGGGTCGATTCTTCAGGCTAAGATCAAATCTGGAACGTCATGGCGTAACCATGGTGAAGACTTATCTGATGGATGGGCGCGCGGTAGGCAGTAAGGTGCCGGAGCGTTTCGATCGGGTGCTGCTCGATGCACCCTGTTCTTCGGAAGCCCGTTTCAATACCCGGGAGCCTTCGAGCTGGTCCCATTGGAGCCTGAAAAAAATCAAGGAATCGGCGCGTAAACAGAGGCGCTTGCTTGACTCGGCCATTCGGAGTCTCAAGCCGGGCGGTGAGCTCCTGTATTGCACTTGTTCTTTCGCACCGGAGGAAAATGAAATGATCGTTGATGCTCAGCTGAGACGATATGGAGCCGGGTTGTCAGTCCAGCCGGTGGCTCTGCCCCTGGATCATTGTCAAAACGGACTGGTACATTGGCGCGGGAAGTCACTACATGGGGACCTGGTGAAAGCTGTCAGAGTACTGCCAACCCCTGAGTTAGATGGTTTTTTCCTCTGCAAATTGAAGAAAAACGGTTAACCCGGGAAGCTCCTTAGCCACCCGCATCTAATTTTGGTCGGCGGTGGAGCCCTCCCTGAAAACCACCCGGTAGCCGCGGTTAAGCTGCTTGTCACGCATCTGGATCAGCGCGTGCTCGGCATCTGTCCGGTGGTCGTAGTGCTCTTTTTTGCTCTGGCCCCGCGTACCCTGGATGCCTGATTCACGGATCAGGGTCCAGCCTCCCAGCAAATCTTGCTGCAAGTGCAGGTGATAGAAGCGCAGGGGCTCCCCGAGAGTACATCTGGTCTGCATATAGATACGCATGATTGGCTGCGGCTTTGGCGTCGAGTCTGTAGACCCCACCAGTTTACCCTAATCAGTGGAAAATACTGCAGGCAGCACTGCCACTTTCTCCACGGCCCATCAGTCGTCCACAATCGATAAGTAGGCAAAGATATCCCTTAATTCTGAATCCTCGAACTCCGTCAGCAGCGTGTCTTCCGGATCCTCAGGATCATGGATTCTTATACCCTCTCGGTACTTTTTCACCTGTCGCCACAGATAGTTGGTGTACTGTCCTGCAAGCATGGGGGTGGCGTCCTCCTGATTGCCCCAACCTTCTTTGCCATGGCAGGAACCGCACTCCTTTCGATACATACGTCTACCAGCCTCGATATCCCCCGTTGCCCTTGGAATCTGCATCAGCTGCTTGGAGTCCAGTAGTCGTTGATAAGCATCGAAATCGGGGTCTGTCTCGTCCGCGGGTGGCAGTTTAGTTTTCAGTTGGACTTTTGACAGGTAGATGGAAACATCCCAAATGTCCGGATCCGGCATCTGGCGGTGATCCACGTACTCGACCATAGCGAGGTTCGGCCGTTTTCTGTCTCGGAACAGCAATAGTTGTCGACTGATGAATTCAGCAGGCATTCCTGCCAGCCGGGGGTATTCCCCCTCTTTGCCCCCCTGGCCAAATTCTCCGTGGCAGCCAGCACATACCTCGTTGATCTCTTCTCCGTTATCCGGGTCGTAATCATGGGGGGCTGCCTGGATACCCCCAGACAGGGTAAGTGCTGCGAGCAGGGAAAAAAGCGGGTAAAAAGACCTGTAACCGATCATCGTATCTTCCTAAGCCTGTGATTTTGGGTAAAAATAAATATGGAAACCTGAAAGCGTGGCTGAACTGGCAGTGCGCCTCACCCGGTGGGTGGGTGAAAACAGAACAGGCGATGCTGATGCGTCATGGCTTATTGGTCTGATATGGTGGCGGATAACTGCTTTTTCCAGCTTTATACCGTGGCTGTGTTGAAGGTGCCTTGATGAGAGTCAGAAATAATCCAGTCTCTGAACAGGCCACGGCCTGATCAGCTCCATTTATCATAGTGATTTGAATCGATGTCTGAACAGACTACGCCCCTGCACTGGCTGCGGCAAAGAGCAAACGATGCCGCCGGGGAACGGGCGGTGGATTGCCTCGATCACAAATTGGATTTCGAGGCGCTGGAGGGACTGGCTGACGGCACTGCAGGGCAGTTGTTCAAAGCTGGATTGCGTTCTGGGCAGCTGCTGGGATTGATCACCCATGATCCCTGGAAAATCCTGGAGATTCTCTACGGCGTTATCTCCCTTGGAGCGGTGCTCCTGCCGCTGGATCCGAGAATGAGTCTACCCCGCCGGAAGCGGTTGTTGTGCAGCTGCGGGACCGATTGGTTGATTTCGGATAATGATCAGTCCCCGCTGGTGGCCGATATTGCCAGAATGAGCGGCCGGGGTGTGTCCTCCGGTCCTGGCAGGGAGGCGATGGCATCATCGGGGCCAGACGGCAGCGGACTGCAGTTGATTATCGCCACCAGTGGTACCCAGGGTGATCCCAAAGGGGTTATGTTGACAGCAGGTAACCTGGTCACCAGCGCGGAGTCGTCTCGCCGACGACTGGATCTTAAGCCGGGTGACCGATGGTTGAATTGCCTGCCCCTGCATCATATCGGGGGATTATCCATTATTTACCGTTGTCTGGGGGCACGGGCGACCCTGAATCTGCACCGGGGTTTTGACGCCCGTGAGGTTTGGCAGGAGATCAAGCAGCACCGGGCCACTCACCTCTCACTGGTTCCGGCCATGTTGTCGCTTCTGCTGGCGGAGTCAAAAGGGGGGGCGCCCCCGGATACGCTGCGGGTCGTCCTGGTCGGAGGTGGTCCCCTGTCCGGCGAACTGGCTGCTCGGGCCCATGAAGCCCGTTGGCCGTTGTGTATTACTTACGGCTTGAGCGAAGCAGCCTCCCAGGTTGCAACCGACTGTGGCGAACGGGCGGGCCTTTCGGCGGGTCTGGTCGGCAGACCAATGGAGGGGATAGAACTGGGAATGACTCAGGGGGAAGAAGGTCTGATCCGGATTCGGGGTAAGGCAGTGATGGCCGGGTATGCCAATCCAGAGCGACTGCCGGGTGATGGTTTGACGGCGGGATGGTTTAAAACCGGCGACCTGGGGCAGATAACGGAAGAGGGCTGTCTGAGGGTTCTGGGAAGGCGGGATGATCTGCTGGTGTCTGCCGGTAAGAACATACATCCCCTGGAGGTGGAGGAACGGTTACTGGGGTGCCCGGGAATTGAAGATGCCGGAGTCAGTGCCTGTCCGGACCCGGTATGGGGGGAACGCCTGGTTGCACTGGTGGCAGGAACTGTCGCTTCGTCCGAACTTGACCGTTGGGTCAACGAGAACATGCCGGGTTACCTGCGGCCTCGTCGCTTCATCCGGGTTGAGAGTCTTCCCCGAAACACCATGGGCAAGCTCGATCGGGGGGCGTTGCGCAAGTTGGCGGGCACAAGTATGGAATAGTCGGTTTGGAAAGCTACAGCGGCACGCCCTGGTTGTAAAAGCGCTGGCGAAGCTGCTAAGCGGGATACGGAACGAAGCCCAGTCCGGGGCGGTTATCAAGCATCAACCAGCCCCCTTGCAGTTCCGGAGGGTTCCCCAGGTCCCGGGCCAGATGATTGGCGGTTGCCAGACCGTGGGCCAGGTCGCTCTTACCCAGGGCAGATGCCAGCGCGGCATCCGCCCACACACCTGCGGCACTTTCCAGGCTGCTGGTTACCACGCAGCACAAACCTGCAGCGGCGGCTCTGTCGGCCAGCTCCAGGGAGGGTAGGAGACCACCTCTCGCGGAGGGTTTCAGAATCAACCGGTTGACCGCCCGGGTATCGAGGATCTGTTCTGTATCGAGTTGTCCGATGGATTCATCCAGTGCGATATCGAAGGGAGCCACTGCCTGGAGAATACGCAGTAGATCAGGTTCCGGGTGTCCCAGGGGTTCCTCCAGGGATTCTATGGGTAGCGATACCAATCCTTCGATAAATCGTCGGGCATCGTCCGGCCGCCAGGCCCGGTTTGCGTCGAGCCTCAATCGTGCTGTGGCAGGCAGGTTCGCGGAGATAGTGCGAAGCAGTTCCAGTTCTCTGGTAACCGAATCGGTGCCTACTTTCAGTTTGAATACCTCGAACCCTGACTTCAATCCGTTCGTTATTCGGGTGCCGGCGCCTTCATCCAGTGCACCGATGGCGGCATTGACTCTCACTCGATCGGTTGCACGGTCTGAAAGCCAGTGGTGAAGGGGGGTTCCGGCAGCCTGGCTGATTAAATCCAGAAGTGCAGTTTCTACAGCGCAACGGGCTGCGGTGCCGAAATCCGGGTAGCCCAGCATCCCTATTCCCTGTTGGGGTGTAAGACCACTCAAGCCGGAAGTCAGACGATTCAGGTGCTGGTGGTTGGTTTCATGTTGCTTCCGTTCCCCCAATGGCAGCGGGGCACAATCGCCGAAACCCGTTGCTCCGTGTTCGGTTTTGACCCTGAGAAGCCACCCCCGCCTTTCCGTGATGACACTCTTTGAGGTACGCCAGGGCCGCTTTAAAGGCAGCCGATACTTTTCAGTCAATGTGTCGCTGACGATCATCCAACGAGAAGCGCCATTGTAAGGAGCGAGGCATAGATGATTTGTAACAACGCCGTTTGCGCCAGGATTCGGTTGAAACCCGCACCGGGGAATTCCCGGAGAAACTGCCTGATCAGCAGCAGTGCCGGAGGTAAGGCCAGTAAGACCGGCCAGATATCAAGTGCCCTGACAGGGGGAACCAGGGGAAGGGTAAAGGGGGCCAGAACGAGCAGGCCGTACAGGTGCTGCGTATACCGGAGCCCAAGATAGTGGGTCAGCGTCAGCTTGCCCGCTGTCTCATCGGTATTCCGGTCCCGGTAGTTGTTGACCAGCAGGATGGCGGAAGCCAGCGAACCGATGGCACAGGCAACTAAAAAAGCGTCCCATGTGAGTGTAGTCTGCTGCAGGTGCAAACTCCCCAGCACGGCCGCCAATCCAAAAAACAAGAAAACAAACAGTTCCCCGGAAGGACTGTAGGCGATGGGTCTGGGACCACTGGTATAGGCGTATCCTGCCGCCAGGGAGGTCAGTCCGATGACAATAATGGGCCAGCCTCCGGTCACAGCCAGGTAGATGCCGGTCAAAAAAGCCAGGAAGAAGCAGCGGTGTGCCGCCCGCTTGACATCAGCCGAGGTGAACCAGCCCTGGGCACTGGCCCTGGGTGGGCCGATTCTGTCTGGGGTGTCCGCTCCCCGTTCGAAATCCTCTGCATCGTTGTGCAGATTGGTGCCGATCTGTATGAGCACTGCCCCTGTTAGCGCCCCCAGCGCCGGCAGCCAGTGAATAACTCCGGTTGCCTTCCAGGCGAGTGCGGTGCCCGTAACCACTGGAACCACTGATATGCCCAGGGTTTTCGGACGCGCTGCCATGAGCCAGCGCCGGGCCTGACTCATGGGCGTCGCGGATACTTGCTGAAGTCGACCGGGCGTTTCTCCACGAAAGCATCCCGACCTTCCTGAGCTTCATCGGTCAAATAGAACAGGGCCGTGGCATTGCCTGCCAGTTCCTGAATTCCTGCCAGTCCATCGGTTTCGGCATTGAATGATGCTTTGAGTACCCGCAGCGCAGTGGGGGATAGTTGCAGCATTTCCCGGCACCACTCGACCGTGGTCCGTTCCAGATCTTCCAGGGGCACCACCAGGTTGACCAGCCCCATGTCCAGTGCCTGTCGGGCATCATACTGCCGGCAGAGGAACCAGATCTCTTTGGCTTTTTTCAAACCGACGGTTCTGGCCAGAAGGCCGGCACCCAGTCCTCCGTCAAAACTTCCGACTCTCGGACCGGTCTGGCCGAAGCGGGCGTTGTCCCCCGCAATGGTCAAATCGCAGATCAGGTGCAGCACGTGGCCACCACCGATGGCGTATCCCGCCACCATCGCCACGACCGGCTTGGGGAGGGTACGAATCTGCCGCTGCAGTTCCAATACATTCAGATGTTCGGTGCCTTCGGCATCCCGGTAGCCACCCTCGCCCCGAATGCGCTGGTCTCCACCTGAACAGAATGCCTTGTCTCCTGCACCGGTCAGAATGATTGCCCCGATCGCCTGATCCAGGTGGGCCCGGCGAAATGCCTGGATCAGCTCGGTTACGGTTTCCGGCCGGAAGGCATTGCGTACTTCCGGTCGATTAATGGTGATTTTTGCTATGCCTTGGGACTGCTGATAGAGGATATCCTGAAAATGGAGGTCGTCCGGGGTCTGCCAGTCGATGTTGCTACTCATGAATTCTCTGGTGTAGTGTTTTGCAAAAGCCAATTGTACTAGAAAATTCCAGCTGGCAGGGGCAGGGTTTGTTATTCTTGGCGTTAATTATTCTTGCAGGTGTCCCGATAGCCGGATACGCCAGTTTTTCAGATGCCCCGATAGATGGTTGTACTCAGAATCCAATTACCTGATATGCCCGAATTTAATTCAATCTCCAGAATTCTAAGTTGTGTATTCATCCTCTCCATGTTGTTCAGCTCGGTTTCCCTCGGGGCTGAGCAGGTCGCTGAGGGGGGTAACGGTACACCTCAGATTCCGGATATTGCTCAGCTGGAAGCCAAGATCAAGGAACTCAGCGCCATTGCTGAGCCGGATACTGAAAGTGCCCGAGAGCTGGAATTCTACCAATCCGCCCTGACTCATCTAAAAGCATCCCAGCGCGATGAGGCGGCGGTAGAACGCTATAAACAGACTATCGATGAAGCGGCCGATCAGAAGGCGAATCTCGACATTGCATTGCGTAAAGCCCTCGATGCCGGCAGGGAATACCTTCCTGTTGTGGATGACCTGAACCTGGTCCAGTTGGAAAGGAAGCTGGATCAGGCCCGCGCGAATAGAAAACTGGCGGAGAACAAGCTGGCTGAACTGCAGGCACGGATCTCCAACGAGCGCCTGCGACCGGGGCAGATCACCGAAGCTGTGGCAAATATCGAGTTGCGGCTCCAGGAGATTGATAAGGAACTCGAAGCGCTGGAACTGGCGGACCAGGAACTTTCCGGCCTGGAAGCCCGGTTCGTGGCCCTTCTGGTCAGGCAGCAGGCGCTTAGAAGCAACATGAATCGGTTGGAAATGGAGCGCCTGAGTTACAGCCCCCGCAATGAAAATCTAAAAGCGCAGATCGAGCTCCGGCAGCAGGAGTTCAAACAATCAGGTGCCCAGGTGCAGTACCTCCAGGAACTGCTCACGAGCCAGCGGACCGAGGAGGCCAGGGAGGCACTGGAGCTGGCTGAGAGAGCGGCAAGGGAATCCAGGGGTAAACACCCCCTGATTCAGACGGCAGCCGAGGAAATTACGGACTTGAGTGAGAAGCTGGATCGTTTGACCGTCAGGCTGGAACAGGCTGTCGCCGACAAGCAACAGCGATCCGGTGAGCTGCAGCGGATGACGCGAAATCTGGAGATCGCCAAGAAGCAGTTGGACGTAATCAGGCTCGACGAGAGCATCGGCAAGTTGTTGCGATCAGAACGGAAGCGGTTACCGGATCTCAACTTGCTGGAGGATGAAACTGAGCAGGCAAGAGACCTGTTAGCTGAAGTTCATTTGGAGCAGTTCCGGGTGGAGGACGACAGACTCCTGATGCTCGATCGCATCGAGGGCAAATGGGAAGAGCCGATCGAGAAACCCGGAGATCTGGATGATCGCACCTGGCAACTTCTAAGGCAGGAGCTGGATACGCTCAATCAAAACAGGTTCAGCCTGTTGGAGCAGTTGCTGGCAGCCTACGCGCGCTACGAACAGGTGCTCAGTGACACGGAATCGGTGCGTGCCCAGTTGATGTTCAAGGTGGAGGAGTACGGGGAACTCCTCGATCGCAGTATGATCTGGATCCCCAGTTCCAAGCGTCTGGATCTGGAAGTAGCGGGTGAAGTCGTCATCGAATTTATCTCCGTTTTGGCCACCGAAAACTGGGGCCAGATTTTCCGAGGTGATTTCTCACGGTTCACCGAGCGGCCCCTGGCCATGGGAGTGCTGGTGTTTTTACTGACCTGCCTGTTCGCATTCCGGGGCAGAATGAGACTGGCCCTGGAAATGATGGTATCGGATATCGGCGATGTGACTTTGGATCGTTTCTCCCTCACCCTGGAGGCCCTTTTATTAACCGTGTTTCTGGCGATACCCTGGGTTTTTATGTTGCTGGCTCTGGGTTGGATGTTCAGGGCCGAACCCAGCCCCATCGGCGATATACTCAGCCCGCTATTGACCCACGCAGGGTATCTGCTTGGCCTCATTCAGTTATCCCGTTATCTGTTTATTACCAATGGCCTGGCGGAGGTACATTTTTCCTGGAACAGGGATGCCAATGCCCTGTTCAGGCGGCACTTGCGCTGGTTCATGGGGTTCACCGTGATCATGATGACACTCCTGGGCAGTGTCATGGTTGAGGGTTCCCTGGATTTTCGCGACAGCCTGGGGCGGTTAGTCCTGATGAGCTGGTTTCTGGGGCTCTGGTGGCTTGCCCATCTTTTCCTGAATCCCTGGACCGGGGCTGAGGCCCGGCGAAAGAAAGGCGAAAATATTACCTTTTCATGGAGATCCGTCGCTTATCTGGTGGTTATGGGTCTGATGCTGTTTCTGACTGTGCTGCAGTTCGAAGGTTATGTCTATACTGTCGACCGGCTTCTTGTGCGAATTGGTCAATCCGTCTATACCGCCATGCTGGTGCTGGTGCTCTTTCATCTGGCCAGACGCTGGATGCTGGTCGCGGGGCGCCGTCTGAGGTATGCGCGGACCCTGGAAAAGCGGCAGGCTGAACTGGATGCCCGGGCCGCAAGGGAAGCGGCGGGGGCTGCCGGTGAAAGCGTTCTGGAAATTGCTGATATGGGAGAAATGGACCTGTCAGAAATCGGCGAGCAGACCAGCCGGCTCATGTCTGTGGTCTCGGTGCTGCTTCTATTTGTTGCGCTGGGTTTTCTCTGGTTGGATCTCACTCCTGCCATCATTCATCTTGACGAGGTCGTGCTTTGGGAGCATATGGTCGATTCCGGGGGAATCAAGGAGAGTATTCCTGTCTCGGTGTGGGATCTGGGGACCAATCTGTTGGTGATCATACTGACCCTGGTAGCCGCCAGAAATCTGCCGGGACTGCTCGAGATCAGCTTGATGCAACCCCTGGATCTGGACCCTGGCGCCCGCTACACCATTTCCAAAATCAGCAGCTATGTGGTTTACGCGCTGGGTACCTGGCTCGCACTGACGACCCTGGGACTCAGATGGGGTGATATCCAGTGGCTGGTTGCCGCCATGGGGGTGGGGCTGGGTTTTGGCCTGCAGGAGATTTTTGCCAATTTCATCTCCGGGCTGATCATTCTTTTCGAGCGCCCCATCCGAATAGGCGATACCGTAACCATTGGCCAGATCAGCGGTACGGTCAGCCGTATTCGCATACGTGCCACCACCGTAACCGATTGGGATAACAAAGAATTGATCGTTCCCAACAAGAGTTTCGTCACGGATTCCTTAATCAACTGGACCTTGTCGGAGGACATTACCCGCATCGTGATTCCTGTTGGTATCGCCTACGGGTCGGACACGGAAAAGGTCCACCGGGTCATGATGGAGGTGGTTAAAGCTCATCCGAATGTTCTGGAAGAACCGCCTCCCACGGTGTTCTTTCTAGGCTTTGGAGAGAGTGCTCTGGATTTCTCTATCCGGGTTTTCGTCAAGGAGCGGCTTGGACGTATGCCGTTGACTCACGATCTGCATATGGCCCTGGATAAGGCACTGCGAGAAGCTGGGATCGAGATTCCTTTTCCGCAACGGGATCTGCACCTGCGTACCGGGCATGTGGAAATGGGGTTGAAAGGGGCGGATTGATCTGTCGTTAGTGCAGTGGGCTGGGTGTGAGTATCGGGTGAGCCTGGGTTACAGGTTGCCAGTTCACTCTTCCCTCACACTTTTCCGGTGAGTTTGTCCCTGGCCCGGCCCATTTGTGTTGCCTGACAGTATATGGGATTGATGTCCGTGAGGCGCCTCTTGTCATAGTGTGCTTTCGATTGTCAGAGCCTTCCTTGTTCTGAGAGATGAAATTCCGGAAGCCTGGGTTGCTGCTACGCGATGTACGGGAGTTTTAGGTGAGACGTTCAGGAACACAGCGTTCAGGGGGCAGTCGCGTTCAGAGACGGAAAGTGTATCAGTCCGGATACTACCCGCTTCCAGTAAGATTTGTGGGCTGCAATGCTGGTATTCCGGTCGGATATCACCTCGATGAGATCGACACCGGGTTTTGCCAGTGCGGCCCGGAGGGCAGGTTTGAATTCCGACGGGTTTTTCACCCGGGTGTGTGAAAGATTGTAGAGGGTTGCCACCTGACTGAAATCCAGACCGGTCGGCGTTACCCAGTGCGGTTCAAATGAGTCCAGGTCCGCTTGGGGCAGGTAACCGAAGATCCCCCCCCCGTTGTTATTCAGCACGATGATCACAGCATCCAGATCCCGGGCTGCCAGGAGTCCGTTCATATCGTGATAGAAGGTCAGATCACCCAGGAGCCCGACGGTTTTTCCTTTTGATTTCACTGCAAGCCCAAGCAGTGTGGAGACAGCACCGTCGATTCCACTGATGCCCCGGTTTGCCAGCAGGCGAATCGACTTGGAGCCGGAACCGCTCCAGCTGTCGAGATGTCGGATCGGCATGGAGTTTCCGCAGAAAAGCTGGCTGCCATCGGGAAGTTCATCCAGCAGCTCGCTGATGATTTTTCCCTCCAGAGGCGGTGATTGCAGGGCTTCCGAGTGAGCAATCTGCTCCGCCTTGGACAGAAGATCAAACCAGTTACCGGGGTCGGGGTCGGGTACCAGTTCCATAAGTTGCTGACAAAGCCTGGAGGGGCTTGCTCTTACCATTTCCCGGATGAGATGTCCGCCATCTGGCCATTGACCCCAGGGGTCGCAGAGTATCTGATCGTCGCCGGAGTTTGCCAGATAGGAGAGTAGGGGCTTTGATATCGGGGGCGCACCGAAACGTAACACCCATTCGGGTGTGGGGACACCAGGGTGGCGCAGAAAGGTGTCGTAGCGACTGAGTATCTGCTCCTTATCGAGTTTGCCGAATCGCATCCCGCTGAGCGGATCGGCCATCAAGGGGCAGTTCAGTCGACCTGCGAGTGATGTGACCTGATGGGTAAAGTCATCTCCATAGTCCCCTGGGCCGCAGACTATCAGCCCGGGTCTGCCCGCAATGGTGTTGCGAAGTCTGGTCAGTTGTATTGGGTCCGGCAGCAGGCCTGGAATCCCCTGCAGTGCTGGTTGAGATGCTTGAGGCAGAACGGGCCAGTGCTTGGGTACCAGGGGCTCCCGCAATGGCAAGTTGATATGGACTGGACCGGGATGGGGCCAGAGGGAACGTTGACCCAGTCGGATACCTTCGCTCTGAATGAATTTCAGCCCACTGTTCCCGGTTCGGGGCATTCCCGGGTTGCAGAACACCCTGGTGAATGCCCTGAACAGATTGCTTTGCTCGGTTGTCTGGTTTGCCCCTCGCCCCTGCAGTTCCGGGGGGCGGTCAGCGCTGAGCAGGATCAGCGGTAACCGGGAATGGTGGGCCTCCATCACTGCGGGGAGCCAGTGGGCCGGTGCACTTCCTGAGGTGGCAATGAGTATAGTGGGGCGTTTTTCCCCAAGAGTCTGTCCCAGACCGAAGAAGCCCGCACATCGTTCGTCGATCAGGGTGTGAATGCGGATGCCGGGGTGCCGTTCGCAGGCGAGTACCAGTGGTGTGGAGCGGGAGCCCGGCGAGATTATCGCCGTCGTAGCGCCGGCAGCAATCAGTCCATCGATAAGGTTGTAGGACCAGCACAGGTTCAAAGCCCCCGGCTCATCCGGGATTTCATTGGGGTTATGCATTTTCCAATGCTTCCAGCATGGTACCGAATTTCAACTCAGTCTCCTGTAACTCCAGGGCCGGGTCCGAATCGGCTGTCACCCCGGCACCGGCAAAGAGTTCGGCGTATTGGTTTTCCAGTAGCGCGCAACGCAACAGCACGGCAAGTTTGCCGTTACCGTTGGTGTCTATCCAGCCGGCGGCCCCTGAGTACCAGCCTCTGCGCAGCGGTTCGTGCTGTCTGAGCCAGGCACTGGCCTGCTCGGTGGGGAAGCCGTTGACCGCTGCGGTGGGGTGGAGCGCCTCCGCGGCATCCAGCAGGGAAACGCCTGAAGAGAGCCGGCCCCGTATCGGCGTTCTGAGATGTTGCAGATTACGCAGTTTGAGAATGCCGGGTTCGTCGTGGGGGTCCGTTTGGATTCCGAGTCCTCCTAAAGAGAGTTCAATGTCTTCAACGATCAGCGCGTGTTCACAAATTGCTTTCGGATCTCTTCGGAGGGTGTTTTCCAGTTCTCTGTCCCCAGCTTCATCGATCCCACGTTCTATCGTACCCCCGATAGCGTCGCAGACGATGCTTTCATGCTGTACTGCTGCCAGACGCTCCGGCGTAGCGGATGAAAACACCCTGCCATTGCGGCTCAGGCAGAAAAGCATAGAGCTGGGAAACAGGCAGTCGAGTGTTGCCATCAGTCGATGGGGTTGCAGTCTGCGTCGTGCACGAACCCGAATCACTCTCGCAGGCACCGTTTTTTTCAGACCGTGAGGTCGAATATCCGCGATGGCTCGCCGTACCAGTTGTTGCCAGTCATCAGCAGAAGGTTTTTCGTCACAGCGCTCCAGCGGCGTGCGGCGGCCTGAGGGTCCAGGTTGTTCCCTCATTCCTGCCAGTGTGTGCTGGAACAGGCTCATCCATCGGTCGAGTATCGTTTCCCGGGTCGCAGCCGGGTGGCGGGAGCAGGTGAAGTGCATCTCACAGCGATTCCCGAGTTGGTGAACCAGCAACTCGGGAACGAACAGAGCGGCATTGGGTATGCCATGCCAGGCATCAATCATCGGATCATTGTCCGAGAAAGCAAAGCCAGTGAATGCGACTGCCGGGGAAGCATGGCCATCAAGGCACTGTTGCTGCCAGTTACTGCGGGCAGAACGAAATCCTTGATTCAACCGGGAGAGGCGTCGCTTACCCTGGGCACTGATCAACAGTGCTTCTCCCGTCCCAAGCATGTACTCCTCTTTGATCGGCTCACCCCAGAAGATCCAGTCGCCCTGCAGTGGCGGTAGACTTCCTAATCTCGTCTCCGGCACGATCAAGCTGATGGTCAGTAAGCCACCTTCGAGAAGGCAGGAGCCGGAGAGCGCGCCTGCAAGTCGCCGGTGGATAAGTTTTTTCACCGTTTTTCCGGTCAACGCTTTATGGTAAGGGAAGGGTGGTGTGGGGCATTTTCTACAGCTCTCAGATCAGAAGCTGATAATCCTGGAATAGTGTACGAATATCAACAGGGAGTGGTCGCTGATAACAAACTGATGAGCCTGGGATACTGTAACAGTATCATGAGGGAGTGACAGGGATTTCAGTCCCTGCAGATTGATTTTCTGGTGAGTTCCGGGGCCGTATCTGGCTACCTGCCGAGTCAGCCTGATATATGGGTTCGAAAGCGGTTATAAACAGGGTTGATTTGACCAGATGTCTGCCCATCTGGTATACATGCAAGGCTGTAATCTCACTAGATATTTCAGCCCTCGTTTCGGCATCCGGGCCAGCGCCTGATGGCGCAAGTCAATGACTACTCGAGGGGGTGTGCCGGTACTCCGGCCAGTGTTAATTTGAAGCAGACGAACAGGGTTGAGCATGAACAAATGGCTAGTTTCAGTTTCCATCGCCTTGGCTATGACAGTAACCGGCGCTCAGGCCGCCGGTGATGCCGGAGCAGGCAAGACAAAGTCCGCCACCTGTATGGCTTGTCACGGTGCGGATGGAAACAGCCCCAATCCAATTTGGCCAAAACTCGCGGGTCAGCATCCTGAGTATCTGATCAAGCAGTTGGGCGAGTTCAAGGAAGGGGTTCGTAAGAACGATTTGATGTCGCCCATGGCAGCCCCGCTGAGTGATCAGGATATGCAGGATCTGGCAGCCTATTTCAGTGGTCAGAGCCAGAGTCCGGGTACCGCTGCCGCCGACCAGGTATCCCTTGGAGAGAAGATCTACCGTGCCGGTAACGCCGAGACGGGTGTGGCTGCCTGCACCGCTTGCCATGGACCTGCAGGTATCGGAAATCCGGTAGCAAATTTCCCCCGCATCAATGGTCAGCATGCTGCCTACATGGTCCAGACCATGAAAGATTTTCGCTCTGGCAATAGAAATAACGACCCCGGCAACATGATGCAGGGGGTCGCTGCCGCCATGACCGATAAAGAGATTGCCGCGGTTACCCAGTACGTGCAGGGTTTGCGCCGCTAGATACGCAGGCCTTTCCGTGTCAGGAAGTCTGGTGAAATGCTGAAGTAGCGGGGCCAGTATACTTTGTCTGGCCCAACTGCCGTGCCCAGGACAGGGTTGCCTTCGACCTTGTCCTGGACCGGAGACTGGCTCAGAACAGAGCAGGGTGTACGGTCCCCATCAACTGCCTTGGTCTCGAACCCCTTTCCTAGTACTCCATCAAGGTAATGACTTAGGATGCAGCCAGTCAGGAAGCGGTCAGATGCTAGGCGCGCGAGTGCAGGACTAGCCAAAGCTAATTCAAGCGAGCGCAACAACGCAGATGGCCGCTTCCTGGCTGGCCCGCAGGGAGCCGTCCCAATCGGCCAATCCTGCGTTGCAGTCCTTGAAAAGGGCATGCCATTCCCTGCGGACTGCGCCTTGACTTGGCCGATTGGGACGGCTCTGCATCCTGATTTATTACGCTGATGGAGTACTAGTCAGGTCCCCAACTATCCCGGTTTCAAGCTTCCTCCGGTCGCTGATCATGGTTCGGGAAAAGCGTTGCTTGCAGCTGTTGCTGAACTCTGCGGGTATAGTCGGATTCAGAACCTGATAAAGAGGGACTGGCCGTTGTTAAGTATCGCTGTTGTCTGCGGATTACTGGCTTGATGACGGTTTCTGGTTTGAACCCTTCTACCTGGGGAGGGTCTGATAATATCGGCAACCTCTGCAAGCGGTGGGTTGTTACCCAGAAGGTTCAAGTTGGCTTACTTCCAGCCGAAATAACCATAATTGAGGATCATTGATGAAAAACCACTCACTATTACTGAGCGTATTGCTTTGTTCTTTTCTGTTCCTGTCACCGGTGTCGGCGGAGCCAAAATACGAGGAGGATCTGCACTACTTCACGATCATTCCCAGTCAGCCGGGTGGAGAGGGAGAGCGGGTACAGGTGTTGGAGTTTTTCTGGTACGCCTGCCCTCATTGCTACCAGTTAGAGCCCCATCTGGATGCTTGGCTGGCCCGTAAACCCGAGAATGTGGATTTCGATCGTGTACCGGCCATGTTCAGTCGTAGCGATGTGGTATTGCATGCAAAAACCTACTATGCTTTGCGACTCATGGGTTTGGCCGAGGAGCTTAACGAGACCATATTCAAGGCTATTCACGAAAAAAATCAGAAGCTTAGAACCCAGGGAGAGATGGAAGCACTACTGGCTGAGCACGGTGTCGACATCGTTGCATTCGGTAAGGCGATGAAGTCTTTCGCAGTACAGACCCAGGCCAGGCGTGCGGCGGTACTGGCTGAACGGTTCGATGTCCGTGGCGTTCCGGCAATTGTCGTGGATGGGAAGTATCGTACCAGCGGACTGGGTGGCGTACTGACCATGACAGTCACCGATTACCTGATTGACAGGGTGAGAAAGGAAAAAGCAGCCGGGGAATACAAATGAGTTGCTTTGACTACCCCTTTACGGTCGGTTAGGGTAGTTTAGAGGCAGTTAACGGGAAACTCACCATTTCCTTAGGGGGAATCCTGTATACGGAGCCGGAAAAACCCGGATCCCAGGGATGGAGCCTGGTCAGGTATCTGGCCACAATAACAAAATAAGGGGACTGTAGCGTTGAAACGAACAGATTACCAATGGCTCCGTCTGCTCAGTTACAACATACAGACCGGGGTGGATACACGGCATTTCAGGCAATACCTTACCCAGAGCTGGAAGCACGTTCTGCCCCATCGTGAACGCCAGTTGAACCTTGACAGAATTGCAGCAATTGTTAAGGACTATGACATTGTAGGGTTGCAGGAAGTGGATTCTGGCAGTTTGCGGAGTGGATTCCTGGATCAGACCGAATATCTGGCCCACCGTGGAGGGTTTCCGTTCTGGCACAAGCAGGTCAATCGCAAGCTGGGTAAGCTGGCGCAGCATAGTAACGGGGTGCTGAGTCACATGAAACCATCAAAGATCAGTGAACATAAATTGCCAGGGTTACCGGGGCGCGGTGTTATCCTGTGCGAGTTCGGCGGTGCTGGCGGGGTGACAGTCTGTATTCTGCACCTTGCGTTGGGGCGTCGTGCCAGATTGCGTCAGGTCAGCTTTGTCAGTGAGCTGGTTTCTGAGCTTCCCCATGTGGTCATAATGGGGGACCTTAATTGCAGTTGCGAATCCCGGGAAATGCAGTTGTTGATGAGCCGGGTGAACCTCTGGGAGCCCGGCCGAAAACTCAGAACATTCCCAAGCTGGCGACCGATGAGGAAGCTTGATCATATTCTGGTTTCCGATTCCCTCATCGTTGAAAATGCCAGGGTGTTGGACTACCCCTTGTCCGACCATCTGCCCATCAGTATCGAAGTCCAGTTACCTAAAGGTTTGGAACTGGCGGCCTGAAAGTCAGCTTCCTGGTAGGTCCAGTTTCACAATTAGTGGACTTCGGGATTCTGCACATAAAAGAAGTGCCAGGACACGCCTGTTTTCTGTAACGCCGTCATGAATTCGGTGCTTGGTACTGCCTCTCCGGGAAAGACCTCGAAGATCCTGATAAAGAACCTGACGTAGCCGGCATCCCGTCGCCAACTCAGTTGTGTGGGTTCGTAAGGGTTGTTACAGCGCAGGCAACGGGCCTTCGTGTTTTTCCCGTATGGGGCGTCTACGATAGTTGTCCGCCAGTTATTTTGGGGTAGCTTGCAGTGGGCACAGCGAGGCGGATTTGTATTGCTTCCAAAGATCAGTTTCGGATTATCCAGTGGTTTTGGAATAAATACATGACAGAATCCGTCGCTCCCGTCTTCCGGTGGGTTCAACTGCAAATAGGGCGAGCAACCTAGGAAAGTGATGAGTTGCAGGAAACGATCGCCGGTCAGATAGCGGTTTTCCTTCACCTCGTAAGGTTTACCGATCAGCCCGATACTTTGCAGCTGTTCCAGAAATTTATCCCTGGATATTGGCAGGGGCATTGAAGTGCCGAAGAATAAACTGCCGCTGTTCATCATAAAGGGGGCGCTTCCCGGACTTGCCGGAACGATCTATCAGGGTTGACCGGACCAAGTGGCCGGGAAGGGAGTTGGCAGGTCAGTTTCTGCCATTTGACGACAGGCTGCTTTGACCCGGGATTTATTTATCCTCCAGCAGGGATTTCAGGCCTGCGAATGGATTGTGGGTTACTTCGGGTGTATCACTGTCCTGCCCGGCAGTGCCGGTCTTGCCTCCGTGTTCCAGGTACCTGGAATGCTCGTTGTCGTGGCAGTAGAGGCACAAAAGTTCCCAGTTGCTGCCATCCGCCGGATTATTGTCGTGGTTATGATCCCGATGATGTACTGTCAGCTCCCGCAGATTTGCGCGGGTAAACTCTCTTGCGCAGCGTCCACATACCCAGGGGTACATCTTCAATGCCCGTTCCCGGTAACCCTGCTCGCGCTGTTCCCGGCTGCGTCGGGCTTCAGCCACAACGCGATCCAGTTTAGATTGGTCTGGGTTTGATTTCTTGGTATCCATGGAAGTAGTGGGTCAAGGCTTCGATTATTCGACAGTATAGGCAAATTGGGGATACTTTGAAATTCTAACGTACCTACTCAATCCCCATGTGCAATCTGTACCGGAAGACGTCGTAAAACCCTCCCTGTAGCCTTGGCTTTGGCAGCCCTGTCAAAGACACTTCCTCCACAGGCCACCCATGGGGGGTAATCTCTGGGGAGTTGAGCAGCTACATTCCAGCTACTGGATGCCGAATGAATGTCATCCGGTGTACGATCGGTCAAGTCATGAGAGTTTTCAAGCGCTATCCCGATCCTGGCTGCAGCCAGTATGACCCGGGGGGGTACCTGTGATCCCCAGGCCAGCTATTGTATATCCTGTCTGCAGAGGGTTAGACTGAAGATCTATCTATAAGAAACACCATTGTGATTTTAATGGAAAAGGGAAAAATGATGGGGCCTCAACTTGAGGTGATCATAGAAATACCCCGTGGAAGCTTTGTGAAACGCGGCTCTTCGGGGTATGTGGATTTTGTTTCTCCCTTTCCCTGTCCGTTTAACTACGGCTCAGTGGAGGGCTACCTGGGGCTGGAAGGGGACATGCTCGATGCGGTGGTACTGGGTCCGCGCCTCCAGCGGGGTACCCGGGTCAGAATGAGAGCTTTTGGCGCAGTGGGCCTGACTGACCGGGGTCTCTACGACGACAAGCTGATTTGCAGTGCGTATCCCATCAAGTCCTGGCAGCGGCATCTGGTACTGGCTTTCTTCAGCTTTTACGCCAAGTGTAAAGGGGTGCTGAATCTATTACGGAATCATCAAGGCCCTAATCACTGCGAGGGTTGGTTTGACGCCGCTGAGGCAATGGCAAGAGCGAAGCCTTTTTCCCTAAAGAAAACGTGTTATATGCCGAGGACGAGTTTAAGTCGTCAGTAAACGCGGAGATTTCAGCAGTGCCTTTTCATAAATACATCACAGATGAGCACACGACCAAGCCCGGCAGCCATCACAAAATTACCGTTGAAGTACAATACGATTCTGAAGCAGAGGTCGATGCATCAAACCGCCCGCCAGCGCAATCCACCAGGGAATTGGAAGCGAACCGCTGGAAGAATGAAGACAACAAATGAAGTCACGGGTTGAAGTTGTTTCCTCACCTCCGCGCCGGGTTCTCATGAATCATGATCT
The DNA here is from genome assembly GCA_024227135.1 of Gammaproteobacteria bacterium. Taxonomy (GTDB): domain Bacteria; phylum Pseudomonadota; class Gammaproteobacteria; order Chromatiales; family Chromatiaceae; genus JAHEHQ01. The sequence continues at coordinate 50,153 of JAAELC010000314.1, forward strand.
TCAGGTGGCCATCAGTACCCTTGAGCGTACTGCCCGGTCCAACCGTTTGTAAAAAGTAAAATCTCAATATCTCCCATGCTGGTGCATGATGTAGTCGGTCAGCTGGGTGTATTGAAAGTTCATTCGTCTGAGTATGCGGTGGACGGTGCGCATCACGGCACGCATAACTTTGTAAACAAGCTCTGGATCCTTTCGAATCAGATCTTCAAAGTCGTTTCTGCGAAATGTGATGACCTCGCATTTTCCAACTGCCCGCAAACTCGCTGTGTGGGGTGCTCCATCGATAAACCCCATTTCTCCAGCCATGTCCCCGGTGTGAAGCATGGTCAAGAGGACTTCCTCACCTCCCTGATCACCTTTGAATACTTCGAGTTTTCCGTTTACCACCACGTGAAGTGAATCATCCACGTGACCTTCTTTCAAAAGCATTTCACCTTCTTTAAGTTCCGACACTTTCATAATGCCGGCCAGGGTCGTGCACTGTTTATCGGATAGTTCACCACCCAGGGGTGATTCACCGATCAACTTCTTTGCCACAGCTTCGGCATATTGTTTGATTCCCGTGTCATTCATATCAGCTGCTCCTTTCTCCACTGTGTGCGAGTGGGGTGACATGGGGAGGATTCCGGGGGTCAGGGTACCTGAGTGACATACGTCTCCTGCGTAAGGCGCAGATTGGATGCATCACTAAAGGGCACTCAAAACTACCGGAAACCAGCCCATTGACCATCGACTGGGGTCAATGGCTTCACTGTCTTCGCGCCAAATCCCTCTTACAATAGAAAATATAGATCAGGTAGAGAAAAGGGTCGCCGGTTTCATTGATTCAGCGCAGCCTGAAAACGATTGATCCTGCTGCAGACAGCGTTGGCGGGAATCAGACGGTGGCGATAGGGTGAGTTCGTCAACGTTGCATGGACGGTGTGCCGGCAGATCGAGAGGTCTGAGAGCAGGCCGGGCTGTTTCAGCCGCGGCCTGCTACTCAACTGCTCCGGGGTGGGAATCCTGGGAGCCTATCTGAGAATAGACTGATTGCCGGTTTTGCAGGAGCAAGAACCGGTCGATTGCTATTCTCGGACAGGCTCCTAGAACATGCTGCCATTCACCATCAGATGGACAGCAATACTGGCGACATATCCCAGGGCTATCACCGGTGCCCATTTCAGATGGCCGAAGAAGGTGTATCTGCCACGGGCCTGGCCCATGAGCGCTACACCGGCGGCTGAACCGATGGACAGCATTGAGCCACCGACACCGGCAGTCAGGGTGACTAGCAGCCATTGTCCCATGGACATGTCCGGCATCATGGTCAGTACGGCAAACATGACCGGAATATTATCCACGATAGCGGAGAGCACTCCGACAGCGATATTTGCCGGTGTGGCATTCATGGCAGCGCTGAGACCAAGGGCCGCTCCCCATTCCGTATACATCATCTGAGAGGTCATGGCCAGATAGCCAATAAAACCCAGGCCGCCCACGCAGAGTACAACGCCGTAGAAGAAAAGCAGAGTGTCCCACTCGGCACGCGCAATCTTGCGAAAGACATCGAAAGCCACTATTTCACCCAATTGCCCTTCTGCCTCTGGATCCTCTCTCTTACCGTGATGATCCTTGTGGGCGGTTTTCTTCAAATAAAAACCGAAGAACTGCAGATAGGCGAGACCTGTCAACATACCGATGACCGGTGGCATGTGCAGGAAGTTGTGAAAGCTCACCGCGGTGGCAATGGTTAAGAGAAAAAAGGCAATGATGCGTTTGGCACCGCGTTTCATTGAGATGGCCTCGCCACCACCAGTGGGGTTGACGTTGGGAACGGCCATCACCATGATGGAAGCAGGTACCAGCCAGTTGACCAGGGAAGGAATGAACAGTGAGAAGAAGGCCCAGAAATCCACCATGCCGGTTGGAGTGATGACTCCTTTCTGCCATACCATCAGGGTCGTGATATCACCGAAGGGACTGAACGCACCGCCGGCATTGGCTGCCACCACGATATTGATGCAGGCCAGAAGCACGAACTTGTTGTTATCTCCCCCGACTGCCAGAACGACCGCGCACATCAGCAGGGCAGTGGTTAGATTGTCTGCCACCGGGGAAATGAAAAAGGCGAGCACGCCGGTAATCCAGAACAGCTGGCGGAAACTGAAGCCTTTGGCAACCAGCCAGGAGCGCAGGGTTTCGAAAACATTGCGTTCGTCCATAGCGTTGATATAGGTCATCGCCACCAGGAGGAACAGCATCAGTTCCGAGTACTCGAGAAGATTGTGCCGGACAGCGCTTTCGGCCATACCGGCCGGAAGTTCAGGATGGGTGTGGTAGACGTAGGCAACCAAGGCCCAGATGATGCCTGCGGCCAGGATGACAGGCTTGGATTTACGCAGGTGGGTAAACTCTTCGGCCATCACCAGTGCATAGGCAAGGACGAAAATTCCCAGGGAGGCGAAACCCACCCAATGGGTCGTCAGGTCGAGGCGTTCCCCACCACCCCCACCAGCTGCCAGAGCCAGGCCGGGGGCCACCAACGCGAGCATGATAAATAATAGAATGGATACCGGATTTTTCACTGTCGTTATTTCTCTCCAGAGCTTGATTATCTGAGACCTTCCCTGAATCTGCACCGGGAAAGTCGGCGATTGAAACGCAACTGTAACAATGTTTCCCCTAAAATTGGAGTGGATGATTAAGGTGTTAGACGGCGTAGATCAACAAACAAGCAGTTTATCAGGTTGTCGGCGGTCTAACGAGAAAACATGGTTTGATTTTCGGGGGGGGCGCACCCGCCACTCCAGTACCGGATGCTGTCCATGGGAAGGCTTCACAAGGGGAGGAATGTATCCTATGAACCGGCATAACCAGGTTCAGTTTTTACCCCATGCCTGGAACAGATATCTGAGGTAGATAGTAAAGTCATTCCCTCCTGCGGTGCTGATGACATTCCCGTTCATGGGGTGACAGTGGGATCGATTGTGGCAACAGCCCTAGAAGTTTTTGATAGATGAGTGGGTGTACTCGAGTGATACCCTTTATTTCTCTCCGTGTAACTGCTTGCCCCCCACAGATTGCCCGCGCGGGGTGAGTAGTTACCTTTTCGTGCAGCTATCAGGAATCCCCAATAACTAAATGCTATTTATTATGAAGGAAAATTAGTCTATTCTAATTAACCCTGTCGAATCCAGGAGTTGAAGTTTCCCTGCTATGGGTATACTCACCTTTTTGCTGATTCTGCCCTTGTTTGGAGCGGCGCTGATCGCTGCCCTGCCATCGGGAAGCGATCGCCTGATTCGTGTCGTGGCATTGGGTACCGCCACGCTCACCCTGCTTTTGGCCTGGGGTCTCGTTTTTGAGTTTGACAGTACCCAACCAGGCCTGCAGTTTCTTGAGATTCACCGCTGGAACCCCCGACTCGGTACCTCTTTCTCCCTCGGTATCGATGGAATATCCCTGCCTATGCTGCTGCTGGCGACGCTGCTGAGCCTGATTGCCATCATGGCATCTTCGTCGATAAATCGAGAGGTCAAGGGATACTATCTGCTGATGCTGGTGCTGGAAGCGGCCATGATGGGCGTGTTCATGGCCCAGGACTGGGCTCTTTTCTATCTTTTCTGGGAGTTGACCCTGATCCCTCTGTTCTTCCTCATAGATCGTTGGGGAGGACAGCACCGTCACGGTGCTGCACTCAACTTCTTTCTCTATACCATGGGAGGTTCAGTTTTTCTGCTGATAAGCTTGCTGGTGCTGTTCGACTCAGTCCCTGGCGGCAGTTTCGGTATGACCGCAATAGCCACCGCAGCCAAGTCACTGCCGGAAGACACACAGGTACTCATTTTCCTGGGTTTTCTGCTGGGGTTCGGCGTCAAAATGCCGATCTTTCCCATCCACGGGTGGTTACCACTGGCCCATGTGGAGGCCCCCAGTCCGGTCAGCATCCTGCTTTCGGGTATCCTGTTGAAAATGGGGTCTTACGGGCTGATTCGGGTCGCAGGTGTGCTGCCCCAGGGTGTGGGGGCACTGCAGGGTATACTGGTGGCGTTTGCCCTGGTGAGCCTTGTCTATGGCGGCTTGCTGGCCTGGCGGCAGAGCGACCTGAAAGCGATGATCGCCTACTCCTCGGTCAGCCATATGGGGGTGGTCTTGTTTGGAATAGCGGCATTGAACTTTGCTGGCCTGGAGGGAGCTTTGCTGCAGATGGTTGCCCATGGGTTGGTAGCAGGTGCGATGTTTCTTCTCATTGGTCTGCTTTATGAGCGCACCGGGACAAGGGACATCAATCACTACAGCTCTCTGGTCAGGGTTACCCCCCGCTTTGCCTTTTTCACCACACTTACCTTCGTGGCTGCCGTGGGGTTGCCGGGAACGGTGGGATTTGTTGCCGAGCTGCATGCCCTTATCGGTGGGTTTCAGCGCTGGGGCTGGTTGGCGGTGGTACTCAGTCTTGGTGTCATGATCAGCGCCGCCTATGCGATACGAACCGTCGCAAGGCTCTTTACCGGTCCGGTTCGAGCCGGTATCCATAAAGTGGCCGATCTCAAAGGAAACGAGATGTTTGCCGCAACCGTGCTGGCGGCGGGAATCATCCTGCTGGGTCTTTTTCCTGCACCTGTACTCGACCTGATGTCAGCCTCCGTTGCCCAATTCAGCCTGGTTTTTGACGGGGGGGGTAACGGTTGAATATGGAACATACCAGTTCTGACGGGATCGAAATCCGGGAACAGCTACGAAGTGCAATTGCCAGGTTCGAGCATGTGCTTCCGGGCCAGGCACCGATCAGGAACTTCGTTCATCACAACACCTTGCATGGTTATCAACATCTGTTGTTTCCCGAAGCCCTGGAACTGGCCGAAAAGAAAACCGGTGCCCGTGGTTACCTGCCTGAGGAACGTTATCGGGAGTTTTTCGAACACGGGAGGATTTCACGGGAGGAGCTGGAACGGGTGCTCGACGAGAGCCCGGAACTGCAGGCAGACGAGCTGTTGTTCGACGATGGCGATCGGTCGCTGACCCGGCGGGAGGTTTATTTAAACGCGCTGCTGCATCCTATCGAGCCGGTTACGGCCTGCCAGTTCAACTGGCAGATCGAGGAGTTGCAGGCATTGCAGCGTTTTCAACCCGATGTACCGGCACTCGATCGGCAACGTCTGCTGGCTGAAGCCGCCCGTTTCGGGATGGACAGCGAGCAGGAAGCTATAACCGATCTCTGGGGGGGGTGCCTCGAAAAACTGGGACTGACCCACTATCTGTTACATCCGGAGGATCTGGTCGATCTTGATCCGGAACAGGCAGAACGAATGCTGGTAGAATTGCTGGCGGGAAACGAGGAGAGTGACTCGGTTCAACGGGTGGTAGATCGTCGGATCCGCAAAGAATCGGAAGTGTTGTTGAATCAAACGCTGGAACGAGTCGGTGAAGATCTGACCTTAAGGGGGTTGTTGCAGCTGGTTACCGGGCAGGACGTCCTGGAATTGCTCGAGCCGGGTCTGTTCCGGCAACTCGCCAGTTATCTCGATCAGGGGACGGCTGCATGGCACTCGGAGGATAATAAGGCGGGTTTCTACCATGCTTGGCGCTCCCAGGCTGCACTGGATCTGAACTGGGTTTTTGAAGAGCTGCCGGATTGGAAGAATCATCTGGAATCACTGCCGGATGATCCCATGGATACCCTGATTACGGAGTTGCGCCGCCTGGGTTTGAGTCAGAAAAAATGGGTCGGATATCTGGAATGTCTGGCACTTGAACTTCCTGGATGGTCTGGTATGTTCCTCTGGCGCAGTCTCCATCCGGATTCTGAAGGGGATCATCCAGGCCGTGTGGAGATGATCGACTATCTCGCTGTCAGGCTGGTGGCAGAGCATCTGTATGCCCAGCGATTGTGCGCTGATCTTTGGCAGCTGGAAGCGAGCCTGGATATGCTGCGCTGGTATTTTCGGCGCCATGCCGGTGAATTTCTGGTTCGCTATACCCTCTATGGTGCCCGATTACCTGAGTATCTGGCGACCCTGGCCCAGCGTTTTACAAGGCACAGTGCCGGGGGGAATCTGAACCGGGAGTCCTGGTGGTTGCTGGCTGGTATGGTGCACACCTGGCGGCACAGTCCAGCAGCAGATCAACCTGTGGGATACAGTGTCTACACCAGCGCCTGGTGCTTGTTCCGTCTGTCTCAACATCTGGGGTTGAGCGGAGGACAGGTACGTTCCATGGAAGCCGACCAGCTACAGCAGGTGTTGAACTGCCTGGAGCGATTGACGCCGGGAGTGAGGGGGTTCATCTGGTTACAGGCTTACGAGACGCATTACAGAGATCAGGTTTTTAATGGGTTGATCGAGAATCACGGCCGTGCGCCTCATCGGGTGAGTGGTCCCAGCGCCCAGCTGGTGTTTTGCATGGATGACAGAGAAGAGGGGATGCGCCGGCATCTGGAGGAGCTGGCTCCCGATATCGAGACATTCGGTGCAGCGGCACATTTCAATGTGCCCAATCTCTGGAAAGGGGTAGATGACAGTACAGTGACTCCTCTCACCCCCGTGGTGATTACTCCGTGTCATGTGATCGGGGAGCATCCTGTTCCCGGGCAGGAGCCGCTCAAGGTTCGACGAGATAAGCGGCGCCAGTTCAGATTCAGAATCGGTAATATCTTACAGCAGGAAATTCGTCGTAATCTGTTGAGTTCTGCATTGCTGATCGGGCTGGCAGCACCAGGCGCACTCTTTACCTCTATAGGTAAAGTGATCAACCCTGCAGGGTTCGGCAAGTGGGTGGAACGATTGCGTCAACGTTTTGAGCCGTCGTTGGAAACCGAACTGCACTGTACCGCCGAAACAACGGATGAACAGCCGACACCCGAGAACCCAAGGCAGGGGTTTACCACAAAAGAACAGGTCGACAGACTCGAGATTTTTCTGCGCAATATCGGACTCCTGGAAGGGTTTTCACCGCTGGTTGTGATAATGGCCCATGGATCCGACAGCCAGAACAATCCCCATCTGGCTGCTTACGATTGCGGGGCGTGCAGTGGGCGCCACAGCGGGCCCAACGCCCGTATTCTCGCCGCGTTGGCAAACCGAAAAGAGGTGCGCAGGGAACTGGCGATCCGGGGAATATCCATTTCGGAATCGTGCTGGTTTCTGGGAACTGAACACAATACCTGCAGCGAAGGGATAACCTGGTACGACCTGGCACAGATGCCTGAGTCCTTTGATGCCGGACTGGCTACCTTGAGGTCGGCACTGGATGAGGCCAGAGCGAGACATGCACACGAGCGCTGTCGACGACTGGCCTCGGCACCCGACGCACCCACGATGAAAGAGGCGCTGGATCACGTTATCGGTCGGGGACTGGACTTCAGCCAGGCACGTCCGGAACTGGGTCATGCCACCAATGCCGCCGCTGTTATCGGTCGCCGTTCGCTGACTCGAGGGGCATTCTTCGATCGTCGTGTATTCCTGATTTCCTATGATCCGGAAACCGATCCCGAGGGTGGGGTGCTGGAACGGCTGCTTCTTGCCAATGCGCCGGTAGGGGCAGGCATCAATCTTGAGTACTATTTTTCCACCGTGGACAATGTCCGGTACGGTTGTGGTTCGAAAGTAACCCATAATGTCGCCGGCTTTTTCGGGGTTATGGAGGGTTCTGCATCGGACTTGCGCACCGGATTGCCACGACAGATGATCGAAATCCATGAAGCCATGCGATTGCAGGTCGTTGTGGAAGCCAGGGTGGAGATACTGACCCGGATCTATACCCGTCAGCCCGCACTGCAGGAGTTGGTTGGGAATGGATGGTTGTTGTTGTCAGCGATTCATCCTGAAACTGGCAATATCAGTGTCTTCAAGCCTTCAAAAGGGTTCTTTCCCTGGGAGGGGGCTAGATATTCTCTGCCCAGTGTGGATTGTTCCATTGATTGGTACCGGGGACATGACCAGCCCCTGTCACCCGCACTGGTAGCTGATCGTCCGGGAGGAGAAAGTGGCTGATTATCTGGTGTGGTTGATCCCAACTCTGCCACTACTGGCCGCAGCCTGGATTGGTTTGGGGTTCGTTGCCGGTTGGAGCCGGGGTGAGCAGGCCGAAACAATGATCGGAAGACTGGTCATCGGAAGCAGTCTGCTGTCTCTTCTGCTGCTGTCGCTGCTGGGGGCTGACGCTGTCTTGTACGGTACACCCGGGCAGGTGGTTTGCGGTACCTGGTTCAGTAGTGGTGACTATCGAATTCCGATCAGTTTCTTACTGGATTCTTTGGGACTGGGGATGGGTGTGCTGGTCCTGATCCTGTGTCTTCTGACCCAGCTGTTCTCTGTCAACTATATGCACAGGGAAAGGGGGTACCCGCGTTTTTTCATGCTGTTGAGCCTGTTCACCGGTGGAATGCTGTTGATCGTTCTGGCAGGTAACGCGGTGTTGACCTTTGTTGGTTGGGAACTGGCGGGGCTCAGCTCTTATCTACTCATTGGCTATTCATACGATCGTACTGTTGCCACGGTGAATGCCACCCGGGCATTTGTCACCAACCGGGTGGGTGATGCTGGCTTTTTGTTCAGTATTGCGTTGGCCTATGCCTGGATTGGAAGTGTTGAATGGCCCAGTATCCTGGAATACTCCAGCAGGCCTGAAGCATTGACTGCCGGGTTGATCGGAATTGGTTTCGTCACCGCCGCCCTGGTGAAGTCAGCTCAGGTACCCTTCAGCCCCTGGATCGGTCGTGCTCTGGAGGGACCCACTCCGTCCAGTGCTGTGTTTTATGGCGCGGTTATGGTCCATGCCGGTGTCTATCTTCTGATACGTATACATCCCCTGATCAGTGAAACACCCTTGATTATGTATCTGCTGGTACTACTGGGCACATTGACGGCGCTCTACGGCTGGCTTTCAGGTCTGGTGCAGACCGATGTAAAAAGTTCTTTGATGTTTTCTACTACCGCCCAGGTGGGTCTGATGTTTCTCGAATGCGGACTGGGTTGGTTCGAACTGGCTGCATGGCATCTGGCAACCCATGCCATCTGGCGCACTTATCAGTTTCTGCACGCCCCGGCACTCATGCATCTTGCGACCCGTCCCGCCCGACCGGTAGCGAAATGGCTGCGCAGAATACCGGCGTTGCATGCCGCGGCCATGCAGCGCTTCTGGCTGGACGCCATTACGGACTGGTTGCTGCTGCGGCCCACCCGTTCACTGGCTCAGGACCTGCAGGATTTTGATCAACGAGTCATCAATCGCATTATCGGCCTGCCGGATCGCACAGCGACCCTTTCATCCCTGTCCCAGTGGGAGGCACGCAAACAGGGTCAGTTTCGTCAGGAAGGGGAGATCGGCAGTGCCCGAGGACTGGTGGGGCGTCTGCTTCAATGGTTTGCAACGCTTCTCTACTGGTTTGAGGAGCACCTGGTACTGAAAGGGGGGAGTGAGGGTCTCGAAAGCGCCATAAAACTGATTGGCCGATATCTGCAGCAGGTGGAACAGTTGCTCAGTCAACCCCGTTATTTATTGCTGATGATCATGGTGACCTTTGTGGTGATCCTGTAAGGGGTTACCCCGGGATGAGTCAGAGAACGCCGGAAAGGTAACCCGTCTACCGGGTAGCATGGCTATCGGGCCAATCGTGATTGAAAGCATTGCAGAATGGACAGTCCAACCGGGAAAGCGTTTCTGCCCTCAGGCCGTGAAGGCCGCGTTGATGGGGCGTTATCCGTTTTGCGGGGCACCTGAACATCCTGGATGCCTGGAATTATTTCAAATGAGTCAACAGTCTGAAGTTTGATGAATGCATACCTAAATCACAGAATTGTTTCCCACTCTCTCCTGGTGAACAAATATACCGCCGCGTTCCTGTGCGGGGCTCCGGCGTGCGTTGGAGCGGGTTTCCACGGGAATCAGGGGAGCCCTTTGTGAACATGACTGAGATTCACTGGGCCACCCAATCAAGCTATCCTGTTCTGGCGACTTTGCAGTTGTTGCCTCTGGTGGCTGTATTGTTGATCTGGTGTCTCAGGGATAAGCGCTATCTCTTCTTGCTGGGAACCGGGCTGGCTTCCCTGGAGTTGTTGCTGGCACTGGATCTCTACAGTCGCTACGACATAACACTGCATGCGCTGCAATTCAGTGAGCAGTTGAACCTGCCGGGCCCTTTTGCCTACCATGCGGGAGCCGATGGAATCACGGTGCTGTTTGTGCTGTTGAACGCGCTTCTGACACTGCTCGTCTTGATCTACGGGCAGGTACGGGATCTTCGGCCGCTTCCCTTATTATTTTCCATTATTTTTATAGTGGAATCCCTGTTGATGAGTCTCCTGGTATCCGTGGACCTGATGTGGTTTGTTCTGGTTTCTGCCGTTCAGTTACTGCCTGTGGGTTTCTTGATCTGGCGTTGGGCACCATCACCTGAGAAGGCACTGGCGCTGACCCGGTTTTATCAGTTCATGGGAATCGGCGTTATGCTGTTGCTGTTCGGAACGCTGATACTGGGATGGAATTACGCCAATGTCACCGGTAGCGGCTGGAGTTTCGATTTGATGGATCTGGCCGGAGTGAAAGTATCCGGGCAGATAGACTCGGTGGTGTTCTTCCTGCTTTTTTACGGATTCGCCATTCGTACCCCCCTGTTTCCTCTGCATGGCTGGTTACCTGTTACCGCAGAGCATGGCAGTATTGCTCTGGCCCCGGTATTTCTTCTGGGTCTCAAAATCGGTATCTACGGCTTATTGCGTTTTGTCTTCCCGCTGCTGCCCGAAGCCGTATTCCAGTGGCATCAGTTTGTGATGGCATTTGCCGTGATAGGCATATTTTACGCTGCGTTGATGGCCTTACTGCAGGTCAATCTGCGACGCCTGCTGGCATTTGCCGTTGTCAGTCATACCAGTATTCTGGTTATCGGGTTATTCAGTCTGGGGGAACATGGGTTTGAGGGCAGTGTAATATTGTCGGTGAATCTGGGACTTGCCATCACCGGCCTGGTTTTTGTGATCGGTCTTATTTACAAGCGCACCCGGACCATGTTGTTTACCAGGCTGGGAGGGCTGTTCGATAAACTGCCTTTGCTGGGCATAGCCTTTCTTGTCGCTGGTTTATCGATCATAGGTATGCCGGGTACACCGGGGTTTGATGCCGTTCACCTGGTGCTGGAAGATGCCATGCACCGGTTCGGTGCTCTAGTTACCATCGCCGCCGCATTGGGCAACGTAGTGGCGGCGGGTTTTCTCCTCTGGACTTTCCAGCGCGCTTTCCTTGCACCGGTGGAGAATGCTTCCCAGGTATCGGAAGTGAAGCGTGCCACGGGTCTTGAAAAGCTCATTGCCGTCATGGTGATCACGATCCTTCTGGGTAGTGGGTTTTACTCTGAGCCCTGGTTGGAACTGGTTGAATCATCCACCCAGGATCTCAATGAGATTTTCGTGCAAATCGAAGGATCGGGGCGATAAGTTATGACAGCAGAGCCTTCAGGAATCCCTCTTCTCACTTTGATGTTGATGACGCCGTTATTCACCGCTGCACTTATCTGGTTCTATCCTGAGCAGGATGATCGGATAAAGTACCTGGCGCTGGGAGCCATATTGCTCGATCTGTTGCTGGCGTTCTGGGTGCTGGGGAAATTCGATCCGACAGATCCCGGATTTCAACTCACCGAAAGGGTGTTGTGGATATCAACGCTTAACATCCATTATTTTCTGGGTGTCGATGGTATCTCGGTTCTTTTTTTACCTCTGACAGTCCTGTTATTTCTTGGTGTGGTGCTGGCCTCGTGGACCAGTGTTCGTCTCATGAAGCGGCTCTATTTCAGCCTGGTTCTGCTTCTTCTCACGGTGACGCTCGGCCTTTTCTGTGCACTGGACACGATTCTGTTTTTCTTGTTCTGGGAAGCGACGTTGCTTCCCTTGTATTTCCTTATCAGTCTCTGGGGTACCGGTCCGAACCGGCGTTACGCGGCTGCCAAGTACACTTTGTTCATGCTTGCCGGCGGTATCCCCTTACTGTTTGGTTTTGTCCTGTTGGCGTTCGACTATGCCGCTGTCGAGGGAACAGGGGTGCCCTATGGATTGATGTTCGACTATCCGAGTCTACTTGAGAGTACCGTTACACCGGAAACACAGCGCCTGCTGTTTTTTTTACTGCTCGTGGGGTTTGCAGTGAAGGTTCCTCTTTTTCCTGTCCACTCCTGGCTGCCGGTCGTTGCCCAGGAGGGTCCGGTAGCTGTCATTGCCTTGATGACAGGTTTGAAACTGGGTGTTTACGGATTACTGCGGTTTGTGGTCCCACTGACCCCCGATGCCTCCCTGGAGTATCACTGGTTGCTGGCGGGTTTGGGTGTGGTGGGGATACTTTATGGTGGCGTACTCGCGATGGTTCAGACAAACCTGCGCGGGATGCTCGCCTTTTCCAGTATCAGTCATGTGGGGCTGGTGGTACTTGGAATATCTTCGTTTACGATACAGAGTACCCAGGGTGCACTGTTTCAAATACTCAACTTTACACTGATTGCCGGGGGGATATTCCTGCTCACCGGGTTTCTGCATCACCGCATAGGTTCCACCGACTTTGTGAATCTGGGTGGCGCGGCTGAAAGCTTGCCCATGCTCGCTGCTTTTGTTCTGTTCTTTGGCCTGGCCGGCATGGGAATGCCTGGGACTTCGGGATTCCCGGCTGAGTTTTTATTGTTGACAAGTGCTGTCGCTACTCACACGGGGGCAGGATTGGCGGCGTTGTTCGGTGTTGTGCTGGGGGCGGGTTATTTCCTGGGAATCTATCGCCGGGTTTTTCTGGGGCCTGTGAGGAACAGTGTGGTGAAGAATGCGCTGGATCTGAGGCCCCGGGAGTTGTTTGTAGTTTGCTTGTTCGGAGGCGTGATTCTGCTGGCAGGACTCTATCCGGCTGGAGTCCTTGAATTGACTAGAGTCACGGCCGAAGGCTGGTTGGCACGGATTCCCATCGGGGGCTAGCAGACCTTTGCTGTTGTCACTGCTGATACTTTTAGTTTGTCGATATTCATGGCGAGCCATGCTTCGTTGGTCATGACTGTTTTGTTCGTCGGAAGCTGTATTGCCACCCATGAATGTCATCTGCTGGAACTTACTTTTGACGGAACTCAATTCAGTCATTACAAAACGGGGTTAAAATCAATAACTTTCTGATAAATCTAGGGCTTTGATTGGCTTTATATTCGATTTAAGGTTGTTGGGCGGGGATTAAACGTTCAAAATAATAGGGGTAATAGGTTCTTTCAGGAATAGTTCGATTAATAAGGATGGCAGCGTAATATGAGTTCCCGACATCACTCGCGTCGAAGCAGATCGAAAACCCCTCGTTGGCTGGTTCCCCTACTCACTGTTTTACTGTTTATCATGGTCGTGGTCCTGTTCGTGATGGTGATAAATCTTAAAGTCTGTGGCAGAGAAGTCTTAGATATGAGGAAAGCTCAGCATGCATCGGATCAGGAACTGGCGCAGTTGGGGCCAAGGGTTGCGCAGCTCGAGAGGGAGAATGCTCAACTGGTTAAGGGCAAGTTACCGGGGTTGATTCCACTGTTGATCGATGAGGTTCTGCCTGTCCAGAAAAAGTACGTCAGGGACATTGTATTCACACAGGCGGGAAAAGGGGATAACAAGCGCCTGGAGTACCGGGTAATACTGGATAATCAGAGCAGTGATGCGGTGCAGCCCAAGGTGGAAGTGCTCATGTTCGATCAGAATGGAGTCCAGATTGGCTACTCTCGGTTGACCAGCGAGAAAAATCCAACCAAGCCTCCAAGAGTTCTCGATGTGGGAGAGACGCGTTCTCATGCCGCGCGATTGACTTTCACCTGGAGTGATAATCCAGCTTATTTTTTAGTTAGCATAGACGGCAATTTCGAGTGGTTTTAACGTGATTTGGATACTGGAAACACTTAGGACCATCCCTGGACGCTTTCTTCCCTTTCTGGTTTGGATTGGTGAGCTCCGCAAAGGTGCCATACTGAAGGCAGATATAATTGCGGGAATAACTGTGGCGCTGGTGCTGGTACCACAGTCAATGGCCTACGCGCAGTTGGCCGGGTTGCCGGCGTACTATGGATTGTATGCTTCCTTTCTGCCTCCTATCGTGGCTTCTATCTTCGGATCATCCCGTCAGTTGGCAACCGGTCCTGTGGCGGTGGTATCCCTGTTGACCGCTGCGTCGCTGGAACCATTGGCAGCACTGGGCTCAGAGGGTTTTCTGGCCTATGCAGTCGTCCTCGCCATACTGGTTGGGTTGTTCCAGATAGCGCTTGGCCTGCTGAGGCTGGGTGTTGTGGTCGATCTTCTGTCCCATCCGGTTGTTGTAGGTTTTACCAATGCCGGAGCACTGATAATTGCCACTTCTCAGCTTGGAAAGTTGTTTGGTGTTTCGGGGGAAAGAGGTACCCATCATTACGAGACTGTTGCCAATACGGTGGTAGCCATCGTAGCGGATACCCATTGGCCGACGTTCTGGATGGCGGTACTCGCTTTCACGATTATGCTAAGCCTTAAAAAATATCTGCCAAAAGTGCCCAACGTGCTGGTAGCTGTGGCAATAACCACGCTCTTGGCATGGGCTACAGACTTTGAGCTGTCGGGTGGGCGAGTGGTTGGGTCGATCCCGGTCGGATTGCCGGCTTTTGCGATACCCCAATTCGATATGGATGTTCTCGGACAACTCATGACAAGCGCGGTGATCATTGCTTTGATCGGTTTTATGGAAGCGATAGCCATATCCAAAGCGATGGCGGCCAGAACCCGGCAACGGCTGGATACCAATCAGGAACTGGTCGGTCAGGGTTTGAGTAATATCGTATCCGGTTTCTTCTCGGGGTACCCTGTGTCCGGTTCTTTCTCCCGTTCGGCGGTGAATATCAATGCCGGGGCTAAAACCGGGTTTTCAGCGATGGTGACCGGTGCTGTGGTGGGGATTACGCTGCTGTTCCTGACACCGTTGTTATACCACCTGCCCAGTGCCACCCTGGGCGCAGTGATCATATTGGCAGTGGTTAATCTGATAAAAATCGAGCCGGTGGTTCACGCCTGGAAGGCGGAGCCCCAGGATGGTGTGGTCCTGGTGATCACTTTTCTGCTGACGATTTATCTGGCACCCCACCTGGAGTGGGGCATCGTTACTGGTGTAATCCTTTCGCTGCTGCTGTTCGTTATTCGCACCATGCGACCAAGGGTGGCAGAGTTGTCCAGGTATGCCGATGGCACGCTACGGGATATCAAGGTACATCCTGCAGCCACCAGCGATAAAATTGCGGTGATTCGTTTCGATGGCTCCCTCTACTTTGGAAATGCCGGTTATTTCGAGGACAAGGTTCTTGAGGTACTTGCTGCAAAACCTGATCTGAAGTTCATCATCGTGGATGGGGAAGGGATCAATCAGCTTGATTCCACGGGTGAAGAAGTATTGCACCATCTTGCGGAACGACTGGAAAAAAATGGTACACACTTGCTTGTAGCGCGCATGAAGAAACAGTTTATGGATACTATCCGTGCTACAAAACTTCTTGAAGTGATGGGGAAAGACCATTTTTTTGGGCGCATTCAGAATGCATTGGACTACGCCTGGGATTCGCTGGGTAGTGAATACGATCGTACCACCTGCCCGTTGCGCAGGCAGTAGGGTTTGCTTAAGGGCCGCGGAAAAAATGAATCATCCCATCCTGCTGGTCTCTCACCTCAGCTATCACTACCGGCATCCTGCCTCGCGTGAATCCAGTCCATCCATGGACGTCGTCTGCGTTGCAGATTCAGTTGC
>JAAELC010000315.1 GCA_024227135.1 Gammaproteobacteria bacterium
AGGGCTTGAGCAGCATATGTTGCTGTTTCTGATTCACCGATTACAGCGGTGGCTAGATTGTAGTTTCGAACATCTGATGAAAACGATTTTAGATTGTAGGCGTTCTGTACAGAATGCATGAGCAGTCCCTCGAACCGGTTAAGGGCCTGGAGCGGGTCATATTGGATAAGGCTCAACGCTTCACCCCTTATATCCTGAGTCACCACCATGGAACGGCTGATTCCAGTGGCTGAGAAGAGATTGTGCTTGAATCTGCTTCGCTGATCTGTACATGCGGAGCAGATGAAATCAAGGGGGCAACACACACACGAGCCGATGACCAGACGGGTGAGACCTTTTGCCCGTACCGTTCGGACAATCGTTGATGTATGTTCGGGAATACAGGCGGATGTAACAACCTCGACGTGATAGATATCTTTTTTATGATTCAATTCCTTTATGACCTGGTCCATCCCCTCCATCCAGCTAAAGGAATTGTTGCATCGGCAGACGAATACCCCGATGCGGATATCATCTGAAAGCGGCGGGTCTGGCGGCAGAATGGATACCCCGTATTGTTTTCCCAGGTTCGACTTGCTACCCAGTAGAACCGTTGCCTGGGCTGCGGCGGCAAAGCCGCGCACCATCATTGTGTGGGCGTCAGACTTGGAGGATCTCGGCCCATAGGCCCGGATGACATCATTACCACGAACCGGGGGTGCCAGCTCGGGATCAGCGATTATGAGTAGCCCTGCCTGTTCGAGGCTCTTTTCTTCCAGTTGATCATGGCGGATGGCCCCGATGGCCGAGCAAACTTCCTC
>JAAELC010000316.1 GCA_024227135.1 Gammaproteobacteria bacterium
ATCGAGCTGTGCCAGCAGGCGGATATCCTCCCGTGTGTATTTGGAGGTAAAACCTTTCACGGTACGCTGTCGGCGCTGAATCCGTCCTGTCTTCTGGTACTGCTTTATAAATCTTGCGATCTGTGCCCTGGAGTAACCGCTGATTTGTTGTAGATAGCGACGTATCAGCCCACGGTCCGCCTTGCCAAGTGTCATATACCTGTGCCTGGCGAAATCCTAATTATTGCTTAAAAACGGATAAATACCCAGTCTTGCAAAGCACAGCAACCTCCCCTACTCTACCCCACTATGAAAGGCCTGCTGGTGGTACTCGCCCATCTTTTAACAACCCTTGCCAGTCTCCTCGGACCAGGCGGCTCCAGGGCCATTGTCGCCGACAGCCTTCTCTTGAAGCAGCAACTTCTGATCATCAATCGGTCTCGTAAACGTGCACCAAACCTGACGGCGACCGATCGGATACTGCTCGGCTTCTGGTCCCTATTCCTCAGCCCACGCCGTATACGGCGGTCTGCAGTTATCATCAAGTCATCAACACTGCTGAGATTCCACGAAGCGCTCAAGAAACGGAAATATCGGTTGTTTTACTCATCTCGCCGAAGAGGTAAGCCAGGACCCAAGGGTCCGTCTGAGCAACTTATTCTGGTCATCGTTGAAATGAAACGACGAAATCCAAGGTACGGCTGCCCAAAGATCGCAGAGCAAATCTCAAAACTGTTTGGTATTGAAAT
>JAAELC010000317.1 GCA_024227135.1 Gammaproteobacteria bacterium
CCCAATCGGCCAAGTCAAGGCGCAGTCCGCAGGGAATGGCATGCCCTTTTCAAGGACTGCAACGCAGGATTGGCCGATTGGGACGGCTCCCTGCGGGCCAGCCAGGAAGCGGCCATCTGCGTCGTTGCGCTTGCTTGAATTAGCTTTGGCTAGTCCTGCACTCGCGCGCCTGGCATCTGACCGCTTCCTGACTGGCTGCATCCCAAGTCATTACCTTGATGGAGTATTAGGAAAGCAGGAGATGAAATTTATGGTGAAATAAATTTCTGGGAAATCATCAATCCATTGCGCGCTATTACCCGGAGGGACGATTATCAGCTCCGGCTTGAGCAAATGGTGTGGCGCCGGAGGCTGGAGACTGGGTACATTCACCTTCTCAGGGGGTATACGCGGCTTCCGGATAATTTCACGGCTGCTAATTGCAACAAGGTGCTGGTAGCTATCCAACGCATGTGCGACCGGTTGAAACAGGGTCCGGTGTAAGTCGCAAAATATCGAAAGGGTTGTAAGTTTTCCCGAAAAAGCTAGTCTATGGGGACAGGCGCAGGTTGGCCCCTGGGCTTCCGGCCAAACCGGTTAACAGTTGCTAACCGGGCCTGGGTTAGTCATGATGTTTCCAGGCAGGACGGCATCATCGGCGCGGAATCCGCCATTTGGCCACCGCGGGAGAGGCCGTAAAAGCCTGCTCACATTTAAAAATAGTTAAGCTCTTCTGGAGGATACTTGATGTTTAACAAGCGTACATTTGCCACCGCCCTTATGGTCACCGGTTTTACACTGGGGGCATCCACCTTCGCCAACGCCGGTTCTTTCATCACTATCGGTACGGGTGGCGTAACCGGTGTCTACTATCCCACGGGGGGTGCCATCTGCCGTCTCGTCAACAAGGGTCGTAAAGAGCATGGTGTACGCTGCTCTGTCGAATCTACCGGTGGTTCTGTCTACAACCTGAACACAATACGGGCCGGTGAACTCGACATGGGAGTTGCCCAGTCTGACTGGCAGTACCACGCCTACCACGGGAGCAGCAAATTCAAGAAACAGGGTCCAAACAAAGACTTACGGGCCGTATTTTCAGTGCACCCAGAACCCTTCACCGTGGTCGCCCGAGCCGGCTCTGGTATCAAGAACTTCGATGACCTCAAGGGTAAACGCGTCAATATTGGCAATCCCGGATCCGGCCAGCGCGGTACCATGGAAGTACTGATGGCAGCCAAGGGCTGGAAAAAATCCGACTTTTCCCTGGCATCCGAACTCAAAGCAGCCGAGCAGTCCAAAGCTCTGTGTGACAACAAGATCGATGCCATGGTCTACACGGTGGGACATCCTTCCGGCTCCATCAAAGAAGCTACCACCTCCTGCGACACCGTCCTGGTACCCGTCACCGGCCCGGCTGTGACAAAACTGGTCGCAGACAACGACTACTACCGTACTGCAACGATTCCGGGTGGCATGTACCGTGGTAACCCGAATGATGTAGAAACCTTTGGTGTAGGTGCCACCTTCGTATCCTCCACCAACGTTCCGTCAGAAACCGTCTATGTGGTGGTAAAGTCAGTCTTCGAAAACTTTAACAGTTTCCGTAAGCTGCATCCTGCCTTTGCAAATCTGAAAAAAGAACAGATGGCCAAAGACGGGCTTTCTGCACCGATTCACGACGGTGCTATGAAATACTACAATGAAGCTGGCCTGAAATAAGCGCCTGGTAAGGAAACGGGCAGCTTCAGCCGCCCGTTTCGTACCGATATCCCAATCGGTCGATCATGAATCGATCTGCCGTTGATGGAAAGTAGATACCTGCCATTGTAGAGTGGCACACCAGCGCCTCAAGACGGAGTCCCGAATCGGGGCTTCCACACAGTTCGCGCCACAACTGCTTGATGAGAGACGGGATCAGGTCTGCCAGATGCAATACACAAAAAATGAAACCACGCCTGATTCGATAGTTCATTTATTCTTAAAATTCTGCATGAGATTCGTAAAACCGGAGGGAGAGATTGACGTCACATCCCGATCTTTCGGCATTCCAATGAATTCCATTCCTGGAATCCATCGCTTCGTCTGGAGGTCTCCGTACCCTGGCGTCGTTGCGTCGTTCGAGGTACTGATAATCCAATAGCCCTTTTATCACCTGGTCGGCGCTTCCGCCGCACCTGGTCTTTACCTGCCGGGGAACAAGGTAAATGAGCGAAGACAAGAAAAATACAGAGTCAATATCCGACCAGGAACTGGCGGAGATGATCGCCAAAACCGATACCGGAGCACGCAGCCCCATCGGAGTACCGGGAAAAGTGCTGTTCGGGGTGCCACTGGCCTGGTCCCTTTTCCAGCTGTGGTACGCCTCCCCGCTCCCGTTTCTTCTGGGTTTCGGGGTATTCAACGACACCGAAGCCAGATCCATACATCTGGCGTTCGCTCTGTTCCTGGCATTTACGGCATACCCTGCATTGAGCAGTTCTCCAAGAAACAGTATCCCCATCCAGGACTGGGTGTTCTCAGTGCTCGGGGCATTCAGCGCTTCCTACCTCTATCTCTTCTACGACGAACTGGCAGGGCGATCAGGAGCACCGATCACTTTCGATCTCGCGGTCGGAATCTGCGGCATGATACTGCTTCTGGAAGCCACAAGGCGTGCCCTGGGTCCGCCTCTGATGGTGGTCGCCATCGTATTCCTTATCTACACCTTTGGTGGCCCCTATATGCCGGATGTCATCGCGCACAAAGGCCAGAGCCTTTCGAAGGTGATGTCCCACCAATGGCTGACCACCGAAGGCGTCTTCGGTGTAGCACTGGGGGTCTCGACCAGTTTTGTATTCCTGTTCGTCCTTTTCGGTGCGATGCTCGAGCAGGCTGGGGCCGGCAACTACTTCATTAAAATGGCTTTTGCTCTGCTGGGGCACATGAAGGGTGGCCCGGCGAAAGCTGCGGTAGTTGCCTCCGCCGCCACCGGTCTGATCTCGGGGTCCTCCATCGCCAACGTGGCAACAACGGGTACCTTCACCATCCCGCTGATGAAACGGGTGGGTTTTCCCGGCACCAAGGCCGGGGCGGTCGAAGTGGCCGGCTCGACCAACGGCCAGTTGACCCCGCCCGTTATGGGAGCCGCGGCCTTTCTGATGATCGAGTACGTAGGTATTTCCTACATCGAAGTGATCAAACACGCTTTCCTCCCAGCCGTCATTTCCTATATCGCTCTGGTCTACATCGTGCATCTTGAGGCGTTGAAGGCCAACATGAAGGGGCTCAAAAAACGGGTCCAGACCACAATCGCCCAGAAACTCATGACATTTGCCGCCATCGTCGCCGGAACCTGCCTGATCGGGCTGGTGGTCTATTACGGCATCGGATGGATCAAAATCTATGCCGGCGATTCCGCTATTTACATCGTCACCGGGCTGGTACTCGCGGCCTACCTGGGATTACTCAGGTTCTCTTCCCGATACCCGGAACTGGAAATTGACGATCCCGACGACCCTCTGCTGGAAATGCCGGAGACCGGACCTACAGTCAAGGTGGGCCTGTACTTCCTTCTTCCCATTGTTGTGCTGATGTGGTGCCTGGTGGTGGAGCGTTTTTCTCCAGGACTTTCCGCTTTCTGGGCCACCCTGTTCATGATTTTTATCGTGTTGACCCAACGGCCTCTGCTTGCCCGGTTCAGGAAACTGGATACCGACGGAGCGTGGAAACAAGGCATCAATGAGTGTATCCAGGGCCTGGTTCATGGTGCCAGAAACATGATTGGCATCGGCGTCGCCACCGCAGCAGCCGGAATCGTGGTTGGAACCATTACACTTACCGGTATCGGACAGGTGATGGTGGAGTTCGTTGAGTTTATTTCCGGTGGCAACCTGATGGCGGCTCTGATATTCACGGCAATGATCTGCATCATTCTCGGCATGGGCCTGCCCACTACCGCCAACTACATCGTGGTCTCCAGCCTGATGGCCCCCGTAGTAGTTGCACTGGCCGCGTCCAACGGGCTGATCGTACCCCTGATTGCCGTGCATATGTTTGTGTTCTATTTCGGCATTCTTGCCGATGATACGCCACCTGTGGGGCTGGCGGCGTTTGCCGCCGCTGCCATTGCGAAAAGTGATCCGATCAAAACGGGTATTCAAGGGTTTATGTATGACATACGAACCGCCATACTGCCGTTCCTGTTCATATTCAATACCCAGCTGTTAATGATCGGCATAGGCAATTGGTTTGAGCTGATCCTGGTTATCGTCAGCGCGACAATCGCCATGTTGCTGTTCGCTGCGGCGACTCAGGGCTTCTGGCTGGTCAAGAGCCGCTTGTGGGAATCGCTGGCACTGCTACTTGTGGCATTCACCCTGTTCCGTCCTGGTTTCTGGTGGGATATGGTTTACGATCCTGTCACCATCGTATCCCCCACCGAAATTGAAAAAATGGCTGAGCAGGTTCCCGCTGAGCACAACCTCCAAATGCTTGTCGCCGGTGAAAATCTGGATGGAAAGTTCCTTCAAAAAACTATTCTTCTACCCATGGGGCCTGCGGGACCGGGATTGGAAAGAGTGGCCAATATCGGACTGGAAATTCGTGAGGAGGAAGGCAAGGTGCTGGTGGACAACGTGGTTTTCGGCAGCATTGCCCAGGATGCCGGGCTGGATTTTGACTGGGAGATCGTCAATTTGCAGATAGCTGCGGAACGGCCACCCAAACACTTGATGTTCATACCTGCGGTTATACTGTTGGGACTGGTAGCACTGGCGCAACGACGACGTGAACCCAATAACCTCGAACCCCAAACAGCATGATCGTTATATTAAGGTAACCTGTATGTTTAAGAATATATTGATGCCGATCGACCTTCAGGAAACCCACCTGGCGGCCAAGGCGGTGAAGATTGCCATTACAGAAGCCCGAAAGCATGGAGCCGACATACATATCATGACGGTAATGCCTGGTTTTGGAATGCCCATGGTTGCGACATTCTTCCCGGATAACGCCATGAAAAAGGCCATGAAAGAGATTGGTGCCGAGTTGAAGCGCTATATTGCCGCCAATTTCCCCAATGACATCAAGACCCACCCTCACCTCGACGAGGGAAGCCCTGCAGAGCGCATTCTCGATCAGGCGCGAGATGTAAAAGCTGACCTGATCGTCATACCATCCCATGCTCAGAGCCTCGGCCAGGTGTTTCTAGGGTCTTGTGCTGCCAAGGTGGTGGAACATGCGACCTGCTCGGTAATGGTGATCAAGGGGTGATGCCAGTAAACCTCTGGTTTAGGAGCCTGTTAAGGCTATCCTCAAATCACCGGGTAAAAGGGGGAGGAAAAAAATCTACTCCCGTTCTCCTCCCCCTGCGCACAGCGCTTTACAGAAAACAGCGGGTGATGCTGAAACCGTCTGCTGTCCGCGTCACGATCCCTGTGAGATCGTTCGCGGACAAGGGTTGGAACTGATATGGTCAAGCCACTACCATCAGCTAGTGGGTAACCGGTATCCGGCGTGGCTGAACCTCGGCTTTCTTCGGAATCAGAATTTCCAGAACACCGTGTTTTCCACTGGCTGTGATAGCATCTGCATCCACGTTGTCGGATAGCTTGAATCGTCGATTAAACTCACCGCCGGACCGCTCACGAATTCTGGCGATCTGGTCATCACCTGTGCTGTTGATCTCCCGTTTCCCACCAATGGACAAAATGCCGTCCTCCGAAGTAATCTCTATAGACTGGGGATCCACTCCGGGTATATCGACCAGCAGTACGAATCGCCCGCTTTCCTCTATGATATCCATGCCTGGCCACCACTGTTTTTTGTCACTGCCTGCACCCTCCAGATACCCGAGGGTCCGAAACACGTCTCTGTTCAAATGGTTGATAAGTGACAGTGGTCTTGTATTGATGAAACTCATGGCTATTTCTCCGTTTTTTGTTTAAATGGTTGACTATGAGATGGGGGAGCCGGTTGACATTTCAAGAGTGTGGTCTGACCTGCAGCCATGGATCGTAACTACCCAGACGTGGCATAAAACTCAGGCAGTCTCGATTTGATATTGCCGGCACGGGCAGCCATAGGTCTCAGTAATAGGTCCTGAGTACCATAACGGAGCATCAACGTCGCACCCGAAAGACAGGCCGTTAATTTCCAGCTGATCACAGAGCGTTTCGCGAGCTACTTTCCATGAAAAAAAAATCTTCTGAGTCTATCGATGAATTTCCTGGAATGCTTGACCGACTGTTTGCACTGCTATTGATGGTGCTGCCCCATCATCTGCTCTCCTACATGATGTATAAATTGACCCGCAGCGAATGGCCGCTACTGAAAAACTGGCTGATCCGCACGCTGGTACGTATGTACAACATCGATGTGGAGGAGGCAATCTCCCCGTTTCCCGAGGATTACGAGAGTTTCAATGCATTTTTTACCCGTTCCCTGCAGCCGGATGCCCGCAGAATCGCTGCAGACGAAACAACCATTGCATGCCCGGTAGACGGTGCCGTCAGTCAGGCGGGCAGCATCAATCAGGGGAGGATATTTCAGGCCAAGGGACAGTATTACAGCCTCGTGGAACTGCTGGGGGGAGGCAGGGAATGGGTGAACGTCTTCGATGGAGGCAGCTTTACCACTCTCTATCTCTCACCCCGGGACTATCATCGTGTACACATGCCGCTGACTGGCAGGCTGACAAAGATGATTCATGTACCGGGACGATTATTCAGCGTGAGTCCTTCCACTGCCCGTTCAGTCCCGAAACTCTACAGCCGCAATGAGCGTATAGTATGCCTTTTCGATACCGAGGCCGGTCCCATGGCCGTTATCCTGGTGGGGGCGATATTCGTTGCCAGTATGGAGACTGTGTGGGCTGGCCTGATCACCCCATCCTCCAGACGCGTCAGCCAATGGACCTACTCCGACCAGACACGGCAGTCGGTTGAGCTGAAAAAGGGTGAGGAGCTGGGGCGATTCAATATGGGCTCCACCGTAATTCTGCTGTTCGGAAAGGGTGCCCTGGCGTGGGAGCCAATGCTCAAAGCAGGTGCCGAAGTACGAATGGGAGAAGCCATTGGCCGGATGAGCAGGCCGGGGGCAGAACCTGCTACCCAGCCTGATTAGCGGCCCATTTTCGTTCCCGGCTGTTTCAAGGCAACTTCAGCAGAACGTTAATGGGGTGCTGCGCCTGATCGCTGCTCGCTTCGACTGTTTCAATCAGAAACAGTCGAAGCGAGCACTTTTAATTTACCCGTCGATGGTTCTGCAAAAAACCCGCCAATGA
Organism: Gammaproteobacteria bacterium; assembly: GCA_024227135.1. Lineage (GTDB taxonomy): Bacteria > Pseudomonadota > Gammaproteobacteria > Chromatiales > Chromatiaceae > JAHEHQ01. The sequence goes on from JAAELC010000317.1 coordinate 7,241, forward strand.
TTCAGTGCAGATCGCCAGCCAGTGAATCGCGCACCTCGTCGGAAACCGTGACTTCCTGCTGGTAAGCCGGGTGATCTATACCGGCACTTAGAGAAGCTCCCTTCTTGATCGCAGCTGCCATGTTGCCGTCAAGCTCAAACCGGACGAAGTGCACCGATGACGTCTTGTCTTCGGTCTCCCGATCCAGATCCTCATTGGCGATGGGATAAACTTTATCAAAACCGTCCACTTTGACCCAAAGCGCTTTTTCAACCCCTATCAGTTTTGCCAGTGCGGCTCTGCGTTCTTCCGGATCTCCGTACTCGATCATGAAGGTGGCTTTCCAGTTTAATCCATCGGGTATCAGTGGATTGTAAACGTCGAGTTCATCCTGGATTCCCTGGTGCTCGAAGATGCGCTCGATGCGCAACATCTCCTGAATCTGATACTGCATGGTCAGCGCATCCTCGAAGTAGAGCGATGCGTGATCGCCTATCGGGAGCCGTCTTGCTTTTTTATGCTCCATCACCCTGGCGCGAAAGCTATCCCGCTCCTGGGAATACACTTCCAAGGATAAAAGGTCTGAGTGGGATAATTTGGTCATTACGCAATGCTCCTGTTTACTTAGATGCCATAGGCCTTGCGCAACAACGAAATGGGGTGCTCTGGCACCCGACCGTCGTCAAGACCTTTTTCGATGTGATGCCCGGCCATAGCGCAATCGCTGCCAAAATGGTCGGCCTCTGCATTATTGATTTTGTTGACCACTGGCTTGACTATTTTCATAGCGCTGTCGTGAAACTCCTTTTTAACCGCATAAGTACCATCATGGCCGGAACAACGCTCGATCACCTCCACCTGAGTATCCGGGACGAGTGCGAGGGCATCACGGGTTTTCTGACCGATATTCTGAACTCGCTGGTGACAGGCTGCGTGATAAGCCACTTTACCCAGAGAGGTTTTGAAGTCGGTATTGAGTTTTCCTTCCTTGTGTCGCAGTACCAGATATTCAAAAGGGTCAAAGAAAGCTTCCTTGACCTTCTGTACATCCGGGTCATCTGGAAACATCAACGGGAGTTCCTGTTTGAACATCAAGACGCAGGAGGGAATCAAAGCGGTGAGATCCCAGCCGTCATCCACTAGTTTGGCCAGGATGGGAATATTGAATTCCTTGGCTTCCTGAACCGCTTTCAAGTTGCCCAACTCAAGCTTCGGCATACCGCAGCACCGTTCTTTGTGCGGAGTCGTTACCGGTATTCCGTTGTGTTCGTAAACGGCGACAAAATCTTCACCCACACTGGGTTCGTTGCGGTTCATGTAGCAAGTGGTAAAAAGTGCCACTCGGCCTCGGGTTTCCTGGGTCGACTCTGCCTGGGCGACAGAAGTGTGTCCCCGCAGACGTTTTCTCAGGGTATTACTCTGGTATTCCGGCAGCTTGGCATCGGCATGAACCCCAAGCACCGATTCCAGCAGTTTTCGCGTGGGCCCCATTTTGTTCACGGTATTTACGATCTGGGAAACGACTGGAATCCCAGCAATGCGACCCACCGCATCCGTACTGGTCAGGATCCTGTCCCGGGTGGTGACGTCTCCTTTCTCGTACTTGACCGATTTGGCCCGCAGCATCAGATGGGGGAAATCCAGGTTCCACCCGTGGGGCGGAACATAGGGGCACTTGGTCATGTAGCAGAGATCACACAGATAACAGTGATCGACCACCTTCCAATAGTCTTTCTTGTCGACACCGTCCACTTCAAAGGTGTCCGACTCGTCGACCAGGTCAAAAAGGGTGGGAAAAGACTGACACAGGCTGACGCAGCGCCGACAGCCGTGGCAAATATCGAAGACTCGCTCCATCTCAGCAAACAGGGAGTCTTCGTTGTAGAACTCAGGATTCTGCCAATCCAGCGGATGGCGGATGGGTGCTTCGAGATTGCCCTCTCTCGAAATAGTTGAAGCTGCCATGACATTTCCTCACAACTGTCATGGGGCAGCCTTGGGCTGCCCCAGAAACTATTACTACATTTCGTTCAGTGCTCTTTGATAACGGTTGGCGTGGGAACGCTCAGCCTTGGCCAGCGTCTCAAACCAATCAGCGATCTCGTCAAAACCTTCCTCCCGAGCGGTCTTGGCCATTCCGGGGTACATATCGGTGTACTCATGGGTCTCACCGGCTACGGCGCTCTTGAGATTGTCGCCGGTTGGGCCCATGGCCATTCCAGTCGCCGGGTCACCGCTCTCTGCCAGATAATCCAGATGTCCGTGGGCGTGACCCGTCTCCCCTTCTGCAGTCGATCGGAACAGGGCTGCGACATCGTTGTAGCCTTCGATGTCCGCCTTGTTTGCAAAATAGAGATAGCGGCGGTTGGCCTGGGACTCTCCGGCAAAAGCGTCTTTCAGATTCTGTTCGGTCTTGCTGTCTTTCAATTGCATGTATATATCCTCCGTAAGTAACAGGCACCGTGCCTTGATTGCATCAGCTATGTTAGTCCAATCCGACCTTTATTCAAATGGATTGTATAAATGAAACCAATAGATTTTATCTATCATAAAACCTGGCTATAATTGGCTCGAGGAGTAACCAGACGAATCGATGAACTTGCGCGACCTCAAGTACCTGATTGCAGTGGCTGAGACCCGACACTTCGGAAAAGCGGCAGAGCGCTGTTTCGTCAGCCAACCCACCCTGAGCAGCCAGATAAAAAAACTCGAAGAGCAGCTTGGGGTGGTCATTTTCGAACGCACCAACCGCTCGGTGGTAGTGACACCGGTTGGCATGGCCATCATGGTGCATGCCCGCAAAAGCATCGAACAGGCAGATGCCATTGAGCAGACCGCCCGTCTTTATCAGGACCCGATGGCCGGCCCTCTGCATATCGGCTCTATTCCAACCCTCAGTCCCTACCTGATCCCCCTGATATTTCAACCCTTGAAAAAGCGCTATCCCCGGCTGCAACTGATTTTCTCGGATCAGGTCACCAGCACCCTGGAGCAACGCTTGAGCAGTCACGAGATCGATGCAGCACTACTGGCCACGCCGGTCAGAGATCCCGCTTTTGAGGAAATCAAACTCTTTGACGAGCCTTTCTGGCTGGTACACCCCCACAGCCACCCGTTGTACACCAAAGAGGAAATAACCCGGAACGATCTGAAGAAGCTGGAAATACTGCTGCTTTCCGATGCACACTGCCTCTCAAAACAGGTGATGGAAGTGTGCCACCTGACTGACCGGAACCTGGATGGTTCGATGGAAGAACTGCGTGCATTCGGGCTGGAAACCTTGATACAACTGGTATCCGCCGGTTTCGGCTGCACCCTGGTGCCAGCACTGACCATCAACGGCAGCTGGATGACCGGGTCGGGGGTAGTGGCTCGAAAGTTGGAGATTCCGGAAGCATTCCGGTGTATCCGCCTGGTGTATCGGTCAAGCTTCCCACGAACCCAGGCCCTGGAGGCGCTGATCCAGGTCATCAGGGCCAATCTGCCCAACACGGTTCAGGTGCTGTGACAGAATTTCCGACCCCCTGTTCACCGGGCAACCGATGCGCCTTCAAAATGAGATACCGAAGAGAACGATATAACGGGGCGGATGCGTCTGGATAGATTTGCGCTCCCCAGTTGAGCATAATTAGCCTGGCGAGGCATGGGCACAGGCAGGAAAGTTTCAATCACAGTAACGATCGACTTCGTATAGGGTGGCCATCGTGGACTACAAAAAACTGAGCAAGAAGGCGCTGATAAAGCACCTCATTACGCTTCAGGCCGCGGCGACAAAAGGTCAGGGAGGTGACGAGACGAAGCGCTTACTCCATGAGCTGCAGATTCAACAGATCGAACTGGAAGTCCAGAACCGGGAGCTTCGGGAGTCACAGCAAGCGTTGGAGGAGTCCCGCGACCGCTACGCGAACCTCTATGACTTCGCACCTGTCGGCTATGTCATCCTGGATGAGAAAGGCATCATTAAAGAACTCAATCTGACGGCATCCAAGATGCTGGGACCGGAGCGGGCGGAACTGTTGGGATCCCCCTTTGCCAACCGGGCAGTCAAAGGGGCCAGGAAACAGTTTCTTACCCATATCCGGCAGGTTTTCCAGTCCGGTCAGAGAGGGGTGACAGAGCTGAAAATGCAGAACAGCGATACCGGATCGCTGCACATGCGCCTGGAGAGCGTTCTCCTCAGACCTGCCAAAGGGAAATCCAAAGCGTGCCACACAGCGATGATCGACATCACGGAGCGTACACGGGTGGAACAGGCGCTCACCACCCATGTGCATCAGCAGGCGGGTGTTGCAAACCTGGGGCAAAGCGCCCTGGCCGGCATTGACGTGGACGAATTGTGCGATCAGGCCGTCATCCTGGCAGCTGAGGGTTTACAGGTGGACTTCACAAAAGTACTGGAACTCGTCCCCGGCGGTGAAGAACTTTTTCTGCGTGCCGGGGTCGGCTGGGAGGAAGGGATTGTAGGGGAGGCCATGGTCGGAGCGGGCAAGGATTCCCAGCCAGGGTACACCCTCTTTTCCAACGAACCGGTCGTGGTGGAAGATCTGCGGCAGGAAACCAGGTTCAGCGGACCGGCGCTACTGGATGACCACGGGGTGGTCAGCGGCATCAGTATCGTGATTCCAGGACGAGGCAAGCCATTCGGGGTCTTCGGTATACACACCATCGAAAAGCGAATTTTTTCCAAGGAGGATATAAACTTTTTACAGGCTGTCTCGAATATCCTGGCCGCGGAGATTGAACGAAAGCGAGCAGAAACCGCCCTGCAGGACGAGCACGATGCATTGGAAGTCCGGGTAAAAGAGCGGACGGCCGAGTTGGTCAGAATCAATGATGAGCTCGAAAACGAAGTGGCTGAACGTCGCCGGGCGGAACGGAAGCTGCAGGAACTCAACGAAACCCTCGAACAACGGGTTGCCAATCGCACTGTTGAAGCAAAACGACGTGCTGAAGAGTTGGAACAGTTTGCGTACGTGGCGTCACACGATCTCAAGGCCCCCCTCAGGGGAGTCGCAAACCTGGCAGACTGGCTCCAGGAGGATCTGGCCGGCACTTTGAGTGACAGTTCTGATGAATTGCTCGTTCTCCTGCTGGACCGGGTTCAGCGCATGCAGATGCTGATAGATGGATTACTGGAGTACTCCAGGGTCGGACGGATGCGGGGAGCCCGAGAGATGGTGGATATCAGTGAAATGCTGGCTGAAACCATAGACTCACTGGCATTACCTGAGCACGTAGTCGTTGACGTGGCACCCGATATGCCTACACTGCATACTGATCGTCTGCGGCTGGGGCAGGTATTTGCCAACCTGATTGATAATGCCATCAAGCACTACCGAAACGACCAGGCTCACGTCTGGGTCGGAGTGCGTGATTCGGGGAGCTTTTATGAGTTTTCAGTAGCCGATGATGGTCCTGGAATTGCGCCCCAATACCACCAGAAAGTGTTCATGATGTTTCAAACACTGGACCCCAAGGACGTATCCAACAGCAGTGGGATCGGCCTGGCCCTGGTGAAGAAAATAGTGGAGGAGTACGGCGGTTCAATCACGCTGGAGTCCAGCGAGGACAAGGGTGCCACCTTCCGGTTTACCTGGCTCAAGCACAGTGGATTGGATTCTTAAAAGGTCACCGTTACGACAGGGTCAGCACCTTCACCAAGTGCTAACCGGGCCAATCACTTAAGCGTCTATCACTTCCTCCCAGACCGTGCTGCAAGCACCCTCCCGTTCTAGAGAACTGGAGCGGATCATAAGTATTTCTTATATAAATAGTAAACAAATAATATTTTACTATTTTAGTAATTGCTAATAAACTGTTTCTCAACATAGCAACACAGCTTAAAACACTTTTTACAACTTTCTGGAGATAGCATCATGAACAAAATCATCAAAATCGCTGCCGCCACCGCCCTCGTCGCCGCTTCCGCCTCTGCTTCCGCATGGTGGGGCGGACCCGCTAACAGCTTTGCCGATGAGTTCTTTGGAGAAGGTTTCGGCAACGGGATGTTCGACATGAACATGAACGTCAATGCCAACGCCCGAACCCAGGCTTACGGACGAGGCAACGGCTACGGCTACAACCGCTACAACCAGGTCCCTTACGGTTACGGTCCTTACGGCCACCCCTATGCACCTGTAGCTCCGGTTGCACCAGCCGCCGCTCCCATGGCACCGGTTGCCCAGGCACCTGCTGCCAAGTAACTTAAACCCGGGGTATCTGCTTCCAACGTCAATCCGGGACAGCGTTCCGGGTTGGCTTTGGGGGAATCTGAGTGAGCCCGTCCTGGGCTGTTCAGAGTGTGGTCATGCCCCCCCCTTTTCGATGACCCTCATTTCTACCACTTGCAGGCATCGATTCGGCGGTATACCCATGCACCCCGGGAGTGCCGAACCTGTTCCGAGGGTCCCAGGGGGTGAGAATCAGTTTTGTCCGGTTGCCCGCTCCGGACTCTCCAAAACGAACCAGGTGCTTCGAGTAGCAGCCAATCAGCGGCCAGGCCCGGTCGCAGGCCTTCTAAGTTCCACCCAGCATCGAAGTGAGCGTGCCACTCTCCGCACCGGGAGGGCCGCCGGTAATTGGTGCATCGACAAAATCCACGCCACGTTCAACCAGCCGGGCACTAATCCGGGTGGATGTATCGGGCAGGGATGTCGTGGTATCGATAACCTTAGCACCCTCCTTCAGACTGGTCGAGAGTCGTTGCATAACATCGATCACGCTGTCCGAGTCGGGAAGGCAAAGGAAAATCACCTTGGAGGTTCCCCCCAGCCCTTCCAGGTCTGCCGCTTCGTGGGCACCACGACTTCGCAGCCGCTCAATGGGCTCCCGGTTGCGATGTGCCAGAACGCTTACGGCATTTCCGGCCCGGAGCAGATGCCCCGCCATTCCCTCGCCCATCAGACCTGCACCGATAAACCCGATCTTTGTATTCACTCATCGCCTCCTGCACGCTCCATCCGGCCTGTCAATCGAAAAACCTGGAGAATACCTGGGTTCATACATGACTCAAACCATGCTCCTTGACCAGAGAAATCAACATCTGTCCACTCCGCTCCCGATGCTCCCGGTGCTGGTTTCGTGCGGCTTTCACATCGTCTTTTTCAATCGCCTCCAGAACCGCCTGGTGGTCACGATTGGAATCCAGGGGCTTGGGGCGCAGACGAAGTGTCAGCATGCGGAACCGGTGAGACTGATCGACAAATGTCTGGACCGACTCTATCAGACGCTTATTGCCGCTCAGTTCCACCAGCACCCGGTGAAAACGCTCATCAGCCTCGGCCCAGGACACCATATCCTCTTGCTTTAGCGCACTATCCATCTCCGCCACCGCTTCACGCAGCAGTGCCGTCTCCCTTTTTGACAGTTTTTTTCCAGCCGCCAGCGTGGCGGCGGTGGATTCCAGGGAGGTGAGTACCTGGCAGATCTCTCCCATGTCCTCCAATGACACCGGTTTGATTCTCATACCGTGGCGTGGCCTCACCTCGACCAGCCTCTCCCTGGACAGCTGAATCAGCGCTTCACGCACCGGAGTTCGACTCATCTCGAGCAGGTCCGCGAACTCATGCTCCATGTACTGCTCTCCAATGATCAACTCATTCTCGAAATTACGGGTTTTCAGTTCCCGGTATGCGTGCTCGGAAAGCGGCTCTCGGCGATGGTTCTTCTTGTTTCGGATTGGCTGTGGCATTTTCTGACATGCAGGCTCGATTAATAATGGCTGATGTTGTCGGACTGTTCTTCAGGTCAATAGGATTATTTGTCCTGAATCCGACGACCGATACTCCGCCTCTTCAATGTAGAGGTTCGTCAAATAGTCGCGGCCGGTATTCAAGACCGGTGATCCTGTCAGCAGATGGTCAACCACATGCTTCTGAGTCAAATAGACACAATCACCGGCATAATCCCGATCCAGCCAGTCGTAATCTACTTCAACCCAGTTGTTCTCACCATGTTTACGCAACCGGATTTTGCCCGAACCATTGAGCCGCAAGGTACCGCCGGAATCTTCTCCCGCAATCACCGGATTCAACTTGACCATTTGCGAATAAACCCCTGTTACTTCACCGAACAGATACCTGAAGGTATCGATGAGATGAATGGCAGTCTCGTGCACCAGAAACCTTTCCATCTGCTGGAAATAGGGCTGGCGACTCAAGTAGGCTTCGGGACCCTGTCCATCCCCCGGTCTCAACCAGAAAGATACCTGATAGGGCTCCCCGATCACCCCCTCGTCGATCAGGCTTTTCAGTTTCGGGTACCAGGGCTGCATCCTGAAATTCTCATGGACGACCACTGTTCCAAGGCCCGCCTGAGTGACACATACGGTAAGGCACTGGCCAGCGATGTAGTCAAAGATTGGGCAAGCAAAAACTTCTATGTTCTCTCCGGGAAAACGGGAGAGGCCGCTTGTAAAGAGTTTGCCAATCTGGAATCCCTGTTCGGCTGGACGCTGCATGAGCTGAAAGCGGCAAAAGTTGATCCCGCCACCCTGGGTATTCCCAAACCCTGAGGCTTGAAACCGGCGCGCAGGAGGTTATTCCCAGCAGTTGCAGATACGACCGCCTCGCGCCGGCTTCTCAGGCCTCACCACCCCACAGGAGCAGTGTCATGGACTGCGAAAAAGCCCATCTGAGACGCCTGGATTTCAGAACCGGAATCCTTCTGTCACTACTGGCAATCGGGATCATCTGGGAAGCATCGGGTTACCCCATTTCCGACTCCTATGGCGGGGTTCAGAACGTCTGGTACGTGTCTCCCGCCTTGTTCCCGCTGCTGGTGGGTGGCCTGCTGTTGCTGCTTCACTGATACTGATGGCCAATGCCATCACTTATCACGGATGGCCCGGGGTACTCCGGGACAATCAGCATCACACGCCCTGGTTCAATGAATACAATCAAAGGTTCATTGCCATCGTGCTGCTGATCAGGACTTACGTCTACGCATTCATTCCCCATGTGGACTTTCTTATCGCAACCGCCTTGTTTCTGTTCGCCTTCATCAGCGCATTCTATCTGGAGAGACATGAACCCCTGATCATCAGTACCCTGGTCTTCCTGGTCACCGACATCGTGGTGCTGCTGGCCGGTAACGGTGTAACACAAAACATAGTCGATCTGTTTACAACCGCTGTACTGGCTGTCCTGATTTTCGTCACCCTCCGGTTCTGCCGTAACCACGACCTAGAGACCAGGCGCTTTCAAACCACCCTGCTGGTGGCACTCCTGGTACCGCTGCTGTTATGTCCGATCTTTCGGTTTGGGCTGCTCGTTCCCCTGCCCAGCGAAAGTTTCTATATCGACGCCATGGAGCAGCTGAGATACCTGCTCAAAGCCAGATTCTGACGGGGATACCGGAATGCAGGATTTAGCCACCTTTTTCCAAACCATGGTCGGATTGCTCTCCGGACCCTCCAATATATAGCTGCTGCTGGGTTCGAGTTTTGTGGGCATCATATTCGGCGCCCTACCCGGCCTCACCGCGACGCTGGGTGTCGCGCTTCTGACAACTCTGACCTATGGAATGAGTCTGAATACCGCGTTGATCGCGCTGCTGGGAATGTATGTCGGTGCCATTTACGGCGGCTCCTATCCCGCTATTCTGATCAACATTCCCGGTACCGCTGCGGCTGCCGCCACAGCGATGGATGGCTTTCTCCTGACAAAGAAAGGTGAAGGGGGACGGGCACTCGGGCTCACTACGACCGCCTCTTTTATCGGTACCACCCTCGGCATGATCGTACTGGTTCTGGCAGCCCCCCTGATCACTGAGATGGCTCTCCAGTTCACTTCCTATGAATTATTTCTTCTGACCATTTTCGGTATCGTCATCAGCGGTACGCTAACCAGTTCGGATCTGGTTTACAAAGGCTGGATCGCTGGTCCTCTCGGTCTGGTGCTGGCCTGCATCGGGCGTGACAGACTGCAGTTTTATCCGCACCTCACCTTCGACATGCCGGAACTCGACGGTGGCATAGAGGTCGTTCCCGTACTGATAGGTGCCTTCGGAATACCACAGATCATCAAGGTGCTGCGAAATCGCCTGAAGATGACCAGACCAAAGAGTTTTGGTCGCATTCTTCCGGAATTCGGGACCGTCGTTCGAAACATCAAACACATTATACGATCAGCCATGATCGGAGTGGGCATCGGCTCCGTGTCTGGTGTGGGCGAAGATATCGCCGGCTGGGTCTCCTACGGAACTGCCAAGAACACTTCCAAGCACCCCGAGCGATTTGGCAAGGGAGAACCAGCGGGTGTGCTCTCCACCGAGACCGCCAACAACGCCTGTATCGGGGGTGCATTGATTCCGCTCCTGACATTGGGCATTCAAGGCAGCCCGCCTGCCGCGATGCTGCTTGGTGCCCTGATGCTTCATGGGGTCACGCCCGGCCCAATGATCTGCCTGGAGAAACCCACCTTTTCTGTCGAAGTCTGTGCCATCCTCTTCCTCGCGTCTCTGGCGATGTGGATCAATGGCATTTTCCTGGCACGCCAGGTGGTCAAGCTGCTACTGATTCCCACGGCGGTTTTCCTTCCCGTGGTAGGCGTGCTTTGTGTGCTGGGCAGTTACGCCCTCGGGCTTAACATCTTCAATCTCTATCTCATGGTACCCATCGGTATCGTCGCTTATTTTCTCACCGAGATGAAGTATCCCATCGCATCATTGGTGATCGGAGTGATTCTCGGCCCGATGGCAGATGAAATTTTCAGAGGTTGAATTATGTCGAATGTACCCAGTTTCCGAATCGCCGTGATTCCCGGTGATGGTATCGGTCAGGAAGTGATGAGTGCCTGTCTCGAAGTGCTGGATCGCGTGCAAAAGCGATTCGGTGGATACGAACTGGCCTATGAGACTTTTGAAATCGATGCCGGACTCTATCAGCGCACGGGCTGCGAGATGCGTGATGAGGACATGGGGAAGATAGGTGATGCCGACATCATCTCCGATCTTGGCGGAGGACTGGTCGGCGGTATGGGTATGGCTCCCTCCCCTGCGGGGAGATTGGAAAAGACTATGCACTGTTTCAGCCTGCCCACGGCAGTGCACCG
>JAAELC010000318.1 GCA_024227135.1 Gammaproteobacteria bacterium
CCTACGTTGTCCGGCGCGAGTTGCCTTTGTGGACTACACACATCTGTCACCCCCTTCCCCATGTGAACGGCCCTACCGTCTCGGAGTGCTATGGAATGATCTGACTCCCTTTTACCCATCAGATGTTCTTCTTGTGGTTGATACATCTTACCTCCACGAGGAGGAGACAAAAGGGCCTCCCAGGTTCCTGACACTTCTCTCACTGCATGCCACGCTCTCTGACCCCGGCAGTCCCTCCAGAATCTTGCCTTAACGCTTCCTTTGTTCTGGCTTCCGATACGTTAAAATCGTCGCCAACTGCATTTTACTCTGACGAGGCTGAATTGCTTAAGGCTGGTACGTCCACCCTGCGGCCTACAATGTTCCCTGTGTACGCTTCACGATTGTTGTTCACCACATAAGCGGCTCCGAGAGTCGCGCAACACTCGGTACGGCTGCTGGCTAGGCTTTACCCGACAGAGACTTCCTGCTGTTGAGCAGGGCACTCTCCAAGAAGCGCCAAGCTTCGCCTGGCGCACCAACGTTTGCATAAGGAGCGGCAGGGCGCGTAGAATAATGATGAACCGCCTTGAAACTTGGAACGGAGCAATAACGTACCGATTCGGCACGGTTCCTGCCGTCCCTCTTAATGCTGTTGTTGGGCTATATGATTTGGTGGTAATGAAGTTTCTGCACGCAATTTGAGACCTAGCGCGCGAATGACTTTTAAAATTGTATCA
>JAAELC010000319.1 GCA_024227135.1 Gammaproteobacteria bacterium
TATCCAGCAAAAGTTCTTCCTCTCTTCGATGGGCTTTTTGTTCGAAGGTGTCTCTTCCTCCTCTTCTTGCTTACCTTCCAGTGCTTCGCATTTGGCACCCAGTAGACCCAATGGCAACCCAGCCGTCGTGACCGCCAGGGTGGAGTGCAGATGTAATCCACGGCTTTGGGCACCGGTCTGATTGGTGCCGATGACACCTAATCCCTTGCATTGTGCCAAGCTGCTGTAATTCAGATCGGTACCATCCTGGATACACAGCACCGTCTGCTGACCCATCACCCGTTGCAGGGTGCGTTCACGGTGCGGTGCGAGGATAAGCGTCCATGGTAATGGCCGAATCGTCCGGCTTATCGATCATGCGATAGTAGCCCTTCACCAGCGCCCCGTTTCCTTGCGCGGCCCCGCTGAAGGCCTCTCCCGGCATTTTCGCCTGTACCCGTACACTCTCGATCAAGCGCTTGCTTAGCCGCTCATTGCCTAACCTCACGCCAGCGAATTCATTTTGTACCCACTGATCACCATCGATCCCTTCGATCACCTCCAGTGCCTCCCGAACCGGGCGTTTGATCCCCATTCGGTTGCGAAAGTTGCTTTCGAGGGGATAGAGGTAGATGGTTTTCACCGTTTCGATTTGTTGATGCGCTTTCTCCTGGCGTCCTCGGCCCCGGGGTCTGTCCCACCTCGATCCAGTTGGAGGCCTGGTAATAGCCTTTCATGGCAGCCTGATCACCCTTGGCGGCACCACAAAAGGCGCGGCTGGGTGTCTTGGCTTTGGTGTTGGCCAATGTGACCAGTCTTCTGCTCAGTCGTGTATCACCCTAAAAAAGGGGCCAACGTTGATGTCGACCCGTTTCGTTTCAGGTACTAAGGTCAGGGCACCTTCAGATGGATTACCTCTTCGGTGTGGCCCTTGAGATCTTTGCGATTCAGGATCATGGGCTTGTAGTTCCAGCTGGCGTATAGCTCTAGCTGGTCGGCATAGTGCGAACTCAACGGGTCGCCGCTCTGTCCGGGCGCCACAACGTTTTTTCCATGCAGTCTACGGCCTTTGCCCAGATGAACAAGTTGGTTGTACGTTCCCCGGTTCATCCAGGGCGTCTCTAGTTCATCGACAAAAGGCAATGGAACGACTCGTGACCACTTGATGTAAGCGGCCTCCTGCAACCAGTTATCCGGTTCTAATTGATCCACGGTTTCCATGAATGTCTGGGTTACTGCCTGCTCGATGGTTTCTCCACCCAGATAATTGTAGAGCAGCGGAACTGCCGGATCTTCGTCCAGCAGGCGGGCCAGCAGGTTGCTGACGACATTGGGTTGTCCGGTGCTGCCCAAGTCGTCGGCAAACACCCGGTTGACCAGTTTTTGCCACCAGGTGTTGAAGATCGCGACCGCAGGCTGGTCATAGAAGCCGTCTTGGTCGGCGTCGATCTGCAGCCAGTCCCATTTCTCGAGCAGTTCTACGATTTCATTGTATTTCGGGTCTGCGGCAGGGTTTAGTTCGATGTGGTCAATCAGGTCGTCCAGCAGGGTGGATACGAACACTGTACGGGCGCTACCCGATGGGGTATCTGTCGTCATTCCCGCAGTACGATTGATCTCTTCCAGCGTGGCCAGGGTGGCGCTGCGCGGTGTCAGCTCCTCAAGCAGATTGATGAGCGTATTGACCCGGTGCACCGGCCCGAATGTCCCAAAATCCGCAACTGAATTTTCCCAGCCGGTTACCGGTTTATTGTTCCATGAGGCCAGCCAGCCCTGGGCCGGGTTGCGGGTATGGGGCATCTCCTTCCAGGGGATGTAGCCCTGCCACTCGAAGCCACCGCTGCCGTCGTGGGGCAGCCAGGGGTCGTCACCATCGGCTCGGATCGGGATCTTACCGATATGCCAGTAGGCGATATTGTTGCGGGTGTCCGCGTAGAGCACGTTGAAGTTGTACGCGATCGCTGAAAGGGTTTTCCCGAAATCGTGGAGGGATCGGGCCCGGGGAAGGTTGGCCCAAGCCTCCCAGCTGCTCATCTCTAGGCCATTGGTGGAATTTTTCAAGGTGTATGCCAAGTCGTATGGTGCGGGTTCCGGCAAATCCACTTCGAAGATGACCGGGCCATGCACAGACTCGCAGACGGGTACCTCAACGCTGCCCGCGCCACGAACATTGATGGTCTCGCGTCGGCAGTCGAAGGCGAGCAATTCGCCGTTGAACAGATACTGGCCGTTTATGACGGTCTCCTGATAGATATCAGAGTTATCCGACACTCCTGAGGTCAACGTCCAGGCATATTCCCGGCTCACGCCGATCTGTACACCGGGCGCCCCCGCGATCTGGGTGCCAGTGATATTGAACCCGGCGCCATGGATACCTATTTCATGATTGATCTGGGGGGCCGAGTATCCCATCTGCGGGCCACCGAGCAGAAGAGCATGCTTCTTGGTAGTGAGCTTAGGGGCCAGCACCACGGCGTTCGAGGCGGGACCTTCGCCGATGCCAGCCTTGCGCAGGTTCTTTTTCCAGCCACGCAGGACCCGATCGAAGTCTGATGGCGCCTTGGGGACGGCTTTAGGCAACTTGGCATAGGGTTTCTTTCCGTGGTGGAGAGGCTTTCTACCGCCCTCGTCGGGGATAGTGGTGGGGGCATCGGGATCGTCAAGCCAGTGGGTGTCAGCAAAGATCGCGTATCCATCAACTGGTCCGTGGATTGCAACCAACTCCTGTAGATGAGCCCCATTTTCTAGCTCTTCACTGCCGAACCAGCCAAACTGGCTGGCTAGCAACATGAAGGTCGCCACTGAGTCATCCACTGTCCAGGGTCGCACGCTCAGTCCCAGTGCACCGTACTCGACGGGTAGTTGCCCACTGTCAGTCGCTTCCTGGATCCATGCGTTCATGCCGTCGGCAAAGGCCTGAAGGATGGTTCGGCCCCTTGGTGTAACGGTCTCGAGCTGTGCAACCCGACGTTCGGCGGGGCCAAACATTGTTCGGGCGAACACATCTCCCTCCAGGGAATCCGGACCGAAAAACTCTGCCAGGGTGCCCGTTGCCAGGCGGCGATGAATTTCAGCCTGCCAGAGGCGATCCTGGGCCTGGGCGTAACCGACCCCGTAGAACAGTGATCTGGGTGTTGAGCCGTAGACGTGAGGAACACCGTAGTTGTCTCGATAAATCTTTACCGAATCCTTTCCCGAGGGGTGCCTGGGCGGACCACCAATGGTCGTCGTTGCCGTGATGGCGGCCACAAAAAGTGTAAAAAAAACTATGATCGATTGTTTTTTCATTATTGTTCGTCCCCGCATGCCTTAAAGAGAGCTTAACTCTGCGAGTATTCAGCACCCCGGATTCCCAGCTGTCAAGTTAAATTCATCCCCAGGAATTCTGCCGTATTGCCGATTTTCGTAATCTGTACACGAAGCTATAGATCACGATAACGAAATGCGCTGTCGGGGCCTGAACAGCAGGGATTCCATAACCTCCGCCGCCCGGGGTCTGAATAAACAATCCACCCCCAGAGGGGGCGGTATTGGGTTTACCCCTAAAAGGGGATGAGATTGCCTTGCCCCCTAAGGAGGCAAGGCGGGCTGTCCCCAAGTAAATGCTACACTCAGTTAGAAATCTAAGTCCTTTTGCTCAGCTTCGCGCTCCCGCTTCTCTTGATACTTTACGTATGCTCGGATCTTTTCTTCATCCAAGCCCACCGTATCCACGGCAAATCTACGCTAACGCCTAACCCATTGATAGTGGGTTGGAGTTCTGAGTCATTTTCAGATAGTCAAAGACTGCCCGTGTATTAAGCAGCGGTTTCTTCATCATTTCTGGAATTGTCTCATTGCTCTTCTTGCTTTTGAGCAGCCCGATAGCAAATCGCCGCAGCCGGGTGATGTTTTCAGGCCCGAAGCCGGTACGGATCTGACTACGA
>JAAELC010000320.1 GCA_024227135.1 Gammaproteobacteria bacterium
AATCCCAACAATTCATTCACCTCCGGCCTGCTGTGGTCATGATTTCCCAAGATGGTGGAGTGGACCTTATCCAGAATGTCGAGACCCTGGCTGACGTCACTGCTCGTGAGAATCTTCCGGTTCGGTTTAATAGGAACAATGTGCCCAATGGCAGCAATGCGGCCAATAGTGTCACCAGAGTCAACGAAAAAGAGTCGGCGCATGCACATCACCAATAAGCTTTACGCAAAGAGGCTTTTCCTCATTGTCTCCTTGGTTGCCGACTACTCCGCTGGCGTGGCTGGAATCATGTTCTCCTCCAGCCATCTCGTTGGGTTGGGTATCATGGCGGCGCTGCTCATTGAACCGGGGACTTTCGTGCTCGGTCTGGCGTGCTTGGCTGCTGCACAATGCATCGGACGACTAGCAGGTATGACATCGATCATACATACGTCGCCGGCCCATGTGTTCAATCCCATGCTGTGCGGATTGGCTCTTGGCCATGTATATGGCCTTAACTTTGAAACAGTCATCCTTGCCGGAGCCTGTGGAGCCATGGTGTTTGTATGTACCTCTCTACTTTTTCATCTTGGGGAGACCCTGGTTGGCTTGCCTGCCTTGAGTATACCGTTTTCGCTGGTTGCTGTGCTGGGGTGCATGGCAATGGGTTCTTTCGGTTTGCCAGCGAGTGCCAGCCCGATCGGCACTTTCCCGCTCTTGTCGCTTCCATGGCTGCTCGAGACCTACCTGCTGACTTTGGGCTGGATCTTATTTGCTCCTGACGTGGTTGTGGGCATGGTTGTCTGTGCCTTATTGCTGGTCACCTCGCGAATACTGTTTTTGTTGTCAGTGCTGGGCTTTGCCGCAGGTCTGGTTGTCCAGACGTTTTTGGTGGGCCACCTGGAAGCAAGTCTGGCGGCACCGGGGCTTTTTAATAGTATCCTTACAGCCATGGCACTGGGGGGCATATTGTTGATCCCTGGCGGACGGGTTTTTGGGGCAGCCACCATTGCTGCGGCATGCACTGCGGTGGTCACAGAGGGCATCACCCGTTTTTTGGGACTGGTCGGTTCACCGGCCTTTACGCTCCCCTTTTGTCTGGTGACGCTGTCGGCGTTCTATGTGCTGAGGCTGTTGGGCAAGTTCCCTGTGCCTACGCATCAGGGGCGAACCCCTGAGGAGACCTTGGAGTTCTATCACGCAAATTTTCAGCGTTTCCCTGGACCTGCGATTGCAGTATTTCCGCCATTTGCCGGGAAGTGGACTGTCTGGCAAGGCGTGGACGGTAAATGGACGCATAAAGGACCATGGCGCTGGGCCTTTGATTTTGTCGTCACCGATTCAAGCGAGAGTACCCACAAAGGGGCCGGGACCGAACTCAGTGATTACTATGCCTATGGCAAGCCCGTGCTTTCCCCAACAAGAGGTACGGTGGTTCACGTTGTGGAGGAGTTGCCGGATAATACACCTGGGACCGTGGACGAGCTGTCCAAGTGGGGCAATCTGGTTATTATCCAGAACGACGAAGGTTTTTTTGTGGAACTCTCCCATTTTGCCTGCCGGTCTATCCGGGCCGCCGTGGGCGAGCGGGTGGAGCCCGGCTCCCTCCTCGGTCTTTGCGGGGCGTCAGGATACTCGCCAGAGCCGCATATCCATGTGCAGGTCCAAGCTACGGCTATTCCCGGAGCAGCGTCGATCCCGTTTGGTTTCAACTGTATGGTCCAGGACGGTACCCTCAAATCAAGTGATGTACCTGTCCAGGGCAGTCTGGTTGAATCGGTCTTTCCCGATGGAGGGATGGCCCGAGTCATGAATCTGTTGCTGGGAGAAACGTTGGTATTTCAAGTGCGGAAGTGTGGTTTGGATCATGGACAGGTCCGGTTTCGCGTGGAAATGACCGAGAATGGGACCATGGCCCTGGTCTCCGAGCGCGGGAAGATGTTTTACAGCCGTTCAGGGCATGGATTTCTTGCCATAAGCGTTGAGGGTGACGATCCCTGGTTGCGGGTTCTTTTTTTGGCCTTGCCACGCCTGCCACCTGCTTATAGGCCCGGCTTGACTTGGCAAGAGAGTCTCCCCGTGGGCCTCGTGCTCACTGGTCTGCACAGAGAATTGGCACGGTTTATGACGCTTTTTTCTTCCAATTGGGCCTCGGCCCAGGCGGTCTACCGATTTGAGGATCCCGTAAGTGTGGCTGCCAGTATCGAGCACAAGCCTCTTGGCGTGCAAATGGACATTTATACGGAATTCGATCCGCAGGGCATGCCTGGTACTATCTGTTTTGCAGGCCTGGAACTCAATCGTGTTGAAAATGAGGTCTGTGAGATTGAAGTAGAAGAACATATTGCTCCCATGTCGGAGCGGGAAATATATAATCCTGAGGGTGTCCTCTCCGGATCTATTGGATGCGATGTTCATGCGGACGTTGATGGTGGGTTGGCCGTCAGATCGCAAAAACAACAGGGCCAGGAGCACCGAAATAGAGCTGTTCAGCAAAGCTGGGGAGTGGACAATCTTATCGACCTGAGGCAAGCCGTCGATCGTTGATTGGCTGAAATCAATGGGAATGCGCAAAGGGGGGGGGATGATTCAAGGTCAGAATGTACAATTGGTCCATGCTTCTCTGGAGCAGGCTCCTGATCGCCACGCCTGGTTTCAGGATTCCGAATCCTGTCGGTTGTATCTTGGTCATGCTTTGCCTGCAGTGACGTACAAGTCTGTGGAATCCGACATCCTGGCGGCCATGAATTCATCTCCGGCTGTCGGGTTGGTCGAATTGGCCGTGATAGCCAAGGGGCAGTATATCGGATTCGCCTACCTGCGACGCTTGGATTTACTGAATCGTTCGGCTGAATACGGTGTCTTTCTGGGGCCGCAAAACATTCGAGGGCAAGGATTGGGGAGTGAAACTACGCGCCTCATGCTCGACTATGCCTTTCATGAACTCAATCTTCATCGGGTTTGGCTGACGGTGTTCGCTTTCAACAGGCGGGCCGTGCGTTGCTATACCCAATGTGGTTTTAAGGAGGAAGGCGTGTTGCGGGAGTCTGTTTTCTCAGGCGGCAGGTACCATGACACATTGATCATGAGCATACTGTCAGAGGTTTTCACGGGGTGAGCAAAATATTTGGTGCTGTTTTTTCTTTGGAGCAACCAGCAGGGGCTGCTCAAGTTCATTTGGGCTGGTCCGTTGGGGTGGAAAGGATTGTGAAATCTTGTTAAAAAGGGCGGGGATGTGCAATTTGGCAGGGTGGCTTTTTCTGGTATGCCGAGAAAAATGTGGGCGGGAACAACAGGTCAAGGAGCTGGTTGGAACATGGGGACGAAAGAGACGTTGGCGAGCAAATGGAAAGAAAAGCTTTCCCGGCTGGCGGGAAGGGGCAGCGGGAAGCTCCGGCCCCTTTCGGTACGGGAGTTTGCCGTGTTGACCCACCCTGGTCTGAAACGTTTTCAAAACGAGGATTCAGTCCTGGTTCGGCCTGACCTCGGATTATTCGTGGTAGCGGATGGCATGGGTGGGCATTCCTGCGGCTTGCAAGCGAGCACGCTTGCAATGGAGCAGATTGAGGCTTATATGGCTGATTATCTTGTCGGAAGGGAAAGGGTTTCCGGGGAAGAGGCCGATGCTGCCTTGACCAACGCGGTGGAACGAGCTCATAAGTCCATCCGTCAATTTGTCGCCGAAAAGGCTCCGGGTCTGACGGTGGGAACAACCGTGGCAGTGGTCCTGGTGCAGGAAGAAAATGTCAGAGTAGCACATGTAGGGGACAGTCGGTTGTATCGCTATTCGAACGGAAAACTGCACCAGATGACGACGGACCACAACATGTTCCGGGATTTGGTTGAAATGGGACGCCTTACCGATGAGGAAGGCGGGGAAAGCCCTTTTGCTCAGACGCTTTCTCGAGCTTTAGGGGTGCAACAGGCCCATCAGCCGGATGTGCAAAGCATTGATTCGAAGGCTGGTGACATTTTTATTCTCTGTACGGACGGTGTTCACAACGTGATTGAAAATGGTGTGCTGGAATTACTTGTTGGTGATTTTGAGTCCAAAGGGCTGGAGCCTCTGGCAGAGATTATCTTGTCCGAAGTGTTGGTGCGGGGAGGCCCTGACAATGTGAGCCTGGTGTTGGTGCGAGTGTAGTATGCCGATGAGTTTGTGCTCGATACTAAATATGAACAACGCAATGTGGAGTGAGTCAGGCATAGCTTTTCCGTAACGTTCATCGATTTTCTGCTACCTCGGCAATGCTATTGTTTTCCGTGTCGAAACAATGGATCACCATGTCTGTTGTCCGAAGTGTGGTCAACGGCACAACATATTCAGGGGGCCAAAGACTCGATGGCTGCGTATGCCGCCGATCGGAAGAAAACAAGCTATTCTTGAATTGACCATGCATCGGCTTCAATGCAAAAACTGTAAGAACCTTTGGTGGCCTCGTCTCCCCTTTATGCAGGGCACGGCACGACC
>JAAELC010000321.1 GCA_024227135.1 Gammaproteobacteria bacterium
ACCCATGGCACACTGGCACAGACAATCTCCAAAGTATTCACACCTGATACCATCGGTCCCGGCAGTGTGAGCACGATCACAATTACGATAACAAACCCAAACGCAGCTCCGGTGGAAGAGATGGACTTTACCGATACTTTGCCGGCCTCAGTAGTCACCATTGCAAATCCGGCAAACGCCTCCACAGATTGCGGTGGGTCTGCCATTCTCAGTGCGCCTGTCGGCGAAGGTACCATCACGTTTTCTGATGGTAAGTTGGGGGCATTCGAATCATGTACCGTTGTTGTCGATGTGACCAGCAACACCTCTGGTGTGCATACCAACCCAGCAATTACACTGACTTACTCAGGCCTTGATGGAGACCCACCAACATCGTCTCCTGTTGACCTGACCGTTGACACTTCACTCCCAGGCTTTTCAAAAAGTTTTTCTCCCTCTTCGATCCCCATGGGCGGCAGCAGCACCCTGACCTTTACCATCGACAACTCGGCCAACGGATCGGCCGTTCTGAACCTGGAGTTTACCGACAATCTGCCCACCGGCATGGTCATCGCCAATCTGGCTGATTCTTCCACCACCTGCGGAACAACTGCTTTCCCTCCAACATTTACGGCCGTTCCCGGAACAAGCGTCATCATCCTCGATGCCAACGGGATACCTGACTTTCCAGCCGTTTCTGCAGGATCATTCTGTACCGTAACAGTCGATGTAACGGCCACCAGTGCTGGAAATCTCGATAACTTCTCCGGAGAACTGCTGGCTGATTCTGTTACCAGCGGCAAGGCCAACGCCACCCTCGTGGCTAACTCCGGCTTGGCTTTGAGCAAATCCTTTACTGACGATCCGGTGCCGCCGGGCGGAACAGTCGCACTGGAATTTACCATCGAAAACTTTGATCGAAATTTCAGCGCCACCGACGTAGGCTTCACCGATGACCTTGGGGCTGCCCTTACGGGTCTCACCTTCTCTTCCCTGACCTCTAACAGTTGCGGTGGAACCGTCAATGGTGTTGGCACCACCACCATCGACCTCAACGGTGGAACCGTGGCGCCACAGGCTAAATGCATCATACTGGCCAACCTGTCTGTACCAGCCACCTCTGCAGCTGGTGTTTACACCAACACGACAGGGGCGATCAACGGCACCGTTGACGGTTCCCCCATAACTGGAAATGTGGCTGCAGATATTCTTTTTGTGGCACCAATACCGCTGCTGACCAAGGAGTTTCTGGAAGTCGGCACC
>JAAELC010000322.1 GCA_024227135.1 Gammaproteobacteria bacterium
CAGCCTGGTAGTAACGGTGGTTGTGGGGGTTGATCCAGTACCACATGGCATGTGCCTACAGCTTCGCCACCACGTTAGCCATCCGATCCTCACTCACATGGGTGTAAATCTGCGTTGTCGCCAGATTCACATGCCCCAGCAGTGCCTGGATGTCCACCAACTCGGCTCCGGCCTCAAGGAGCCTGGTTGCGTAGGTGTGTCTCAGCTTGTGGGGTGAGATCGGCTTGTCGATTCCGGCCTTATCCACCAACCTTCTGAGGTAGGCCCGCACTGCCGGCGCTCCGGGTGGTTTACCCCCTGGCTTTTTGGCAAAGACGAACTCCTCCCCTCCCCTGCCGTTGATCCAAACCGCAAAAACCTGGCCGAAGGCCTCCGGCAGCGGAATCAGGCGCTCCTTGTCGCCCTTGCCGATCACTCGGACTGACTTGGCCACGCCACTGACTTGGCGTACGTCACGGACCTTCACCGCCAAGGCCTCGGAGATTCGTAGGCCCGAGTTCTGGATCAGACCGAACAGGAAATCGTAGCGGCGCCGGACATCGAGGATGTGGTCGCGGGTTTTGCCGAAAATGTTCTCGGGAAGGTCGTCGATATTCCGAGCGGCCTCCTGGAGGCGTGCTTGTTCATCTTTCTCCAGCCAGACGGGAATCCTTTGGGGCCGCTTGGGCTTGTCGGCCAGGTAGACCGGGTCGGTGTCCACCAAGCCGTTCTTCATGGCCCATTTGTAGAAAGATGCCAGGCAACTGGACCGGCGGGCGACGATGTGGGGTTTGACACCCCGCTCACGCATCTGCCAGGAGACGAACTGCTCCACCTCGACGTGGGAGCAGCGGCTCCAGTCGTGGTGGGCCTCTTCCAGCCATCGACCCCAGATGCCGAGATCGGAGTTGTAGCCGTAGCAGGTCCCCTTCGAGTAGCCCTTGGTGTAGCGTAGGTGGGCCATGAAGTCCTTGCGGGCCTGCCAGATATCTTTCTCGTTTTCCACGGTATTCCCTCTGTAGAAAAGCGACTTAACTTTACTTAAGTCGAGTTAAGTTATATCGACCGACTGCCCTGTCGGCCTGGAATTTGAAGCTTTGGTCAGGATAAGCTGATTGGCGGCTTATAGCTGACATTCTCGTTTTCGATCACAATGTAGTTCGTTTTCAACTGTCGTCCCTGCTCTGCCCGGCCCTGATTATTAGTGACTTAACTTTACCTAAGTTAAGTCAAGTTATTCTGCTCCGCCAAACTACCAGCCCCGGTACCTGTCCACAATGGCCCGCTGGCGGCTGTCCAATCTCCGGTGATAGGCATCCAGGGGATCTGCCCAATCATTGGGTAGCAGATCATATCGCTTTACCGCCAGGGCGACAGTAATGTGTTCCGATAGGGGGCAGTCGGGGATCGAGGTGCCGCCGTTCCAGGCCGTTTCCTCGTAGGCGAGTATCAGAAATTTCTCGTGGTCCATCATTTCAGGAATTCCTCCAGCATTGAAAATCCGCTTTTTCCTCCATGCGGCTTTTTAAAACCTGTTGCGCGCAGGGCGCCAAATCTGGCCAAAATGCTATTTACTGAAATTACTATTTCAGGCTATCAGTCTTGAAACCTATTTTTGCAAAGACTGGGGTCTCTGACAAAAAAAAAGCTATATAACAGGGAGATACCACCACCCCATTCCAATCTTTTCATAGTCTCTTTGCGGAAACGGTAGTTTTGGTCACGTGACTTAACCTAAGTAAGGTAAAGTGGACTTAAAACAGGATAACTTAAGTCAAGTAAAGTAGCATTAAGTTAACGTAAGTAAAGTTCGTGTTATCAGGCACCAAGGCGTTAGGTTCCTGAAATACTCTGTAGGTACGGATAAAATATTATCCACACAGATATTACTTAACTTGACTTTACTTGTTTTAAGTAATATTAAGTCAACTTGACTTAAGTTGCTACAGAGAGATAGAGCATGATCCTGTTACTGGGGGGAGAGAAGGGCGGTACCGGCAAAAGCACGGTGGCGACCAACCTGGCGGTCTGGCTGGCGAAGCAGGGAAAGGATGTGATTCTGGTGGACACCGACCGTCAGCGGACATCGAGCCACTTTGTCGAGCGGCGTAATGCGGTGATGGGACTGCCGACCGTCCACTCCACCGAGAAATACGGCAACGTATTCGACACGGTGAAGGACCTCTCCGGCCGTTATGAGGAGGTTATCGTCGATGCCGGAGGCCGGGACTCGGAGGAGCTGCGAACGGCGCTGGTGGCTGCTCACGTGCTTTACGTGCCGCTCAAGGCCAGTCAGCCGGACCTGGAGACCAGCGTCCACATGAACGAGCTGGTGAAGCTGGCCCGCGGTCTGAACCATGCCCTCAAGTCCAGGTTGGTGATTTCGATGGGGCCGACGAATCCCGCGGTACATGAGGACCAGGATGCCTCGGAGCTGCTGTCCGAATTGCCGGAGTTCGATATATCCGGCGTGGTGATCCGGGAGCGGAAGGTTTACCGGGACGCCATGGTTGAGGGCAGGGGGGTCATTGAAATGAACAACGAGAAGGCCATCGGAGAGGTTGAGGCCCTGGCGAAAGAGATATACCAGTTGGAGGTACACGCATGAGCAAATTCAGCTTACCCAAAGATGATGATCCCAAGGTGGATCAGGAGGCCTTGAGAGAGTTTGCCAGCGGTGCCAAGAACCACCGGACCAAGCAGGAGCCACCTTCATGGGAGAAGCATGACCCGGAGGATATTCCCCGGCACAACGTATCCGTGCGCCTGAACGACTATCAGCTGGAGATGTTGCGGTACTTGGCCAAGCAGGCGGACACCAGTCAGCAGAAGATTCTGAAGAAAATTCTGATCCCTGCCATTGAGGTACAGGTAGAAGATCAGAAAATTACTTAAGTAGAGTTAACTTGACTTAAGTAAAGTAGGTTGCTGTATTCCCATCCGACCAAGACAATGATTTCAGCTGGTTTGACGCCGGTTGGGCCGTATGCAAGGGCACGAAAGGTTCAGATTTGGTTGGGTTTACCGAAGTCCCTGAGGTGTAAGCATTTCGTTTCGCAACAGCTTGAGAACGATATAAGGGGGAGCGGGCATTGTACGAAGAAGACAGACAACAGTTGATTGGCCAATTCAGGGATAATTATCCGAACCTTGTGCGAGCTGACGGTTCCTACATTGGGTGGGTTTCCTCCTTCCATGGCGCGACTTACGATGGCCAGCCTGTATCTTGGGATCTTGATCAATCTCGCTATCGATTTGGGCTTTACTGCCTTGCCTCTGCATGGTCTAGGTCTGGAAGATGGGAAGGTCCTGTGCGCTTACTCATGGCTATGAGCATGGAGGATGGGGATTATCTTGAGCCCACATACTGGGCAAACGGTAATCCCAACCGTATTGCTGAGGACTTCGAATACCTAGTTAAGCGTGGTGGCGCTGCTGCTCAGATCCCACGAGCGAGAAATGCCAGTGCACGCCAAGATTGTGTTGCGAGCTTTATGACTATCGGGCGTGAATTCGATTTCATTGAAGAAACCGTACAGCGATTGCACGGGGGGCAAGGTGACCCAGGCGAGACGGTACGACGCTTGCGTTCTATCATTGGAACCGGCTTCGGTAATCGAGCATGGCGTATCAAGATCCCGCTAATTTTGCGCGAGCTACGCTGTGCTGGCTGGGACGGCATTCCAGGAGAATCCTGTTGTGTACCCGATATCCGCGTTGCCAACACCTACGCAAGATATGGTTGTTTCCTTCCAGGTGATCTTTTAATGGCGAGCGCGAAAATTTACGAACATTTCGGTGACCTTTTCGACCTGCCGCCGTTCTTCGCTCCGGACCACGACATGAGAGTTATGAGGACTAACCAAGGGGCTCGGACAACTCTCATTGATCCAGAGATACTGATGAACCGGGAGCTTATCGAAGAAGATAATGTTGATAAGTCGTATGATGGTTCCAGTGGTATGAGTATGATGGACGAAATTTTTAAAAAATTTTGGGTATGTAATGGGCTTCTTCTCACTTTCCATACTTCGAACTTCTTCTGTCACAGAACCAAAAGGAAGAAGGCCATCTAATCATGGCATTCGATGAGGACGGTACGTCCAACTCCATCATTGCCCAAGGCCGAGACCTTCTTGCCAATGCTGCGGCCCATTCTCAACAAATGGACGATTATACGCACGGGAAGGACATCTTTAGTATTGCC
>JAAELC010000323.1 GCA_024227135.1 Gammaproteobacteria bacterium
AGGAGGAGCTGGTCAGTTATTGCCAATAAGCATTGAATGCCGCTTACCTTATGTGTTAACTTCGCGCTCTGATTTTTCAGGCGCGTAGCTCAGTTGGTTAGAGCACCACCTTGACATGGTGGGGGTCGGTGGTTCGAATCCACTCGCGCCTACCATTAAATCAATAAGTTACAGGCAAACAGGGAGAGAAAAGCAGGGGTAGGTTAACTTTCAGGTTAACACGTGTTGTCCTTTTGAATCACTCATCCCAGGTCGGCACAAACCGTACAGCGTCAGGACACTCACCACCCTCCGCGCTCATCGCGTTCCACTGGTCTACCGTCATACCCGTGTTGTGCAGCAGTATTTCTTCTTCCGCTGGACTGATAGGCACTACGTTATAGTCAGGGAAGTTTAAGATGTCAGCCATTACTCAACATCCGGTCTGCGGTTCATCCCGATTACTCTCGGGGTGATGGACTCAGGGACAGGTTTGAACAACATTGGCTGCTTGCGTATCCTGGC
>JAAELC010000324.1 GCA_024227135.1 Gammaproteobacteria bacterium
GTCCAGACCCATCTAACCCCGTCCGTAACGATCGAGATAGTGGACGAACAATTCGGGATTCAGTTCCTTCAGCCGCCGCCGTTCCTCGATCAGTTCAGTGGCAGGAACTGCCGCGGTACCGGCTTTTACCAGTTCGGCCGTCGCCAGATAAGCCGGGGGCATCGCCTTACAGCTATCAATCCGCGAGGCCCGCAGCTGGGGCACGAGACCGGGCTGTTCCAGCAGAGACCAGGCAGGAAAATCCCGGTTGTCCAGCTCCGGCTCCAGGCCCAGGAAACGCTGCCAGCGATGACGCCAGATGGACTCGGCTTCCGTCCCGAGGGTATCGGCCTGATCCGGAAACTGCCAGCAGAGCAGAAACCAGCAACCCGCTGCTGCTTCGTATTGCCGCAGACGACCGCAGGCCCGGGCATACCGGCGCAGCAGTGTGCAGTGACGATCCCAGTCCCTCTCCTTCTCGATACTCCGCTTTACCAGCTCCCAGGCTTCCAGCTTGAGCGCTGCATAACTGGCATGCAATCCTGGCTGATTACTATCGAAAGGTGCTTTCGCCATTACATCGAACAATCGCTGCCAGAAGGGCACCAGATAGTCTCTGCTGCCGGATTCGAGCACATCTCCCGCCAGGGGGGCGAGTTCCTGCTCCAGATAGTTCAATTCCGACGACACCTCTTCTACCGGCAGACTCAGCCCCTCTGCCGCTTCGATCAACAGTTCCAGGCTGCCGAGTTGACGATGCCCGGGATCGGTATCGAACAGGCGCTGCAGGAGCCGCCGGGCTTCGGGGTAGTTTCGTTCTTTCAAAGATCCGCATACACCATTGGCCAGGGAGACACCGGTGGCATCCATAAATAGATCAAGCTGGGGTTGCTCGGCCGGCCGGCAATATCGAGTGTGAAACAGCCGATCCAATCGAATATCCCGGCTGAAACGAAGACGGTCACCTTCACCCCCTCCCCAGCGTGTGTAGGTCAAAGGTTCGGATACCAGCTTCAACTCCGCCGCATAGGTTGCCGCCTGCTCCAGCAGCCCGCCACACTGCCGGGAGTCGCCGAAGAGTTGCTCATCAAGATAGTCTCCCTCCCCCCCTCGCCAGGCTTCGTAGTCGGTATACAGCAATCGTCCCTCCGCCAGCAGAAACTCCAGGGGTGAATACAGGCCCTGCTCCAGCAGTAACCGGTCGAGTGCCTGCCTGATGTCTCGTTCCTCCTCTCCGGCGTTCATTCCAGCGGCTCGAACAACGAATCCAGGTCCTCTTCCGACCAGCGCGGTCCGGAACCTTCTCTTTGACTGAACAGGCTGTCGGCCAGGGCCTGCTTGTAGACCTGCATCATCTGAATCTTCTCCTCCACTGTACCCTCGCAGATGAGTTTGTAAACAAATACCGGGTTCTTCTGACCGATGCGGTGGGCGCGATCGGCGGCCTGTCGTTCCACCGCCGGATTCCACCAGGGGTCATAGTGGATCACCGTATCGGCGGCGGTCAGGTTCAACCCCGTACCCCCCGCTTTCAAGCTGATAAGAAACAGCGGCACCTCCCCGTTCTGAAACCGATCCACGGGTATGGCCCGATTTCGAGTCCGCCCCGTTAATTTCACGTAATCGATTCCGGCGGCTGCCACCTCAGTCCCGATCAGCTCGAGCATGCTGGTGAACTGAGAAAAGAGCAACACCCGTCTACCCTCTTCGATCATCTCCGGCAACATATCCATCAACAGCTCCAGCTTGGCTGAGCCGTTGACCTGCCGCGCTTCTTCCAGTTTTACCAACCGTGGGTCACAACAGACCTGACGCAGTTTCAAGAGCGCATCCAGTACCATGATGTGACTGCGCCCCAGACCGGACTCCGCAATTGCATCCCGTACCTGCTCGTGCATGGCCAGACGCACACTTTCATAAAGTTCACGCTGTTCACCCGCCAGCGCAACACCGCGAATCATATCGGTCCGGGGAGGGAGTTCCTGGGCCACCTCCTGCTTGGTGCGCCGCAGGAGAAACGGCCTGACCCGCTTCGCCAGCCGCTCCGCCACAACCTCGTCACCCTGTTTCTCGATCGGTTCGCGCATGGTCCGGTAGAACTGTTTTTCACCGCCCAGCAGGCCAGGCATCAGAAAATCGAACAGGGACCAGAGCTCACCCAGATGGTTTTCCATCGGAGTGCCTGTGAGGCATACCCGATGCCGCGCATTGATTTCCCGAACCGACCGGCTGGTCCGGGTTTTCGTGTTCTTGATAAACTGGGCCTCATCGAGTATCAGCAGATGAAACTGCTGCTCCACCCACCGATCGATATCCCGTGCCAGCAAGGGATAGCTGGTGAGTACCAGATCGTATTCCGGAATCTCCCGAAAACGCTTGTGGCGTTCCGGTCCATGTAGCAACAAGACCCGTAATTCCGGTGCAAACTGCCTGGCCTCCCTCCGCCAGTTGACCATGAGACTGGTGGGAGCCACCACCAGGCTCGGCAGGTCCATACGTCCCTGTTCACGTTCCAGCAGCAGATGTGCCAACGCCTGCACCGTCTTTCCCAATCCCATGTCGTCGGCCAGCACACCCGCGAGACGGTATTCACGGAGGAACTGCAGCCAATCCAACCCCTGCTGCTGATAGTCCCGCAGGTTCGCTTTCAGCCCCTCGGGTACCGGTACGTTCGGCACCTGGTCTACACCTCGCAGGCGTTCCGCCCAGATCAGCGGATCCTCTTCGCCACTCCAGGAAACAGGAGCCCCGTCATCTTCTTCTGCCAGTTCCGCCAGGCGAGCAAGCTGAGTCCTGCTTAAAGGCAGATGGCCTTCTCCATCCAGCACCCCCCGCTGGGCCAGTTCGAACAGGGTATCCAGAATGTGTTGAACACGACTGAAGGGTATTGGCACACTGCCCCCTTCTTCCAGGGGCACGATCAGGGATCCGCCCGCCCCGCCCACACGTTGATATGCCTGGCTCCCACCCCGTAACCAGGTCACCAGTGCCGGCAACAAATTGACGTATTTCCCGGCCACTTCGATACCGAGACTGAGACTGAACCAGTCGTGCTTGCCCTGGGGTTGGAGTCGGCCGTGCCAGCTGTCCACCTGCATCAGGCGATGGGGGAAAACCGAGTCAAACTCAACCTGCCAGCCCTCCTGGCGTAACTGCACCAGGAGCCCCAATTGAAATTCAAACCAGGTATCGACTTTCCCATGGAACAGAAAACAATCACCGGATGAGTCCCGGTTCACTTCCGGCTCACGCCTGAATCCTGATGAGAGCAGCCGTGCCACACACGCCTTTTCAAACCCGTGTCTACGCTGCACCCGAAGCACCCGGTTGCCGTCAAACCGCTGCCTGGTTCGACCATCCCTGAAGCACACCCCGCCATAGTCGAAGCTGAGGGACAGTAGCTCCTGGTATTCCATTTCATCGGGGGAACTGGAAACCCGGGAAGTAAAATGCAGACAGGCAACCGGCTTGACCGGCTCCTGCTCCACCACCGGAATCCCTACCGGCCGGCTTACCTCTGCAGAGGGAAAGCGTTCATCCACCATCCCGTTGAATGCCAGTACCTGTTCCGGCTCGATGCCCGCTGTCAATTCGATCAACTCCGTACTCAGTTCATCGGGCAATGATGCTTCCAGTCTACCGCACTCTCCCGTGCCCGAATCAACATACCAGAGGCCCTCCAGCTGAAAAATCAAATCCACCGGTAAATCCACCGTAAAGCGGGGATGCTGAATTCCCTGAGAGTCGATACGCCACTTCAGGCCGCCCTGCCTTTTCGCCCCCGGCCCCAGCAGCGTCTCCGCCTGCCCGAGATAACAGCGACCGCTTTGCAGCATACGAGTAAAAAGCTGCTCACCCACACCACCCTTTAAAGACCTTCTCCCCGAAGCACCCGGTGCCAGATTACTCAACTCGGAAAGAATCTGAATATCCGTATCGAGCAGGAACCGGGGGGGGCGTCCCCGCATGGCCCAGGCTGGCTCGTAGTCCCGCACACCTTCCAAGCGGCCCGATGAAAGCAGCCTGGCACTCCCTGTACTGACCGGTAATCCCACAGCCTGTTGTTCATCGGGGTGCAACATGTAAAGCAGTCGCTGATCGACACCGGGAGGATAGTGATTGCGTGCCGACACCTGGGGCAGAACCCCCTGAAGCACCAGTTCCAGATCCTCTCCAACCAGCCCTTCCTCGCCCTCGATCGCCCGCAACAGCACTGCCGCCACATGCTCGCAGTTCCCCCTCCCACAGGCACTGCATTCACCCCGTATACCCACCGGCCTGCCCATTCCGTTTTCGACCCGGATATAGACCCGATAAGGCCGTTGGCCCGGAAACTCCACCAGAGAGGTGATAAGCCCGCCATCCTGACGAACATCGGGAACAGCCACCCGCCCCGCCTCCAGGTACAGACCGGCACCGTCCAGCAAATGGGCAGAGAATTGGGAATTCAAATCTTCGAGGGTGTAGCGCATGGGGGCATTTTAACCCAGAAAGTACCCGCTCACCCCCCAGAGATTACCCCCCATGGGTGAGAGTCTGCGCATGGCCTGCCTGTTGCTCCTGGGTAATAACGATTACCCTGATTATCAAGCGGTTCCCATCTACCGGTATCGCTGGTAAGGTCTAATCTAGGACCCGCTGGTGGCAAACAAAGTTCATCGGAAAGAATGCCCCCAGGCAATCTGGACTTCAGGAAGATCCCAGGGCTTTTAGCTTGTGAGGCGACGGTGACTGCAGCAGAAACTGTCGGTGGAGCGAAGTACTCCGCCGGGTAGACGGGAACGGGTTGGGTAACAATTATAAGCACTCATTAAGGTGAAACACGCCGACAATGGCCGGCGCTCCCTTGCCAACCGGTGCATACTTTGACTATCGGGATTGGAACCTGATGATTTCCGCCCTGGGTCTCATGCTGGATCCCAGCGACCCCCAGGGTCTTCTTATCCGGCCCTCGTCCAGGACATGGCCTGCCACCTGAAAGAAGACCGGACTCTCTATTGATACCCTGTTTTCCATCCAATTCTAAAACACACCAGGAGATGAACATGAAGACCAGCATAATGAACTACCGGATCGTTATGACCCTTTTTTTGGGCATTATAATACTGGGCGTACAATCCGCTGTTGCGGCATCGGATGAAGGGCCAGCCCACAAACTCGTCATTCAAGTGAGTACTGATGACGTACGCACCCAGAAAATCGCCTTGAACAATGCGGTCAATATGCAAAAAGCCCTGGGGCAGGACAACATTGCCATCGAGGTGGTTGCCTATGGCCCCGGATTGAGCCTGTTGACTCAGAAATCGACCCAGGCCAAACGGGTTTCCAGTCTCGCCATGCAGGACATCACCTTCAGCGCCTGTGGCAACACCATGAAAAAAATCGCCTCCAAGAGCGGCAATATGCCGGTGCTGATCGATGGGGTGCAAGTCGTTCCCGCCGGGGTCATGCGCATCATGGAACTCCAGGAACAGGGCTACGCCTACATCCGACCCTGACGTCGGGTTCTGTACCCAACAGTCTGCCCGCTCTGACTCCACCGGCATATCCCGGCCACGGGGAACACTTTTGATTGCAGGGGTTCGGCTCCTGGCTTTTCAGAAGCCGGAGTCGGGCACCCACCCATCCTTTCCAAGACCCTTTAAAACACCTTCCCGGGCAGGGAAATGCCGATTCCCGGGTGATGACTCGATACTTTATTGTCGCCGATCAAAGGAAAGATTCCACAGCCGCTTTCTCCTGAAGAATACGGCTGCTATTCTCATACAAAGAGATGTGGGTGAAAGGAATGTCAGGGGAACTGGAGATCATCAGGGGTGTGCGATGTTTGAAATAAAACACAAAGAAACCGGAGTTGTACTGGCTTCCATCGACGCGGACACATTGGCCGAGGCCGATCTTCGGGACATGCGGCTGGAGGGTGCTGATCTGGCAGGACAGGATCTCTCAGGAGCTATGTGCAATAACACGGATCTGGTGGACGCGAACTTCAGGGGGGCGAATCTTCAGGGGGTCGTTTTTGCAGGTGCCCATCTGAACGGTGCTGATCTTACCGGTGCGAATCTGGCTGGAGCAAAACTCGGGGCTGAAAGCCGATCAGGGGCTGCCATGCTGGCAGAATGTGTGCTGGAAAACTGCAATCTCACCCGTGCCGATCTCCGAAAAGCAGAGTTGCGAAACAGCAATCTCAAAGGCGCCACACTGACTCGCGCCGACTTGAGGGGTGCGGACCTCAGTCGCTCGGATCTTTCCGACTGCACAGCTCGAAATGCCCTGTTCATAAAGACCAATCTGCGGGAATCGACTCTGCGGAGTGCAGATCTCAGTGACAGCCATCTGAATGATGCCAACATGATAAAGGCCGATCTCCGGGGAGCCCGACTCACCAGCGGTCACCCGGAAGGCTTTACAGTAATCAATCTGGCTAACCTGGAAGGAGCTGACCTGAGCGATGCGCAGATGCAGAACATATCTGCCGAGGATACTATTTTCAAACACGCCAATCTTAGCAACGCTGATTTAAGCCGAGCCGTCATGGGCGGTGCCATTCTGCGCAGCGCTAATGTCACCGGGACAAACTTCGAGGGGGTGGAACTGGCCACAGTCGGTATGGAGTTTGCCAACTTTTCCCAGGCGTTGAATGCAAATATCCCCTCTTACAAAGCGAATCTGCGTTAGCGGGAAGCAGAACAGGAAATGGGGAGTTGGCATCGAAGATGCCGGCCTGCCCGAATATCCAACCCCGACCATCTCCCTGAGGAAGGGAGAGGATCATGGTGGGGTCAGCAGCAGCCCGGATTATGTTTTCTGGGTGCTGGTATAGTAGTTCATCAGGATTTCCGCCACTTCCGGGCGTGAAAACTCAGGCGGCGGCGCGATGCCCTGCCCCAGCATTTCCCTGACTGCGGTTCCCGACAGCAGCACGAAATCTTCCTTTGAGTGATCGGGTGCATCCCGCATCATCACCACTCGATTCAGCTTCTTCGAGTAGGCTGTGTGGTCGGCATTGAACATCTGTATTTCCAACACACCCTCCGGTACTTCGGCCTCAAAGATGGTCTGGGCATCGAAGGCACCATAGTAGTCACCCACCCCGGCATGATCCCGACCGATGATAAAGTGGGTAGCTCCCATGTTCTGTCGAAAATAGGCATGCAGCACTGCCTCCCGGGGACCGGCATAGAGCATGTCGAACCCGTATCCGGTGATCATCACCGAGTTGGGGGGGAAATAAAGCTCGGCCATTTTACGGATGGAAGCATCACGCACCGGTGCGGGAATATCACCGGGCTTGAGCTTACCCAGCAACATGTGAATGATCACACCATCGGCTTCAACCGCTTCCATGGCCATCTTGCACAGCTCTTCGTGGGCCCGATGCATCGGGTTGCGTGTCTGAAACGCCACAATGGTGTTCCAGCCCCGCTCCATGACCTCGTTACGAATTTCGGCGGCGGTACGGAAGGTGTCGGGGAACTCGGTTTGAAAGTAACTGAAGTTGAGTACCTGGATCGGACCTGAAACAGCCATGCGGCCTTGAGAATTAAAGGCATCCACTCCGGGGTGAGCACCGTCGGATGTGCCGTAGACCTTCTCGGTCATGACAGCCATCTGCTCATCGCTGACCGTTTCGATAGTATTGACGTCCATCACCGCCAATACAGGATTTCCATCCACGTTCGGATCTCGCAAAGCAATGCGCTTGGCGCCCTTGATCCCTTCCACATCCTCCAGAAGGCACAGGACGGGTACCGGAAAGAAGGAGCCATCGGACATTTTCATGTTTTCGGCACAGCCCATGGCGTCACCGACGGTCATAAAACCTTTCAACGGGTTGAAGTAACCTCCCCCCATCATGACGGCATTACCCGCTGCCTGAGAACTGATAACCACGGAAGGCAGGGTTTCCGATTCACGCGTCAGCTCCTGATGTTTATCCTGATCATAGACAAACAGTGGCTGGAGGACATCTGATCCGATCGGCTTGATCATTTTACTTCGTCTCCTTAAATAATATTTTCTGGTTAACGTCCGCACAGTTGATCGGGCGGACCTGCACATCAAATTTTAACCGCTGTCCCCCCCGGGACAGCGCTTTGACCGCTCCCTGACGGCAACCTGGAGAAACATGCCCGCTGGGCCGATCTCCCTCGACCGCATCAGCGAACGTGACTCTTTGGATTTGGATTAATTAAAATTGCCCTGAAAATCACCTGCACTCATATGTCTGTTAATACAAACGTACAACCTTTCCGTGACCGCTGCTCCGTGCTGATTTCTCCTTACCTGGGGATAAATCCAGAACATTTCCCCGACAATAATAACGTTAACACATCACACATTTCCGCTACCCAAATTTCTATTTATGGGGTCAGTAATAAAATCCCTGGGTATTATAAAGGTAATCTCGACAGGATACTTGCTGTTTGGGGGCTGTTAACGATCAGTAGATGGCATACTTGGCGGGGGAAGACTTGGTGTTGTCCCAATCTTCCGACTCGGGATCCACAATTGCGGTCTCGGGCTGTTTTCCCGGTATCGCTTGAAACAACCATTCAAAGATAGGTTGCCAATGCCTTCGGTCTTTCGTCGTGCCACTGGTTTTTATTTCGTTGATTCCCAGACCAGCTTCCATCGCGATTGCATAATTCTGAGTATCCCTGAGCGATCCTAGTAGAGGAAAGCCTGCTCCTTCCACCAACTGCTCAATGGATTCCAGGGAACGGGTCTTGATCCGCACCCTGTTGACGATGACGCCAATGCGTTTTCCCTGATTACTGCGTTTAAACAATCGGGTCATCTCTCCCAGAAATGCTTCAATGGCATGGAGATCGATGATGGAAGGCATGACGGGAATAAGTATGGTGTCGGCCCGGCGGTACAGATCCATCAACTGTCCCCCGGTTACACCGGCCGGAGTATCCATGATAACGATATCTGTCTCCGACCCTGAGTACAGCTGCCAGGAGCGGGTCAACCCGGATTTCGGGCGCACGGCATTAATGGCTTTGATAGCCGGTCTGTCGGTTCCCCGGGCCTCGAGCCATCGGGTGCTGGAGCCCTGGGGGTCGAAGTCCATCAATGCCGTGTTCAGTCCGCACTCTGCGAAATAGCACGCGACAACGGTGGCGATCGTGGTCTTTCCACATCCACCCTTGGCATTGAGTACCATAATAGTGTGCATTCGACTCCTC
This sequence comes from Gammaproteobacteria bacterium, assembly GCA_024227135.1. Lineage (GTDB taxonomy): Bacteria > Pseudomonadota > Gammaproteobacteria > Chromatiales > Chromatiaceae > JAHEHQ01. Next base: position 9,174 of record JAAELC010000324.1, read on the forward strand.
CCTCGGTGTATTGTACACGGGATTGTCGTTCGGACCCAATACTCGCCCCCTCCTAATTATCAGGGGCGGGCCTATTCGAATTTTTAGTACATTTCCTAAAATAGTCAATAAGTTGAATAAGAAACATCTTAGTTTGGCTCTGCTGATCATCGGATCCGCAACTGCAGCCACCTGGTATTTGAACCAGGCAGAGCCCGTCCCTGTCCTGATCCAGGCAGCCGAGACCGGTGAAGTCGAGCTGACCGTGGCCAATACCCGGGCAGGAACCGTCAAAGCCTGTCGCCGCGCCAGACTCTCACCGGGTATCGGCGGGCAGATATCGACACTGGGGGTTCGGGAAGGAGAGAGAGTCAAAACAGGAACCCTGCTGCTGGAACTGTGGAATCGTGATCTGATGGCAGAAATTGAACTTAACGAAGCCGAAGCTAATGCCGCCACGGCCAGCGCGCGAGCCGCCTGTCTACAGTCTCAGGTGACCCAGCGGGATGCCGAACGCCTGTCCCGGTTGCGATTGACCGGAGCCGTTTCTGAGGAAGCGCTGGACCAGGCAGTAACCGAGTCAAAAGCCAGCATCGCAGACTGTGAGTCTGCAGAAGCCCGGGCCCGGATTTCACTATCCCGAATCAAAGTCATCGAAGCCCGTCTGGAACGTACCCGTTTGATTGCACCCTTCGACGGTGTAGTGGCTGAGATCAACGGTGAACTCAACGAATACACCACCCCCTCACCGCCGGGCATCGCCACCCCACCGGCCATCGACCTTATCGACAGCAGCTGTTTCTATGTCGCCGCACCCATCGATGAGGTGGATGCACCCAGGATTGAAGTCGGGCAGTCCGCCAGGGTCAACCTGGATGCCTTCGACAGGCAACGCTTTCCCGGTACTGTACGCCGCATATCAGACTATGTACTCGACAAGGAGAAGCAGGCCCGTACCGTGGTCGTGGAAGTCGAGTTCAGTAATCCTGACGATATCAGAAAACTGCTGGCCGGCTATTCGGCGGATGTGGAGATTATACTGGATGTCAGAGAGTCGACCCTGCGTGTACCCACCGAAGCGGTGCTCGAAGGGGACCATGTGCTGATCCTCAATGCCTCGGACGCGGTCCTGGAAAAAAGAAAGATAGAGATCGGAATATCCAACTGGGATCACACCGAAGTGCTGTCGGGGTTGAGCCGTGGGGAACTGATTGTGACCTCGGTAGATCGGGATGGCGTGGAAGACGGAGCCTTTGCCACCCAGGTCAGCGAGGAATGATCCGGCTGGAAGCACTCAACCGGACATTTCAAGTGGGGGACGAGTCGGTGCATGCCCTCCGTAACCTGGATCTGCAGATCGAGTCAGGGGATTACGTTTCGATCATGGGACCTTCAGGTTCCGGCAAGTCCACTCTGCTCAACATACTGGGCCTCCTGGATCGACCTGACAGCGGCAGGTACCTGCTGGATGGGACGGACACGGTCACGCTCTCGGAAGAGGAACGGGCACTGTTTCGGCGTGCCCATGTGGGGTTTGTGTTCCAGTCTTTTCACCTCATTCCCCGCCTGTCTGCCGCGGACAATGTGGCCCTGCCGATGATTCTGGCCGGAGTCGATCCGGAAATACGTCGGAAACGGGTACAGACCATACTCCGGTCTCTCGGATTGGAGGATCGTGCCTCCCATCGACCCAGCCAGTTATCCGGCGGTCAACGCCAGCGAACAGCCATCGCGCGGGCGACGATCATGAATCCGGGTCTGCTGCTGGCTGACGAACCCACTGGTAATCTGGACAAGCATTCGGGGGAAGATGTCATGAATACCCTCGAATCGTTGAACGCACAGGGCATCACTTTGCTGGTGGTCACCCACGACCCGGATATCGGCCGTCGTGCCCGACGGTGCATTCACATGGATGACGGCGGAGTGGCAAGCGACCGGTTCAATGCCTCCACAACCCCTGATGCGGTTTAGAGACACCATCACTTTTGCCGGAATCACTCTGCTGTCGGCCCGCAAGCGCACCGGATTGATGCTGGTGGCAATGGCCATCGGCGTCGGGTCGGTGATAGTGCTGACCGCGCTCGGTGAAGGCGCGAGACGCTATGTCTCCAATCAATTCTCCAGTCTCGGCACCCATCTGCTGATCGTTCTGCCGGGAAGGGTGGAAACAACCGGGGGACATCCGCCGTTAGTGGGCGGCACCCCGAAAGATCTCACCCTCAACGACGCAGCGGCATTGACCAGAGCCGGCAGTATTCGCCGGATAGCACCCTTGTCGCTGGGCTCGGCACCGATTTCCTATCAGCAACGGGAAAGAGACGTCACGGTGATGGGCTCCACCACCGAGTTACTGGCGGTCAGAAACCTGGCGCTGGCGAAGGGACGCTTTCTCCCTCCCGGAGATCCGTCCCGGGAATCGGCGGTGACCGTCATCGGCAGTAAACTCAAGAAGGAACTCTTCGGTAACGGGGCCGCTCTGGGACGATGGGTGCGCATTCACGACAGGCGCTTTCGGGTCATCGGTATTCTCAAACCACTCGGCCAGTCACTCGGCGTGGATGTCAGCGATACGGCCATCATCCCGGTGGCTTCAGCGCTGAGCCTTTTCAACACCCACACCCTATACAGAATACTGGTGCAGGCCAATAGTCGCGATGCCATCCCTAAAGCCAGAAAGACCATCATTGAACTTATCCGAAAACGCCACGACGGCGTAGAGGACATAACCGTCATTTCCCAAAATGCCCTGCTCTCCACTTTTGATGGCATCTTTCGCTCGCTGACCCTTACCGTAGCCGGCATTGCTGCCATCAGTCTGGCGGTAGCGGGTATCCTGATCATGAATGTGATGCTGGTGAGCGTTTCCCAGCGCACCGAAGAAATCGGTCTACTCAAAGCGGTCGGCAGCCCTGCCCGTCAGATACAGCAACTGTTTCTCATCGAAGCCGGTATGCTCGCGATCGCCGGGGCCACTATCGGTGTGATAACAGGCGTTGCCGGCGTATGGGCCATGGACAACGCCCTGCCCCGCTTTTCCCTCTCGGTACCTTTATGGTCTGTTGGCGCAGCCGTTGCTGTGGCTCTGCTGACCGGCCTGGTCTTCGGCATACTGCCTGCCAGACGGGCCGCCAGCCTGGACCCGGTCCAGGCACTGGGAGGTAAATAGGACAAGCCCCGTCATGCTTAGAACAGATTTTCTCAGATTGGCACTTGGCTCAGTAACCGCTTATCGGATGCGCAGTTTTCTGACCGCACTCGGGATCACCGTTGGTATCGCATCGGTCGTGCTGCTGACCTCTATCGGTGAAGGCATTCAACGCTACACGCTGCACGAGTTCACCCAGTTCGGAACCAACCTGATCGCCATCAATCCTGGAAAATCCAGCACCCTGGGTATTTCCGGTGCCATCGTGAATACCGTCCGCCCGCTGAGTATGGAGGATGCTGCCGCACTGGAACGGGTGCCCGGTATTCGAGCCGTGGTTCCCCTGGTACAGGGAAACGCGGCCGTCGAATACCGGGGTAAGAACCGGCGGACCGCAATCTACGGTGTGGGGCCGGCGGTGCCGGAAGTCTGGCGGATGAAACCGGTACTGGGTCGTTTCCTCCCCGACGATGACCCCCGCTTTGCCCGATCATTCGTGGTCCTGGGCAGCAAAGTCAAGAAAGAGCTGTTCGGCAACCAGAACCCGCTGGGTCGCAGGATCCGTATCGGATCTGAAAGCTATCGGGTGATCGGGGTCATGGAATCCAAGGGGCAGCTGCTGGGATTCGATCTGGATGATGCCGCCTATATCCCTACCCGCAAAGCCATGTCCCTGTTCGATCAGGAGAGCCTCGTGGAGGTGGATCTGCTCTACGACTCGGCGAGCGACAGCGAAGCCCTGTCGAGCCGGATCAGGAAACTGCTGATGCAACGCCATGGTAAGGAAGATTTCACGGTCATCACCCAGGAACAGATGCTGGAGACCCTGGGGTCCATACTGGACATCCTAACGCTTGCAGTTTCCGCACTGGGCGGCATCTCCCTGCTGGTCGGTGGCGTCGGGATACTCACTATCATGACCATTTCGGTGACCGAACGAACCGGTGAAGTGGGACTGCTCCGGGCCATCGGTGCTGGAAAACGCCAGATACTCTGGCTGTTTCTCGGTGAGGCGGTCGTACTGGCAGGGATCGGAGGAATCTCGGGGCTGGTGCTGGGCGCCGGCGGTGCCTGGTTGATCGGCATCATGGTTCCGGCGCTGCCGACCCACACCTCCTGGGAGCATGCTCTGCTGGCGCTGGCCATCTCGGCGGTCATCGGCCTCGGCGCAGGCGTCATTCCCGCGTGGCAGGCCGCGCGTCTGGATCCCGTAGAGGCATTGCGGGCGGAGTAAGAAGAGTTCGACCCCGAATATTGCCCCGGAGAAATCCTGTTTGAGGAGAGATTCTGATCAAGCGGCAACCCCGATGCAGGCCAGTCTGCACCCGCGCGATGGATATGACTTGCATCCTCGGCCTCGTCAACGGCACATCCAGGCACCACATTCCCCGTCTTCGCCGAAATCACCAGCGGGTATTGGTTCGGTGACACTCCAGTTTTCCCTCCAGTTGACCTCTATAGGAGGCAGCGTAATGATCACACTCAAAGAGCCCTGGTTTACGCCAGCACCCCCTGGGACTGCAATGACTTGATCTGATCCCGAACCTGCGCCGCTTCTTCAAATTCCAGATCCCTGGCGTGTTGATACATCTGTTTTTCCAGAGCTTTGATACGTCTGGCCATCTGCTGGGGGCTCATGGCGGCATACTCCGCCTGCACTTCCGCCACTTTGGCGTATCGACCGGGTGAGACCGGTGCTCCCGCACGGGCCCCTTCCATGATATCCGTCACTGCCTTCTGAATGGACCTTGGCGTTATGCCATGTTCTTCATTATGCGCCTGCTGTTTGGTACGTCGGCGCTCGGTTTCATCAATTGCCCGTCGCATCGAGTTGGTAATCCGGTCCGCATAGAGAATCGCCTTGCCGTTCACGTTTCTTGCCGCTCGCCCGATAGTCTGGATCAATGCGCCTTCGGAGCGTAGAAATCCCTCCTTGTCCGCATCCAGAATAGCGACCAGAGAGACCTCCGGCATATCCAGACCCTCCCGAAGCAGATTGATACCCACCAGCACATCGAACTCCCCAAGCCGCAGATCCCGAATAATCTCTACCCGCTCCACCGTATCGATGTCAGAGTGGAGGTATCGCACACGGACACCGTGATCGTTTAAGTAGTCGGTCAGATCCTCCGCCATGCGTTTGGTCAATGTGGTGACCAGTACACGCTCTTGATTGACCACTCTCAGATTGATTTCAGACAGCAGGTCATCCACCTGACTACCCGCGGGACGCACCTCCAGCTCGGGATCGACCAGCCCGGTCGGCCGCACCACCTGCTCCACTACTGCCCCCGAACGTTCCAGTTCGTATGCCCTCGGCGTGGCCGAGACATAAATAGTCTGGGGTGCCCGCCCTTCAAACTCCTCGAAACGCAGGGGCCGGTTGTCCAGGGCCGACGGCAGACGAAATCCGTATTCAACCAGGGTCTCCTTACGGGACCGGTCACCCCGGTACATGCCGCCGACCTGGGGAATGCTCACATGACTTTCATCCGCTACCAGCAATGCATTGGGTGGCAGGTAGTCAAATAGCGTCGGTGGGGGGTCACCCGGTTTCCGGCCCGACAGAAAACGGGAGTAATTCTCGATACCCGAGCAATAACCCAACTCCAGGATCATCTCGATATCAAAACGCGTCCGCTGCTCCAGCCGCTGAGCCTCCACCAGTTTGTTGGCGCCTCTGAGTTGCTCCAAACGCGCCTTCAGCTCCACTTTTATCTCCTCCACCGCCTCCAGCAGGGTCTCCCGGGGAGTCACATAATGAGATTTGGGGTAAATGGTATAACGGGGCACCCGCTTCAAGACCTCGCCGGTCAGTGGATCGAACAAGGAAATACTGTCGATCTCCTCATCGAACAGCTCTACCCGCACCGCTTCACGGTCGGACTCGGCGGGATAGATGTCGATCACTTCCCCACGAACCCGATAGGTGGCCCTGTGCAGCTCCACATCGTTACGAGTGTACTGAAGCTCCGCCAGACGACGCAGGATCCCCCGATGATCCACCAGGTCCCCACGCACCAGGTGCAACACCATGCCCAGATAGGAGCGGGGATCACCCAGCCCGAAGATACAGGAAACCGTCGCGACCAGGATGGTATCCTCCCTTTCCAGCAGGGCTTTCGTGGCAGACAACCGCATCTGTTCGATGTGATCGTTGATCGAGGAGTCCTTCTCGATGAAAGTGTCCGACGAGGGGACATAGGCCTCTGGCTGGTAGTAGTCGTAGTAGGAGACGAAGTACTCCACGGCGTTGTGGGGAAAAAACTCCTTCATCTCGCCGTAGAGCTGGGCGGCCAGGGTCTTGTTGTGCACCAGGACCAGGGTCGGGCGCTGTATCTGCTGGATCACATTGGCAATGGTAAAAGTCTTGCCGGACCCGGTCACACCCAGCAAGGTCATACCCGCCTCACCGTCATTAAATCCCTGGATCAGGCGATCGATAGCCTCCGGTTGATCCCCCGAAGGCTCGAATTCGGACACCAATTTAAATTCTTTTGACATTGGGGATTCTGCTTATTCAACGGATTGGCTATTATTACACTTCACGCCAGGTTAAAGGTAACTGTACTTAACCGGTCGTCTCTTTTGGATTCAAGCATTGCAGAGCATTTTCGGGTATTAGAAATGGGCTTTAAGCTTTCCGCTCGTTTACAGGCAGTCAAACCCTCGATGACCCTGGCCATATCGGCCCGCGCAGCAGAGATGCGCGCCGCCGGAAAAGATGTCATAGGCCTAGGTGTGGGTGAACCTGATTTCGACACCCCAGAACACATAAAAAATGCCGCTGTCCAGGCAATCAAGAGCGGCTTCACCAAGTATACCGCTGTGGACGGCACCCCAGACCTGAAACAGGCCATCATCGATAAATTTAAAAAGGACAACGGATTCGAGTACCAACCCGATGAGATCCTGGTCTCCTCCGGTGGCAAACAGAGTTTCTACAACCTGGCCCAGGCCGTCCTCAACCCCGGTGATGAAGTCATTATCCCTGCACCCTATTGGGTCTCCTACCCCGACATGGCACTGCTGGCCGGTGGCGCCCCCGTGCTGGCCCATGCCGGCGCGGAACAGAACTTCAAGATCACCCCCAGCCAGCTTCAGGCCGCTATTACCGACAAGACCCGGTTGATGGTCATCAACAGCCCCTCCAACCCCACCGGCATGACTTACAGCCGCGAGGAACTCGAAGCGCTGGGCAGTGTGCTGGCGGAACACCCCCGGGTACTGGTTGCCACCGACGATATCTACGAGCACATCCGTTGGTCGGATGAACCTTTTGTCAACATTCTCAATGCCTGCCCCGAGCTGGCCAATCGTTGCCTGGTGCTCAATGGTGTATCCAAGGCTTACTCGATGACCGGGTGGCGTATCGGTTATGCGGGGGGCCCGGCAGAAATCATCAAGGGGATGAAGAAGGTCCAGTCCCAGAGCACCTCCAATCCAAGCTCCATATCCCAGGTGGCGGCCCAGGCAGCACTGGAAGGTCCACAGGGATGCATCGAGGACATGGTGCTGGCGTTCAAGCAGCGCCATGACTACGTCGTTGACCGACTCAACAGAATGCCGGGGGTAGACTGCCTCAAAACCGATGGCACCTTCTATTGCTTCCCCAATGTGGAGGAGGCCCTGAAAGGTATCGAGGGTGTCAACAACGACCTGGAACTGGCGGAGCACCTGATCGAGCAGGCGGGAGTGGCGCTGGTGCCGGGCTCGGCGTTCGGCCTTGGTGGTCATTTGCGCCTTTCCATCGCCACCAGCATGAAAAACCTGGAGAATGCCCTGGATAGAATCGAAAAGGTACTGGCAGGCTGAACTGTATTTAATGCCACAGAGGATAGAGTACCAGGCATAACCGCCTGCCCTGAAACAACAGCGCCTGAAGGATCAGGCACTGTCCGGCCCGAACGGAATCGGGTCACTTAGTCACATACACGATACCAACGCAAAGGAATGCAGATATGGATATACAGAACCCTGTTCGGCTGGGACGCCGGCACGCCTTCACCCTCGTGGAAATGATGACCACCCTGTCGGTGGCCTGTCTTCTACTGACCCTTTCCATTCCCGGCTACAGACTCCTGACCAACAGCCGTATCGTAACGACCGTCAATGGGCTGGCGGCCCACCTCCATCTGGCCCGCAGCGAAGCCATCAAAAGGGGCATTCAGGTCATACTCTGTCCCAGCAGCGACGGTAAAACCTGCCTCAACAGCCTGGAATGGCAAAACGGATTCATGATCTACGGGGATAGCAATCAAAATCGGGAGCCCGACCAGCATGAAGAAACCCTGCGCTACTATCAGCCTGACAGCACCCGAATAAAAATCACCACATCAATTGGCAGAAAAAAGCTGGTCTACAAACCCAGCGGCATGTCACCAGGCTCCACCGCCACCATTACCGTCTGCGATAAAACCCGGCAATCCCCGCCCAGAGCGATCATCGTGTCCAATACCGGCCGGCCTCGCCTGGCAAAAACAGGCGCCGATGGAAAACCCCTGGATTGCGGCTGATCCCATGACTTTTTTACCATCAGCTATTGACCCGAAGGGCCGAGCTGATTACCATACGCGGCTCGACATATTCCTCGGTAGCTCAGTCGGTAGAGCGGGTGACTGTTAATCACTAGGTCGGCGGTTCGAGCCCGTCCCGGGGAGCCAAATAAAAAAAGCACTTAGGCGAAAGCCAAGTGCTTTTTTTATTTCCGGGGCTATGCTTGAAACGGGCAAAGTAGATCTCAAGATTCACATTCCCACAGCATTCCGGTAAAAAAATTCCCTATCCTCACAACTCAAGTATAGAGACATGACCCACAAAGACTTGCAACAAGCTAAATACGCTATCAGTAGATCACGTAGGGTGGATGCCCGCAGGGCGATCCACCATTTCACAAACCGTCGCGATGGCAGAACCTCCTGCGGAGTTCCACCCTACGTCCGCTGACTTTCGACAACCGCGATATTGTCTATGTCGCCACACGTAGGGTGGATGCCCGCAGGGCGATCCACCATTCGCAAACCGCCGTGGTGTCAGAATCTCCGCCAGCTTTGATGTGGCGGAAAC
>JAAELC010000325.1 GCA_024227135.1 Gammaproteobacteria bacterium
GCCTTGAAGCTGCTGTTACGGCCGCAACGGCAGGGCACAGGGTCAAGATTTTTGAAAGGGATGCTGACAGCGGCGGGCAGATCTGGCTTGCCGGGGCACCCCCTCACAAGCGGGAGTTGTTGGAATTTATCCGCTACTACCGGGCGATGCTCAAAAAACATGACATTTTACTTTGCCTGAACACTGAGGTTGATAACGGGATGATACGCCAGGAAAATCCGGATTATCTGGTGGTGGCAGAAGGGGCCGAAGCACTGGTGCCACCCATCAAAGGAGCTGCCAATGCAGATGTTCTGTCTGCCTGGGATGTTCTGGCGGACCGGGTCCGAATGGAAAGATCGGTTGCCATTATCGGTGGGGGTGCGGTAGGGCTTGAGACGGCAATGTTTGTGGCCGCCAAGGGCACGCTTGATCTCGACACCCTTCGTTTTCTCCTGGCCTACGAAGCCCAGAGTGTGGCTCGCCTGAAAGAGTTGATGTTCCAGGGCAACAGCAAAGTGACGGTGTTTGAAATGCTGCCCAGGGCTGGTTCAGATGTGGGCAGATCAACGCGCTGGGTACTTTTTGA
>JAAELC010000326.1 GCA_024227135.1 Gammaproteobacteria bacterium
CGTCGTCTGCGTTGCAGATTCAGTTGCATAATCTATGATATGCACTTTCATCTGCGCCTTGAATCTGAGCTGATACCCTACGCATTATGGGACGATACATAATTCCCGGGACCCTAAGGGCTATTCTGCGTAATTGGTATTGTGATCGTAAGACCCATCCGGGTTTACCGTACTGGTATCTTTAAGGGGATTGGCTGGGCTGACCGCAGCGTCGCCCAGTGAATTCAACCACTCCATGTACTTTGCAAAATGCTGCTTACCCTCTTCCGGGCTGGATGGCTGATTTCCACCTAAATAGGTAATAATGAATCGAGACATTCCTCCCTCCAGATTATGATGATCTTCTGCATGACCATATCGAGTCCGTGAGCGCTCTGCTGACCGGATACCGATCGATTCAATTGAACACCTGGTGGGATCACTGGTTCAGTGCCATCAACTGCTTGTACAGTTTCCCGGATACTGCAATACCGTTTTCCCGGGCAAGCTCGCGATTCTGTAATCGCCGCTGCCCGGGCAACCGGGTTCCCGGCTGATCCAATATCGCTTCCAGCAAACATTCCAATCGATCAAAAAAGCCCCCTCCTGCGAACGGCTCCGGTGCAATAGCCACAAGCAGCTGCCCTACACCGGGCGAGGATCCATCCGGGCTGAAAAAAGAACTGGCTTCAAAGCCGAAATTCGCATTGGTCAGCGCTGCCGACAGAATTTCAACCATCAATACCAGAGCAGCTCCCTTGGCATCACCCATGGGCAGCATGGTGCCATCGAGAGCCGCCTTCGGATCAGTGGTCGGCTGACCTTGGGCATTCAGCGCCCAGCCTTCAGGAATAGCCTCACCGTTCTCAGCCGCCACCATCACCTTGCCTCGTGCGACCTTACTGAGGCTGAGATCAATAATCAGAGGAGGAACTGATCGCCTGGGTGCACCAAATGCAATGGGGTTGGTGCCAAACACACCCTGGCTACCACCCCAGGGAGCAATGGCCTTGGGACTGTTACCGAAAGCGAGGCCAATCATTCCCTGCTCGGCAAGCTTCTCCACATGATAGCCCGCCTGGCCGAAATGGTGGGATCGAAAAACAGCGGCTGCGGCTATACCTATCCGGGGTGCCAAAACTGCAAGTTCGCGATATGCAATCTCGAGGGCCGGAAAGGCGAACCCGCCGGCGGCATCGATACGAACTGCTGCATCTGCTCGCGCTACGACCTTTGGGAGTACCTGCCCATCCACCTTGCCAGAGGCGGACTGTGCGGCGTAAGACGGCAGACGAGATAACCCATGTCCTTTCTGCCCATCCACTTCGGCTGCTATAAGTGCATTGGCTACGCTGATGGCATTCCCTGCACTGGTTTGGTGTCGAGAGAGAATCGAAACCGCAAGATTTCGCGCTTCATCTAATGATAATGTAATAGTGCTCACTCTGCGTCCTCCAGAATCTTGCGAACGTTTGCAGCCGTCAAGGCGCTGACCCGTACATTGGATTCCAGGGTCACACCGGCTATATGTGGAGTCAGAATCAGATTAGGCAGGGATTTGAATACCGCACCTGCCTCTGCATCAACTGGTTCCTTTGCATAAACATCAAGTGCCACACCGCCGAGTCTTCCCTGCTTCAGTGCATCCACAAGGGCTGTTTCATCCACCACCCCGCCACGAGCGGTGTTAATGAGCATAGCACCGGGTTTCATACCGGCAAGCACTTCGGCATCCATCAGATTCCGGGTGGCGTCAGTGAGCGAAATATGCAGGCTGACAATATCAGCCTGGGAGAGCATATCCGTCAACTTGTCCATATGTGCTACGCCTTCCCAGGTCTGATCATCGGGTGCGATAAAGGGATCATGGGCCATCACCTCCATGCCCAGTGCAAGTGCACGCTTCGCCGTCTCCCGCGCGATGCTGCCGAACCCTACCAGCCCCAAAGTTTTACCCCCGATCTCCCGACCCATGCAAGCTTGCCTCGGCCATTGCCCACCGACAACCCTATCCTTCATGGCATAGGCACCGCGCTGTAATGTCAGCGCAGTCGTGATCACATACTCAGCTACCGCAGCATCGTTTGCGCCGGTGGCGGGACACACCTGTACCCCTCGGCGGCCACATGCGATCAGGTCGATGTTGTCCAGCCCAATCCCCAGGCGACCAACCACTTTCAGCTCTGGGGCCTGATCCAGCAGTGCCTGACTGACCTGGGTCCGTTTCCTCACGATGATTGCTCGTGCATTCACTAACAGGTCATTCAATTCCTCTGCTCGGTCGACCAGATCGGGCGAATAGAAAACATCAAATTTTACCGACAACTCATCTACAGAGGACTCATCCATAAACTCAGTAATGACTACATCAGGCATAATAAACCTCGTCGAATGGCACGACAATCAAGACAAAGTGCGCGGAAGTCTACTCAAAAAGAGTACCGACGGGTAACGGAACCAGCAGCAATTCTGCGAACATGAAATAGAAACCGAATACAATCACGATGCCGATGACAGGAAAGAACAACCGCCGAAAGAGTGTCCACTCGTCATACATGGCAAGCACCATAACCGATCCGAAAGCCAGGACACCTGAGACTAGAAAGCCCAACCAAGGCATTAGAAGCGAACTGATGACCATTGCCAGAACCAGACCGATGCGTCGCAGTGTTGAACCACCAACGATTCCCGCTTCATCATTCGTCCCCGTCGATGGTCGAATCAGCTGTAGCACGATAAACAGTATACTGAAACCGATCATGGTGACGGCTATCGCACGCGGAAATACAAAGGAATCTGCATCCGTCATCTCGGTGGTATCCCAGATCGCCACCACAGCGAGGAGGATAAACACGGCGGCAACCACCATACCCCCGCCGTCAGTTTTCATTGACTTTACCTCGCTTACCCGCTAGAAAACCTCGTATCAGGGGATAAAAGACCGTGGCAACGATAAATAGAACGATCGCGATACTGATCGGGCGCCCAAAAAACATGCCGGTCAGATCGTCCGCTGCACTGCCGATCACCCAAACCTGAACAAAACCCTGCTTGGCAATGCCACCCAGAATCAACCCCAGCACAATGGGGGAAGGACTGAATCCAGCCCTGTTAAGAATCCATCCCATTACACCCAGAACAATCATTATCACCACATCTGAAATACTGTTTCTAATGGCATAAGTACCAATTATGGTCATAAATGCTACGGTGGGAACCAGCATGGCCTTCGGTACTGTCACAATGGTTCTGTAGGCATAGCGCCCGATGATCAACCCTGTAGGTAGCATCAGGATGGTTGCCAGTATCAGGCCAAAGATAAAGGTGTATACAATTGAGCCATCTCCTGCAAACAACGTCGGGCCTGTTCGAACACCCTGAATCAATAGCGCGCCGAGTATAACTGCATCGGGGGGTGTCCCCGGTATACCCAGTACCAGCGTGGGAATAAAGCCACCACCAACCGTGGCATTGTTGGCGGATTCGGTGGCTTGTATCCCTTCCGGAGCACCACTGCCGAAGCTACTGCTGTTTTTTGAGGTGCGTCGTGATTCTGAGTAAGACACCAGACCAGCTATCGAACCACCTGCCCCCGGCAAAATACCCACCAGAGTGCCAATTACTGAACTTCTGATCAGATTGAACTTGTGGACCCACGATAACGTTAACGCCTCCTTCAGTCGAAAGCCTTGTGGCGCATGCGTGACTTTCAAGTGCTTGTCCGCGGTCGCGACCAGATCCATCATCACCGGTACACAATAGAGCCCAATCAAAGCCGAGACCGTCTCTATACCGCCAAGTAATACTTCGCTGCCGAAGGTAAAGCGTACATCGGCGCTGATTTCTGCAACACCAATAGTTGAAAGCAGTAATCCCAGGCAGGCACCCATTAACCCTTTTAAAAGATTTCCTTTGGAAAGAGCAGAAATCAATGTCAGGCCGAAAACCGCCAGCCAGAAGTACTCAACCGGCCCGAATGCAAGGGCGACATCAGCAAGAGGTGGTGCAAGCAGTAATAGAAAAAATGCGCCCACGATACCGCCGACAACCGATGCAAGACAAGCCAGAGTAATGGCCAGATCCCCGTCACCCTGTTTCGCCATTGGGAACCCGTCAAAGGTAGTCGCAATGGCTGAAGGAGTACCCGGTGTATTGAGCAGAATGGCTGAGTAAGCACCCCCGTAAATCGCACCGGTATAAATGGCACCCATCAAAATGAGTGCCGAGGATGGCGGCATAGAGAAAGTCAGGTACCACCCGCATAGCGGGGGGCATGAAGTAGCCCTCCCAGGGGGGGCGATTAGCGGTGAAGGCCCCACAGGGGCCGTTTGTACCCGCCTCAGTATACGTTAGTCGTCTAAATCGAACTCTTCTTGTCGACGCTCC
>JAAELC010000327.1 GCA_024227135.1 Gammaproteobacteria bacterium
CTGTAGACCTGGCTTTGGCATCCCTGCCAAAGACACTTCCTCCACAGCCCCCCATGCAGGGTAGTCATCTCTGAGAGGTGAGCAGTTACGAATAATGATATCGGCAGTCCGACGCTGAACACGGCATACCTCGACTGACTGCATTCCAGTATAACGCTGCCATCACAATCACACTGGAACAGCGGCCCGGGGATTTCTAGAAATCCCCGGCGGCAGCGCCTTCCATAATATCACGCATCGCCCTTCGCACCCTCAGGGCCTTGGACTTGAGACTCGATGGAAGCTCCCTGGCACCATGAATGAGAAAATCCATGTTCATGGCGTAGAGCCAGAGCCGCCCGGCTTTATCCTCCACCACACTGATCACACAGGGCATAAAAGCGGAGTAGGCGTTGTTGTAATTCAGCATTTCTATACCGACACGCACATCACAGAACTGCATGAAGGCCACATGCCGGAATTTCTCTCCGGTCACCGCCTCTGCCTGCTTGTAAAAGGGTGATTCGTTGACGAATAGGAAGTTATGTTCGACCGCCAGGCTTTTCATGGATTCCTTGACGTCTTCTGCCGTCACACCTTCGGCCACCGGTACCGCCCAGACGAATGCATCCGCCAGATCCCCGGTCTCTAACAGCTTTGTGGCAAACTCCTTGTAAACACCGAAGGCATCGGGGTCAAAATCTTTGGTAGCGGACAGAACGTGGAAAAAAAGCGCCCCTATCACCAGTGCAGCGAGCAGACCGATAACCGCAAAAATATTTCTCAGCACATTCATTGTTAAATTCTCCCCAGGGGTGGAAAACAAACTGCCAGGAGCCTGTCGGACTCAAAGGTCCCTGACGGGGGAGAGTGGGATCAGATCAGGTTTTTCGATCGATGGGGGCAAACAGCCAGGATTCAATTAACCCATTCGATCGCAAAGCCTGGCCGACAAGCACCTTTCCACAGCAGGGCGGCCCGATTCCGAGAGACCAGCACTCCCTCCATCTGATAGTGTCCAATGCAGCATCGACCCGTGTTTCACAGCCAGATCACAGCGCCCGGAAGGTGTTTATCACCTTTTTAAACACCGCGGCACAACAGCAGAAGATCAGGTAAACAACCTCCGGATAAGCTCGTCACGGGCAAATAGAAGGAATACCGGAACAAGATCTCACAAAATAATTGTGGAGTATAGGGCAGCCAACCCGAACGGGTCGTATGAAACGGAATCAGACAACTGACAGAATCTAATCCGGACCACTGGGAAGATCACAGGAATCAGCCATACTCTGTAGTGAGAGTCAGTCGATCGAGGCGTTGCCGGAGGCAGACGGGGTATCAGGACGGACCACCCCTCGGAGGAGCGGTTGTTGGGTCCCTGAATCACCTGTCCTGACCGGCAGCGGTTGACGCAAAGCGACGAACTGCCCCTTCGCGCCATACCCGTTGAATCAGTGAAGGGGTACCCTTGGGGCGGTGCAGGGGGACCGCGTCACAGTTGAGTGTCGGGCTGCACTCTGCAGGAGGACAACTTGGCCAACAGCAGTCTCCATTTTCCTGGGCCCTGGGTGAGGGGAGCGATGGTCTGGCTTGCCCTCAGCCTGACCCTGGTAGCAGAATACCTGGTTGAATCGAATCACCCCGGGCATCTTCTGGAATTCTGCCTGCTGCTCAGCCTGCTCTGGATGGAGTTCGGATTTGCCGGCATTTTCCAGGCGCTTCGACACGACAACGGCAGAAAAATCCCTTCCCTGCTGATCCTGACCACACTGCCACCCGTGACTTTGCTTGCCCTGAGTATCATCATGGCCAGGTGGATGATGCTGTAGAGCACGGGTCAGCTGGAAATTTCCTTTGGGCAGAAGCTGTCGGTGGGTCTTCCAGCCCGAAACTATCAGGACTCCGCCCCTGCACCCGAATCAGGGAAATTACTCGCTGAACTGGATCGGTGCAAAACCACCCGCTCGATACAGCGTGGTGTGGCCTCACCCACCCTGACTTCCAGGCCATCGATGACGAACTTCTCACCGGAAACCGGAATCCTCTGAATCTCTTTCAAAATCCAGAAGTTAACAGTATCCGTGGGTTTTCCCGAGAGTTTCATTCTGAAAAAGTCTTGTACTTCCCGCAGCTCGAGGGTGCCGTTGATGGCAATTTCTTCATCAGAAACCCGTTTGATTCTCTGAGGCGCTGTATCGCTTTCATCGTAAATCTCCCCAAACAACTCCTCCATGAGATCCTCAAGCGTCACGATACCCCGAAGCACACCAAATTCGTCAACCACAACCGCGATGTGCCTTTTCTTGGTACGCAAGGTGGTAAATAGTTCGTCGATACCCTGATTCTGAGGCACATAGACCACTTCGTTACTGATTTCCTTCAGGGTCACCTCCGTATTCCCTTTGGCCACTGCATCCAGTAAATCCCGTAAATGAAACACGTGCTGAATCTCATCCGGGTCCTTCTCATAAACAAGGATTCGGGAATAGCTCTCCCCAACTGCAGTGGGCAGCGCCTGGGCAACGGTGAGACTCCCATCCAGGGCAAAAACCTGATCGTGGGGCGTCATCACATCCTGAACCTCCAGCTCACCAAAAGTGAATATTCTTTCGATCAGTTCCCTCTCCCCATGCTCGATCGTTCCCTCCCTGGCACCATGCCTGGCCATATGGATCAACTCCGACTCCGTCACCATGGGATCGCCAGTCCCGCCGGTCAACCGGTGAACCAGGTCGGTGAGATGCTGAAACAGCCAGACCAATGGAAAGATGAGACGCATCAGCAGATACAGGGGGGGGGCGATCATCAGGGAGATTCGTTCCGCATAACGGGTAGCCAGACTTTTGGGGGTAATTTCACCAAAAATTAGAATCATTATAGTGAGTACCCCCACCGCGAGACCTGGACCCAGTTGCCCGAACCAACGGGTGGCCACCACCGTCGCCATAGACGCGGAGGCAATATTGACCAGATTGTTGCCGATCAATATGGTGATGAGCATGCGCGTCGGGTCTTTTTTCAGGCGCAGCAAAGCTGCCGAGCCCTTCCGGTGTTCATTGACAAGGCCTTCCACCCTTGCCAGCGACAAGGCGACCAGGGCTGTTTCCGAACCGGAGAACAGACCAGAAAGAATCAGCAGCAGGAATAAAACAAGCAGTTCGTTCATGAATTTGATTTACAGTCAATGAGAACAAGGGAAACAACAGGAGAGCAAGGGGGGTGCAATCTAGAGACTCCCGCCCTATCAGGTACATTAACAACCGCCGCCCCGTGACCTGCTTAGTGGCATGGGTGGAATCGGGTTTGCCAGCGCCATGATGGCCACAAGGTTGGTCATGCAAAAAGATATCGTAACGATCGATCCGAAGCAAGCCGACAAGGGGGCCACTTACTGGAATAACCCGGGCTTTGCTCCGGCGGACAGAATGTCTGTGAATGGAATTCCAGGGAAGCGGTTACGGAGAACGCCAGACAATAGTAAAACAGACGGTCCGTACCCAACCGATCAACATAAAATGATGGGGGTCCTTCAAATAAAATCTGAGCAGGCTCCAAACCTCCATTTCCGCCGATATTATGAAAACAAGTACAGGGAATCAGCGGGACAGTAGAACGATCTCCCATCCGCTTTCCCGTAAAGGCTCGGTATCTTCCGGCCTTGAGGTGATGAAAAGCCGGCGATCCGGTGACTCCAGTCCGAAGGGAGCTTCCTGCCCGACCAACCGGTCGAGACGCCTAGGCCCATATACCCGTGTACCACCCAGGTTCAAATCGGATTGCCAACCGTGAACGGGCCGTTTTTCCGTAATCAGGGCAAATTCGCTGTAACGCTCCCCGGCATTGAGGTTTTCGAGTGTCTCCATCACGTCCGGCCATCGGGGCTGCATGGTGAAGGAGGAGTCCACAGCAACGAGAATGCGCTCGGGCTGCCCCTTCAAGTAGAGGTGCAACCCACCCCCGACAATGCCGAAAAGTCCGGCAGCCACCAGAAACCAGATCAGAAAGGTTTTAGCCATTTATCACTCCTGGTACTCCGCCAATCTGGCAGCAACGGGTTAAATCAAGACCGTGGTGATGGAATTCTCTACATCTGGGCATTCAACAAAGTGCCAATGGTGTAGGAGACACTTCCCTCGGCGGCATTCCTGCTGGCCGCCTCCACCAATCCGGAAAGCTGCTTGAGCTCATCGATACTTTCGGCGTACCCGATGGTGTAGATGGGTACACCAGTCCCTTCCAGGACATCCCGAACGCCCTCGAAATCGTATCCCTGATTGGAGTCGCCGTCGGTCAGCACGAACAGCAGCAACTTCGCTGTGGGATGATCCCTACCGGCTTTGAGCAACTCGGACAGGGAAACCAGAATACCGTCATACATAGCGGTATGACCTCCCGCCTGCATATCCTGCACCCCTGCATGGAAAGCGGATTTCTGAATCAGATCGAATTTTTTGGGTGGCAGCAGCACATTGGTGTGAGTGTTGAAAGTCACCAGGCCGATACTGTTTCTGTCGGTGATGAAGTCGCTGCCTTCAATCAACGCTTTCTTAAGTGCATTCAGACGCATACCTGCCATTGACCCGGATGTATCCGCGAGAAACAGCGCGATTACCGGACGCCCCGCATCCTTCTTTTCCTTCCACAATTGTTGCGCCTGTATCAACAAACTGCCCGCAGGTGCCCCATAGGCAGAATCGTAATCATCCAGGTAATCGAAACCAAACTGCCGGGCTTTCGAACGAAGTGAACGAGAATCGAGGAATTCGGCAAAAGCCTTCAATACCTCCACCTGGGCCATGGACGCTCCTGCAACGCCATACAGCGGATTGTCATGACGAATACCGAACGGGATGAAGAGATAGTCTTCCTCCATGGAGGGATTGGTTCTGGCGAACGTCTGGTACTCCATGACAAAGGCATCCAGCGCACCATTGTTCTGAACCGAGTCCCGCATCTGCAACGTGGTCATCGCAACATAGGGTACGCCCTGCTGAAACCCCTCGAACGTGCTGACCACGTCTGAATCGAGCATACGGGTTTCCTCAGCATCACTGAAACTGTGCAGCACCGATACCAGGAAATTGAGGCCGGTACTGCTCGCGTAAGGATTGGTGTAACCCATGGCCAGTTCACCCTGTACCACCGCGTCGATGATGTTCTCCACCGACAGCACTCCGTACTTGTCCGTAAGTAGTTCCGCGGCTTCTTTTTTCATGACGATACCCGCCACGTTACCTACGGTTCGTTCACGTATCGGGGTGACATCGACGCCATGCTGCTCTGTCATTTTCAACCACAGATGATTTGACGGGGAAAAGCCCTGGGGAAGATATTTTCTGGAAGCGATGTACTGGTAGCCGGTACCGGATGCGATCTTTCTTACAGCAACCTGGGCGATAGCGCCGGACGATACAGTGATTTCGCGATCATTGAACATCTCTGCCGCTTCACGCATCCACCCATCACTGCCGCTGCCGGACTTCTCCGTGGATACGAAAATCTCCGCCACCACCCGATTGCCGCCGGAACGTCCCCGTACCACTATCGGATACTCCGAGATATCCGGCAGGGTATTCATGAGATCACTTTTCTTCAGACTGATGTTAGCCCGCCGACTGACGATGTCACGGCTCCACTTAACATCCTCGAGTAACTCATGAAGCTGCTCCGAGGCCTCCTCCCGGGTCATGGGCTCCGGCTCAAACAGCCCGAAAATCCCCTGTTCACCGCAGCCCTGGAGAAGAAGGGAAATCAAAATCATCGACACAAACGACAGCCACTTCATACTATTGCCTCCCCGGCTGATACCTGGCGGCACGCCGAGCCATCCGTTCGAGTTCAGCAATGGCCACCTCGGCGTCTTGCTTTTCACCGCTGGCATCCACCTTGATGTCGGCCAGGGCCACTGCCGTATTCGACAAAGCGGTCAAAGCGGTTTCGTTCTCCAGCAGCAGTTTTTCCACCCGCTCCGATTGCTGATCGTACATATCGAGGCGCCGTTGCAAGGTTTCCCTTTCAGCGAGGGCCCGCTGCCCGGTGCGTAACTGCAGTGCCACCAGCTTCTCTTTGAGCCGGCCCACCTCTATGGATCGTATACTATTCAATGCCACCTCCGTTTCCCGTACATTTTCCAGCACCGAAATCCGTACCGTTTCCGCAGACTGACGATACCGTACGAAGGTCAGCTCATCTTCATGGAACTGGAGTTTCAACACTTTCTCCAGGTCTTCAAACTTGCTTGACAGCTGACCCATCTGCTCGACGCTCCGATGAGCACCCAAAGCCTTCAGATTTCTTTTCAACTGCTCCAGTTTTACGGGATCCTGTAACGAGCGCAGACGGGATCTGATGCGCAGATGACTCCGTGCTGCTTTCGACATCCAGCGCCACAGGAAATACAGCACCGGCAGAGGCAGCATTATGACGACTGAAGTCAACCAGCCGACTGGAAACCACCAAAGACCCAAACCGGCAGTTCCGACCAGCAGCAGTGCAACCAGTCCGTTCCAGAGAGCGATAGGATTCAACCGGCTACACCCCGCTGTGAACCCCATTCAAAAAAAACGGTTGTCACAGGGAATCCAGGTTGATTTCCATAGGCTCACCCGATGCGGACCCCTTTTCCAGTTTGACAATCGACTCCTCCATACCCCTGGTCAGCGAATCCATCTGTACGATGGACTGAGCCATCTGGGGCAGCGCCTTTTGCCGAAAACTGCTGAGATCTTTCAAAGCGGCATCGATATCGGCGAAAGCAGCCTTGAGTTTGTCGATATCCAGCATCGACCCCGCCGCCTGACGCTGAATATGAACACCCTGGTTTTTCAGACGCTTTGCGGTCTGGCCAATGAGATCTTCCGTGGTATTCGAAACTTTTTCCACCCCGTCCAGCACCCGTTTCTGAGTCTGCAGTGCCAGTGCTAATGTTGCGGCGGTATTCAATGCCGGGACGGTTACATTGAGGGCCCGGGTGACGCCCCTGACCAATTCCCGGTTGTTACGCACGATAACCTCGGTGGTGAGTACACCCTGTTGATTCACCGCCAGCTGCTGCTGTATATCCAAGACCCGTTGGCGCAGGGGAAACTGTATCTCTTCCTGGAGAAAACTGCGGCGCTCCGGGTCCATATCCGGTTCATCCGTGAGCCGTTTCTCCAGACGCTGATCCACCAGCTGACCGAAATCCGCATACCCTCCAAGCTTCCGGGTCAGCCTGCGCATCTCCCTCTGATCTTCCAGCAGGGTGACATTGTCTCTCTCCAGCTGGGACTTTCCCGACCTCAAGCTGTCAATCACATCCTGGATAACCCCCTCCACCGACTGATATCGGGCAACCCATCGGGAAACGGGTGTTCCAAATCCCGGGATCTTCGACAGCAGTTTACGGAACCCGCCCATGTCGAAGTCCATCTCATTGGGATTGATGCCCGACACTTCCTCCTGGAGTTTCAACAGGCTGTTGGCCACGGGTCCCCCATCTTCAGCATCATTCATCAGTTGCTGCATCGGGCGGCGCAGCATAGCGCTCTTGTGAGCCATCTCGGACTGCACCTGCATCCCCACGGCATAGACACTCTCAGCATGCCGCTGCCGGGTCTCCAGGTCCTCCGCATCGATAGCATAGAGCTGACGGGCATAGGCTTCAGCCTTTGCGGCCATCGTTGTATCAGGCTGCTGCCCGGTACCTTCATCCCGGCTTTTTGCCGTATTTTCAGCCAGTGTTGCATCGAGAGTACTGAGGACAAGGGGCTGATCCGTGGTCGATGTGGTCAATTTAACCTCCCGGTCTACGGTCAAAGAAAACGTAAGCTATCCCTATACGGGTTGAGAAAAACTATGTCCATTATAACGACTTGGGGCGAGAGATACTGCATTCAAAGGTAACTAATCACCCCGCATGGGTAGTCTGCTCTTGAAGGCGCCGTCAAACCCTCCCTGTAGGCTTGGCTTTGGCATCCCTGCCAAAGACACTTCCTCCACAGACCACCCTTGCGGGGTAACCCAGGGGGCTGAGCAGTTACATTCAAAGAAATAAACCCGGTTGTAAATTCAGTTTTACAAACAGGCAGGTTCCACCCGCAGACCCGGCAAGAAAAATAATTCCGTCCCAATTTCGAATTTCCGTGTGCCAATTTCCGGTGTTCTCCCTGGAAAGTCTCTACATAAAAATGGACTCCGAAGAGAGTACGCGGTTCAAAAGATTTTCCATGGCGCCATCAACCGCTATTTCGGCCCTATTTTGGGGTCTTTGATACCTCTCGACTTAGGAAAAAAGGGTGTTTACGCTGCCTGTACGCTCGACATGATCGGGGAGATGGCATGCTGGCACTGCGCAGAGAACAGATTGATACCTTTAGAGAGGCCAAGGAAAGGCAATTCGAGGGGCGCGTGCTCACCCATCTGAGGAGGGTTTACCCAAGACGCTGCGACCGTCTTGGCGATGATGACATTCGGGCAATCATTCGAAACGGCATCGAGCGGGCGGAACATCTCGAGAACTGGGCAACGCGCTCGGGACTGTTCGTCGACAGTGTGCACGGGCGCTCCATCATCTCGTTTTTCGAGGTGATCAATTTCACGATTGCCGTTCACGGAGTCTGCAATGCCTACAGCTCGAGGGGCGGTGATGGTTATCACACCAACCTGTTTTTCAATGTCTTGAACGCGTTGGGCGCGACCGCGGATATTGCATCGGCCGGCCTGTTGGAGCGCTACACCCGTCGTTTGATCGAGCGACGAGGCTGGAGCGCATCTCGTATCCACGTCCTCGTGATATTCAGTGGTATCGTGGATTTCGTTATCGGGGCCCGCAGCAGTATTCAGGAGATCGGCTCTGGGGATTATGATGCAGCCTGCGGATGGGCGGTATTCGCGGTCGGCGGCGTGATCGTGGCCTACGGAGGCTATCTCCAGCTTACTGGAGGAACAGTCTCCATTGTCTCCGGCGGAACGGCGGCAGTGCCCGGCGGTTTCATCATCTTATTAGGTTTCGCCGTAGAGGCGATCGGGCTGCTGTGGGTTTGGCTCGCGAACGACGACGAGCTGGACGAGTGGCTGGTGCAATGCCGATTCGGTGACAGCTCGGCGGGCAGGTCATTGGACGAAGACATCCGCATCCTGAACAACGTCATGTGCAAGTTCGAAGTCGATGCCGAATTCGTCAGCGATACCCATGTCAGGATCGATATCAGGCTGCGTTTGTTTACCGAAGAATCCACACTCCAGCTGAGTCGGCTGATGACGACCGCGACCGCGAGAACCGTCGAGTACTTCTTCGGTGATCGCCGAGATCGCGTGTCAGGTGGGGCTGGGCATGGCAGTGTCACGATCACCGCTGACTCGACGACCCGTCATGGTGCAACCCTCTATCGCCAGGGGCAACGTGTCACCCGAATCTCGTTCGACCTCTACGGGCGACAGGACATCGATGGCGTCCGCGGTGATGCGAGACTCGAAGTCGGTCCGGGGGGCCGCCTACATGGATATTCAACGAGTTTCGATATTGATAAGGGCTTTTTTGGAGGCTGACTTCTTTGCCCCTAACGACGCAGACGGATGGCAGCCGGATCTTGGTGTTGCCTGCGCCTCGCGGTTGTCTGTCGGCATTGCTATTGATCGTCTCCGGGGCATTCGCGTTTGTGTTCTGGAGCATCATCTTTTTGTCGCGCGCCTCAAGCGAGGCACCGATACCCAGTAATCTTCCGATCGCGGCCGCCGCGAGCAGCACCCTGTTTCTGTTCGTGCTCTTCGACCGGATTGTAGCGCGAGCCATGGGGGTCAAGATCCGTTTTGTTCAAGATGGGCAGGGCGTTCGATACGAAGTGTTACACCGGCGTCGAATCCTGCAGGGAGACCGCCTCAAAACCGATCGTTTGTACGTGGCACCCTTGGAATTGCCAGGGCGCGCGGGTCGGATTTTTGTGCCGACCTATGCCCTGTTGTTGGTTCTTGATGAGGATATCCCTGGATATTCTGTCATGGCCGAGCCGGGACCCGCGCTCGTGCTCATCAATGCCGCCGACATGGATGTGTTGGGCGCAAGGATGGAGGAATTCTGTTCAGCGCTCAGCTTAGAAATGAACGACCTGGTGTGGTATTCGTCGGAATGAGGCGATCGTACGGATGGCCGCTTCCTGACCGGCTGCATCCTAAGTCATTACCTTGATGGAGTACTAGCGTTGCAAGCGATTGAGTACGAGGGCAACGACCATGACGATTCCAGTGGCTACGATTATGAGCAGGGCGACCGGCATCAAGTCGGAGTCGCGCCGCAAGATTGACAGGACGCCAACGGCCATCGCCGCCAACCCGAGCACCAAGGCTATGCCGTAAAGAATTGTGTGTATATTCAATGTGCACTCCACGGATGCGTTTAGTTCTGCAGTTCCGGCGAATCGGCATCGGATGCCGCCAATTAGTACTAGGATGGCCGTTAGAACCTGAACCCTTTTCTTTCAAGTTTTTCCCAAGACGCTGCCCGGGAAAAAGGCGCCTGAAGCGAGCTGCCCCTCGCAGCTGTCCTGGGGTGGCTACGGACTACAGACTACCGTAAATGCCCCGACCCCGCAGTCTGTAGCCGGTTTGCTACAACATGTTGTCGCTTAGAATCGCCTAAGCGCCTAGTTCGCTTTCTCCCAGGTCTCTGGCTCCTGGGCTAGATCCGGGTTCTCCAAGAAGTCCTCTAAAGGCTCCGGCATAGTCCACCTCTTTATTGGTTTGACTTGATCCAGGGTGGTCCCACAGTCTCTTTTCAGGGTGCCACATCACTGCCTGCCCGAAACGATTTATATCGTGTCGGATATGGGGGACAATAGCGATTCTTGCGCATTTGATTCTAAACAATCAGCGCGGGTATCAGCGGAAAAAGCGGATATACAAGCGGGTATCCAGACGATGTACCTGAAAACATTACAATGCTAAACAACGAGATATAAACTACATGCTTTTGATGATCGACAACTACGACTCCTTCACCTACAACCTGGTCCAATACTTCGGGGAACTCGGGGTTGAGGTTCAGGTCTATCGTAACGACGAGATCGATGTGGTCCGAATTGGCGCACTGCATCCGGATCAGATCGTCATTTCCCCCGGGCCCTGCACCCCCGGCGAGGCGGGCATCTCCGTGGAAACGATCAAGGCGTACGCGGGAAAAATACCCATCCTTGGCGTCTGCCTGGGGCACCAGTCCATCGGGGAGGCCTTCGGCGGGCGCATCCTCCATGCCCGCGAGGTCATGCATGGAAAGACGTCCCCCATCTACCATGGGGACACCGGCCTGTTCAGTGGCCTGACCAGCCCCTATCGGGCAACCCGTTATCACTCCCTGGTGGTGGACAGAACCAGCCTGCCCGAGTGCCTGGAGATCACTGCCTGGACCCAGCACGATGACGGGGCTATGGATGAAATCATGGGCATTCGGCACCGGGACTACAACGTGCAGGGGGTTCAGTACCATCCCGAGTCGATTCTCACCGAAATGGGCCACGAACTGCTGAAAAACTTCATTGAGGGCCGTTAGCAATCACGGTCAGGAGTGCTGGTACCATCCACTTAATCCAACGCGCACAAGCGCTTTAAAATCCGGCTGACAAATACAGCCAAGGGGTAATCCGAGATGGATATTCAAAAAGCAATCGGGCAGGTGATCGAACGCCGGAACCTCAGCGGCGAGGAGATGACCGACGTGATGCACGCCATCATGACCGGTGGTGCGACCCCGGCGCAGATCGGGGGCTTCCTGATCGGCCTGCGGATGAAAGGGGAGACGGTCACCGAAATTGCCTCTGCCGCCGCGGTAATGCGGGAACTGGCCACGGGTGTAAATATCAGCGGCCTGGACCATACCGTCGATGTGGTCGGTACGGGCGGTGATGCGTCGGGCACCTTCAACATTTCCACCGCCGCCATGTTCGTGGCCGCCGCATCGGGCTGTCACGTCGCCAAGCACGGCAATCGTTCGGTATCCAGCCAATCCGGCTCTGCAGATGTTCTGGAGGCGGCCGGGATCAGACTGGATCTGAATCCAGCCCAGGTGGAACGTTGTGTCCGCGTGGTCGGTGTAGGCTTCATGTTCGCACCCGGGCATCACAGCGCCATGAAACATGCTATCGGCCCCCGTCGGGAGATGGGTGTTCGAACCATTTTCAACGTACTCGGCCCGATCACCAACCCGGCCGGTGTACAGAACCAGCTGGTGGGGGTTTTCTCTGAAGAACTGCTGGATCCTATCGCCAGCGTGCTGCAGAAGCTGGGCAGCCGACACGTTCTGGTGGTTCACTCCCGGGATGGCATGGACGAAATCAGTATTGGAGACAAAACTGAAGTCGCCGAACTCAAGGAGGGCCGGGTGCGTCGATACAGCATCAATCCCGAGGAATTCGGAATGAAACGAGCCCCCCTCGCCGACATCCGGGTGGCGGATGCCCGGGAAAGCCTCAACATTATTCGCTCGGTTCTGGAAGACAACGCCGGTCCAGCCAGGGATATCGTCACCCTGAATGCAGGTGCCGCAATTTATGCCGCCGGCCTCTCCTCCAGTCTGGCAGCAGGTGTCGAACGGGCATCTCAGGCCATTTCCAGCGGTGAGGCGAGAAACCGCCTGGACCAGCTGGTGGTCATGAGCCAGGGTTTCGACTGATCCCGCCGATATTCAGTGACGGTACTCCGTCTAAAGCAGGTTGACGAAGTACCCGTTCACTTCAGGAGAAACCCCCTGCCCTGCAGATACTCAAGCATATGGGGGCGTGCCTCTTTCCGAAGCATATCGGCGATCTGTTCACTCCAGGCGCTGTTTTTGCCACCCCCGCTCCGCTGGGCGTAGTACTCCCTTACCAATTGGTCGTAACCGTCGATACGCGCTCTGTCCCCGGCATCGTCATAACGGTCCTGTTTCAACACCACCTCCAGTGGGAGCCGGGGGCGAATCTCCGGATCCTGATCCGGGTATCCGATACAGAATCCGAATACCGGGTAGACCAGATCCGGCAATCCCAGCAGCCGGGTGACGTTGTCGATCTGATTTCTGATACCGCCGATAAACACACCGCCTAACCCCAGGGATTCCGCCCCCACCATCATGTTCTGGGCGAACAGGGCACAATCCACGGTCGCCGTCACGAACTGTTCGGTATAACCCGAAAGCATTTGTTGGTCGTGCATCTCACAGGCCAGACGATGTCGCTGCATGTCGGCACAAAAAACCAGGAAAACCGGGGCACTGACCACATAAGACTGATTTCCGGCGTACTGCGCCAGTTTCGACCGGTTTTCGGGGTCATTTACCTGGATCAGGGTACAGGCCTGGATAAAACTGGAGGTCGGTGCTGCCTGCCCGGCCTGCACCAGCTCATCGATCACTTCCTGGGCAACGGGCCGGTCGGTAAATTTTCGGATGGAACGATGGGATCTCAAAATATCGATTGTCTGATTCATTGGATTTTGTTTTTCAGGGCATTCGGAATGAGCCTGGAATATGCACAAGCCGGGTCCTATATACAAGCCTATATAACCGCTGATTGACCATTACCACCCGCCGGTTTACACAGGAAGCCCATGAACGAGCATCAGGTTCGATGGCGAGGGATGAACTGACCCGGATATGACGGTCTGGTCAGTGAGAAACCCGATGGCACCCTCTTTTCCATCCCCGCCGGAACGGCTGACAGGCTGGAAACGATTCCGAGCCGGAGCCGGGTGGAGTAGAATGGACCGGAGGGGATCGCTGACCCGGTTAGGTAGTGACCACAAACCCCCTTGGGGACAGGACAGAGCAACAGGTATTCGCCCCCTTATTCCGGCCTTCCGACAAACCAGGAAAACCACCAGTCACATGAGCAGAACCCCCGATATTCTGAAAAAAATCGTCCAGCGCAAACAGCAGGAGATTTCCGAACGCACCCGACGACTGCCCCTGGAACAGCTTGCAGAACAGAGCCGCAACGCCGGGCCGACCCGGGGCTTTGCGGAAGTATTGAAGACCCGAATTGACAGCGGAACACCAGGAGTCATCGCCGAAATCAAGAAAGCCTCACCGAGCAAAGGCGTCATTCGCGAGGACTTCCACCCCGCAGAGATTGCCGAAAGCTACGAAAAAGGGGGGGCTGCCTGCCTTTCAATTTTGACGGATGTGGATTTTTTCCAGGGCAGCGACCAGTACCTGATGGAGGCCCGCAGTGCCTGCCGCTTACCTGTCCTGCGTAAAGATTTCATGATTGATCCGTATCAGGTTTACGAGGCCCGGGCGATCGGTGCCGACTGCATTCTGTTGATTGTCTCCTGCCTCGAGGACGGCCGGATGCAGGAACTCAATGGCCTGGCGCAGGAGCTGGGTATGGACGTACTGATCGAAGCCCATGATGGGGAAGAACTGGAGAGAGCACTGGCAGTGGGGAACCGGCTCATCGGTATCAACAACCGCAATCTGCGCACTTTCGAAGTTGACCTCCGCACCACCCTGGATCTGGTAAAACAGGTTCCCGAAAACCGGATCCTGGTCACCGAAAGCGGCATCAACGACAAAGTGGACATCTCGATGATGCGACAAAGCGGCATCGACGGATTTCTGGTGGGCGAGGCGTTTATGCGTTCGGACGACCCGGGAGTCAGACTTTCGGAACTATTCGGCACAGCACCGACGGCAGCCCCGGCCCTCGGATAAGTAGTGCCTTTCAACCGCGCCTGAATCCGGACATCAGCCTGAAACCGGCAGTCCGGGGATCGGTATGCCAGGAAGGCATCTTAAATCATGACTGCCCCCCCAGAGGTTACCCCGCAGGGGTGGTTTGTGGAGGACGTGTCTTTGACAGGGATGCCAAGCCTGCAGTCAGGTATTGACGGCGTCTTCCGAAACAGACCACTCATGGGGCGTGGGTAGTTATCTTAAATCAACAAAATCCATGGCGGTATCCAACAATTGCATTGGCAGCCGGTACTCCGTCGATGTGATAATCGTGGGTTTAACGAACAGGTCAATGTCAGCAGGGGGGATTCGAAGTTGTTCTGGGTAAGCTCTAAATTACTCCTGAACAATCCAGTTGTAACATTGCCTGGATACAATTTCCTACCCGTATGGCGACGGCTGAACAACCATGCAAGATGTTCCCGATATCAGTGAGAGTGAAACCTGGGTCGTTAAAACCACCTTGCAGGAACGGTACAAAGAAACGGTGGAACTGCAGATTGCCGATGCCGAGATTCGCCTGCGCCCATCAGACCGGGAGGTCACTTCGTGCCCCGTCTGGTACTGGCAGCAGAATGACTGTAATTTCGTCGTATTCAAGACAGGCACCCGAAAATACCGCAGCCAGTTCTTCTACCGCCTCTATCAGCAGTATGGAACCGGCAAACTGGACTACTCAGATATCGCGGAATGCGTGGTCTCGCTGCTGCAGGCCCAGGCCGATCACGAGGCGAAAGAGCGGGGAGACATTTAAGGATTGCGGCAAGTAATGAGCATCCAGGGATGGCGCAGGATAGTCGCTCATCTTCAAGGCGTGAAAAGCGGTGCATAACTTTTTCTACGCCGCTTTTTACACAGCCCGGGAGATGAGCATGGAGACAAACAGGATGGGATATCAGTTTTTGCCGCGGCCCTGAAACAACATCGGCACAACAGGCATAAGTTGAGGAATCGCACAACCGGAGCACCAACCACTCCTGTCGATCACACCAACAACAGCCTGATCGCCGCCACGACCAAAGACCATGGAAAATGAAGGAAGTCAGTATGAGCAAAAAGAACGCCTTTTACGCACAATCCGGCGGCGTAACCGCTGTTATCAATGCCTCTGCCTGCGGTGTCATCGAAACCGTTCGCAAGCACCCCGATCGTATCGGTAAGCTCTACGCCGGTCGAAACGGTATCATCGGCGCCCTGACCGAGGAACTGATCGACACCAGCCAGGAATCCGATGCCACCATTGCCGCGCTGCGTCACACCCCTTCGGGTGGGTTCGGGTCCTGCCGTTTCAAGCTCAAGAGCCTTGAAGACAACAGGCGGGAGTACGAACGCCTGATCGAGATATTCAAGGCCCACGACATCGGGTACTTCTTCTATAACGGCGGTGGCGATTCCGCCGACACCTGTTACAAAGTATCCCAGCTTTCTGAAAAAATGGGGTACCCGGTTCAGGCCATCCATGTCCCCAAGACCGTGGACAACGATCTTCCCATCACGGACAACTGCCCCGGATTCGGCTCGGTGGCGAAGTATATCGCCGTCTCCACCCTGGAAGCCTCTTTTGACGTGCGATCCATGGCCAAAACCTCGACGAAGGTGTTCGTCATCGAAGTCATGGGCCGCCATGCCGGCTGGATTGCAGCAGCCGGAGGGCTGGTTGAAGACCGGGGAATCCCGGTGGTCATCCTCTTTCCCGAGGTGGAATTCAACCAGGAGAAATTCATCGCCAGGTGCAGCGAGATGATCGACAAGTTCGGTTATGTCACGGTGGTGGTATCAGAAGGCGCACACTGGCCCGATGGAAAATTCCTGGCAGAGCAGGGCACCCGGGACGCTTTCGGGCACGCCCAGCTGGGAGGCGCTGCGCCGGTGGTGGCCAATATGATAAAAGACGCCCTGGGACATAAATTCCACTGGGCCGTTGCCGACTACCTGCAGCGCGCTGCGCGCCACCTGGCCTCCGCCAGTGACGTGGAGCAGGCCTATGCACTGGGAAAAGCGGGAGTGGAATTCGCCCTGGAAGGTCAGAATTCGATCATGCCCACGGTGGTCAGGAAATCCAGCAGTCCCTATGAGTGGGAAATCGGCAAGGCGCCCCTCTCTGACGTGGCCAACGTGGAAAAGATGATGCCGGCGGAGTTCATTACCGAAGATGGCTTCGGAATCACCGATGCCTGCAAGGAATACCTCTACCCGCTCATCAAAGGTGAGTCCTATCCCCCCTACCGCGATGGTATGCCGGATTACGTCACGTTGAAGAACGAAATTCTGGAGAAAAAACTGCCCGAATTTACCCTCGGCTGATTTCTGAGGCTATATATAACCTGACACTTCGAGGGGATTTCGGCGTCCCCTCGATTTTTTCACCTGCCTGAAAACCGCTTTAATTTTCACCTCTTAGCTTACTTCCATCCCACCAAATCCACGGCACCCACCCGGCTCTGGCTATCCAAACAGGAAGCTGGGATAATTACCGGTTTGGGAATTGACAAGAAGTCGCCCAGGACGGGCTAAATAAATATGCTCTTTCGATAACAATCACTACATCGCGTTTAGGAGATGAACTATGACAGGTGGACTTTGGTTTGCCCTAGTCTGCGCCGTTGCGGCGCTAGCCTATGGTGTCGTTTCGGTCAAATGGATCCTGGCCCTGCCGCAAGGCACGGACCGGATGAAAGAAATCTCAGGTGCCATTCAGGAAGGAGCATCGGCCTATCTGAATCGCCAGTACATGACCATCGGTGGTGTGGGTGTGGTCATGTTCATTGCTCTGTGGCTCGGTCTGGACAGTGAAACCGCCATTGGTTTCGCCATCGGAGCCATCCTTTCCGGTGCCGCCGGTTACATCGGCATGTACATCTCCGTCCGCGCCAACGTACGTACCGCCCAGGCAGCCAACGACGGCATGAACGCAGCGCTTCAGGTCGCATTCCGCGGCGGTGCTATCACCGGTATGCTGGTGGTTGGACTGGGACTTCTCGGGGTTGCGGGTTACTACGCAGTCCTGCTGGTCTCCGGCTCCCATGAT
Source organism: Gammaproteobacteria bacterium (assembly GCA_024227135.1). GTDB lineage: Bacteria > Pseudomonadota > Gammaproteobacteria > Chromatiales > Chromatiaceae > JAHEHQ01. The sequence continues at coordinate 17,691 of JAAELC010000327.1, forward strand.
CCCCTTCACCCGCTGGTCGGTCTGGCCTTCGGCGGCTCCCTGATCTCCATCTTTGCCCGACTCGGTGGTGGTATCTTCACCAAGGGCGCCGATGTCGGCGCCGACATAGTGGGTAAAGTAGAAGCCGGCATCCCCGAGGATGACCCCCGCAACCCGGCCGTCATCGCCGACAACGTGGGTGACAACGTAGGTGACTGTGCCGGCATGGCAGCCGATCTATTCGAGACCTACGCCGTTACCATCGTGGCCACCATGCTGCTGGGTGGATTGCTGCTCAAGGACGCCGGGATAAACGCTATCATCTACCCCCTGATCCTGGGTGGCGTCTCTATCGTCGCTTCGGTCATCGGCACCTACTTCGTCAAAGCCAACGAAGGTGATACCAAAATCATGATCGCCCTCTACAAGGGCCTGGCAGTTGCCGGCGGGTTATCCGCCGTGGCGTTCTTTATCGTTACCAAAGTGTTCATGGGTGACAACGGCGTGCACAGTGTCATGGCACTTTTCGGTGCCTCCCTGATCGGCCTGGTGCTGACTGCGGCCATGGTGGTCATCACCGAGTACTACACCGCCACCGAGTACGGTCCGGTCCGACACATCGCCAGCGCCTCTACCACCGGCGACGCCACCAACGTGATCGCCGGCCTCGGCGTCTCCATGAAGTCCACCGCCCTGCCCGTACTCGTGGTCTGTGCCTCCATCTGGGGCGCTTACGATCTGGCCGGACTCTACGGCATCGCCATCGCCGCCACCTCCATGCTCTCCATGACCGGTATCATCGTCGCCCTGGACGCCTACGGCCCGATCACCGACAACGCCGGTGGTATTGCCGAAATGGCCGGACTGGACGAGAAGATCCGCAACATCACCGATCCCCTGGATGCGGTTGGCAACACCACCAAGGCAGTGACCAAAGGCTACGCCATCGGCTCAGCCGGACTGGCAGCACTGGTTCTGTTTGCAGACTATACCCATGGACTGGAGGCCGCAGGCAAGGCTGTCACCTTCGATCTGTCGAACCATATGGTGATTATCGGCCTGTTCATCGGCGGACTGGTACCCTACCTGTTCGGCGCCATGGCCATGGAAGCTGTCGGACGTGCAGCCGGTGGTATCGTCAACGAGGTGAGACGCCAGTTCAAAGAGATGCCGGGCATCATGGACCACTCCCAGAAACCCGACTACTCCAAAGCCGTGGACATGCTCACCAAGGGCGCCATCAAAGAGATGGTCATTCCGTCACTGCTGCCAATCCTGGTTCCCATCGTGGTCGGCCTGGTACTCGGCCCCCAGGCGCTGGGTGGTGTTCTGCTGGGCTCCATCATCACCGGTATTTTCGTGGCCATCTCCATGACCACCGGCGGTGGCGCATGGGATAATGCCAAGAAGCACATCGAGGATGGTAATTTCGGTGGTAAAGGCTCTGAAGCCCACAAGGCGTCGGTTACCGGCGATACCGTCGGCGACCCCTACAAAGACACCGCCGGTCCTGCAGTCAACCCGTTGATCAAGATCATCAACATCGTGGCATTGCTGATCATACCTATTTTGTAAGGTAATATCGGTAAACCGGGTGCGGGGCAGGTCCCGCACCCGGACACTGACCAGTGACACCAGGTCAGATCCAATAAGTTTTTTTGATAATTCGATGGAGGTCGGTTTATTATGCCGACCTCCTTTTTTTATTTCCGACGGAAACACTCATGAATCTGGACAGAGTCAGCTCCGGGGCCAACATACCCAACGAGATCAACGTTATTGTCGAGATACCGGCAGAATCAGACCCGGTTAAATACGAGCTCGATAAAGACACAGGCGCCATGTTCGTGGACCGCTTCATGTCCACCGCCATGCATTACCCCTGCAACTACGGCTATGTACCGCACACCCTGTCGAAGGACGGTGACCCGGTAGATGTGCTGGTCCTGACCCCCTACCCATTGATTTCCGGCTCTGTTATCTCCTGCCGGCCAGTGGGCGTGCTGACCATGACCGATGAGTCCGGGGATGACGCCAAGGTGCTGGCTGTCCCTCTGGACAATTATTGTAAAAGCTATCGGAAGGTAGAGTCTTTCCGGGACCTCCCGGATGAGATGTTGAGCCAGATTGCCCACTTCTTCGAGCACTATAAAGACTTGGACGAAGGAAAGTGGCTGCGGGTTGGTGGCTGGAAAGGACTGGATGAAGCCAAAAAAGAAATCATGGAAAGCATAAGAATGTACCAGGAAGCCCCCGAAAAGCCCAATTTCTAACGGGTTCATCGGAAAAACTCTGGATTCTGGTTGCAATCGGCCGGCTCTCCGATACAGTATCGACCCCGGAAGCAGTCACCACGGAAAGCCTCAAGATGAAGATCTGTATTCTCTCAGACAGCCACGACCATATCGCCCTGCTGAATGCCGCGGTAGCCGAGGCTAAAGATGATGGGGCCGAAGCCGTGCTGCATTGCGGCGACGTGGTGGCACCGAGTACCCTGAAGTGCCTGAATAAGCACAAACTCCCGGTGCACGTGATTCATGGAAACAACACCGGGGATCTTTATTCCCTGGGACAGATGTCGACCCGACCGGACAACCAGATTCAGTATCATGGGATGGATGCAGGAATAACGCTCCACGACAGACGGATATTCCTGGTCCATTACCCCCACTATGCCCGGGCGATGGCGGCTACCGGAAGCTGGGATCTGGTTTGCTGCGGGCACAGCCACAAAGCGAAAGTCCAGTGGCTGCCAAACATCAAGGGGGGCAAAACCCTGCTGGTCAATCCCGGCACCGTAGGGGGAGTGGGCACCGACCCGTCCACCTACATCATGGCGGACCTGGAAACCATGGACTTCGAAGTCTGCGAACTGTCCAAAAGCATTGAGCGTGAAGCCGGCTTTCTCTAGGAGCCTGTCCGAGAACAGTGAGCCTGCTGCGGAAAAGCTGGATTTGGGCAGATTCTCCGATCATTTTCGTTAAATATGCCCAATATTCGCCTCAAATGATCATAAAATCTGACTCAA
>JAAELC010000328.1 GCA_024227135.1 Gammaproteobacteria bacterium
CTCTTTATCCCAACTATTAAGCGCAAAGAGATAGGCCTCTTTGTCCGCCTGTAGGAGCGTATTACCCAGAGGGCCGGAACCAAACAGGGTAATCCACCCGGTTTCAGTCAGCTCAGCGTCAGCATCTAATTTTCCCACCCGTATTATTTGAGGATCCGAAGTCGCCAGCCCGAGTTCAGCTGCTTCGGTCCCGGTAAATTCCCATAAGAACTGGCCGGGATTGGTTGTTTCAACGAAATCATTGCCATAGGTAATATCAATGGCGAAAAAGGAACTGCCGCCTCTACCAAGCCCGGTGGTGAGAATGGTTTTCCACCCTGTTGTATCGTTTACAAAGATGTCTGCAGCTTGGGGAGAGCCATCCAGGAGAAACTTATGACAAAAGGCGGAAGAACACATATCATCGACAGGATTCGTTTCAGCTAAAGCCATGGGGGTCTTGACGGCATCAGGGTAAAAACGCCACTTTTCCGTACCATCACTGAGCCTGAACGCATGCAGGGCGCCATCATTGGCACCGACATACACCATATAGTCCCGTGCCAACACCTCACTATTATAGAGAAAATTCCTATAGCCGTCAAAGTCATAGGCATAAGGCGGAGCGCCGACTATTATCGGGGTGGAGTTGATAATATCCCCCATGGTTTTACATAAATAATTATCCCCATCGATGCTGCTGGTAGTATATGCACTGACCTTTGATTCTGCTGTTTCGTCATAAATAAAACCATTAATGGTTACGCCGGCCAGGGTCGTTCTTGTATCCCAACTTTCACCGACCAGGGTTGCGGAGAAAGAATCAAATTGGTCGGCGGTCAGATATCCACTCCAGTCTGAGGCATCAAAAGCTGAACTGACAAGGACCCCGGTCGTATCATCACTCACTGATGTTGTTGCAGCAGGCGACGAACCGTGAAAGACCTGCGCTTTCACATTACTGACAATATTGTTCATAGTATCGATGAATTCCTGCCGGTTCTGGGCCATAAAGGGGACGGCCACTCCTTCGGTATCTTCATTGTGCAAATGATACAGGTAGTCGTCTTCAGACAATTCGCCGGCTGTTTGCATCTTCTGGACGATGCGATCCAGTTGGTTGGCGTTCGTGAGCCCAAAGCCAACCGCGACGATGGTGACCCCTTCAGCAATCAATTCATCGGTTACGGCATCTATCCTGGCATTATCAGTGGCGGTATTGCCCTGACCATCGGTGACGACAACCAAGATACGGGGCTGGCAATCCGGGGTCGTATCATAAGGCTCGGTATAATACCCATCCTCCCTAAGACCCTGAAAATATTCCAACCCGCCTCTCATTGTCGGCACCAGAGGGGTACACCCTCCGGGTGAACCATCGTCGACCCTCGCTTGCAGCACGTCCTGATGGTCTGCATCATGTGCATGCACGCCCACTCGATAGTTTGTATAATAGGTTGGAGCTCGTACTGGATCATTGGCACGACAACTGCCCCCGGACCAGGTGGCAAATCCCCAGGATATAGATTGATCCATGAAGACCTCGGCGAGGACGTCTTCAGCGATATCAATCCTACTCATGGAGGTAAGCCAACTCCCCGGAGACCAGGGCACCGCGGCCGTGGTCAATCCGGTGGTTAAGCGGTCGACCGTGTCCAGTTCCGGGACATCACCA
>JAAELC010000329.1 GCA_024227135.1 Gammaproteobacteria bacterium
ATCGATACAGTCCATTTGCCGTTTTCCACTCAGCAGCCCTGCCATGTTTCCACCCCGATCTTGTTCTGTGTTGACAAGCTGGCCCACCAGACGTTCCATTCGGGCGATGGCCACGGCAATCTGTCGACGTTCTTTCCCAGCATCTTCCGCCGGAGGGTTGAAACTCATTCGAATCCCCTGCCACTGCTCGGTATTCAAACCCACGGTCTCGAGATCTTTACACGTGTGGTTGTAACAAACAGAAAAGGACCGGGGATCCGGATCACGGATGATATCGTCACGAACGAAAACCTCGGCATACAGGGATGACACCGACAGGAGAAACAACAGCAGGATTCTGTTCAGTGGTTTGAAACCCTTCCACCTCGTTGCTGACATAGACCGCCCTCTGTATTGGGAAAGCTTTGAACAAGACCAGAGATTCCGCGGTGCAGGGGTGCATCGCTGTATCAATGGCTCTAAGAGACTGATACCGAAATTATCGTGCATTATCGAAAAGCATATCTTTCCAGCGGTCGCTCTATGGTAAGGGTCGCGGAAATTAATAAGTATCCAGAAATTACGCTGTATTTTGGTTCGGGTTCAAGGCGTGGAAAGGGTTGCATAGCTTTCCTATGCAACCCTTTTCACAACGCTGAACCCGGGCCAAAAGACGAGCAAGACTGGATACTCTATTTTTTCTGCGGCCCTTAGTATCGGCCGGGAGGATCCTCTCCTCCCGGCCCTTTTTATCAATTACACTTATTGCTCAGTTCGTTTCGCCGAACGGCACCCTTTTTTCGCTGGACCGCGACGATTTTCAGCTCGGTCTTAAGGCGCTTCCGCTTGGCAGAGTCCTTCTCTTTCTCCAGTTTCTTAGTGAGTTTATGCTCTTTCTCCTCCAACTTTGCCAGAAGCTCGTCTATCCGCTGACAATGGGCTTTCTTCTTACGTTCGCCTTTGTCGAGATAAGCTTTCAAATCACCCAGCAGTTTCTCTATACCCACCAACCATTACCTCTCTCTGTGGTTATTCCGGCTCATGAGGCTTCAACCCCCTCGAGCTCATCCTCTTGCAAAACAGTCTTCGCCATGCGTTTCGCGAAGTAGTATATGCGTTTCTGTTTTTCGATGATATCAATCTCGATGGTGTAGGCAGGAATTCGATTCGGTTCTTCGGCCACCAGACGAGCCGCCTGGTGCGCGGCTGCCGAATCAGCCAGACCTGACACCTCATGTTTCATGGCAATAACTGCAACAGCGGCCTCCTCGCTTCCCTGGGAGACTGCCTGTACCGACAACCTGAACGCCTTTGTCACCACTTTGTGGAAATCCATCAGCACTTTCCTGGTGGGTTCGCTGATCGAAACGCCTGCATCAATTCGCTCATTTCCGAGTACCACCAGGTTGGTTTCTATGGTATCACCGATGTTTTCCAGATCACCCACCGCCGCCATCAACTCCAGCAATTCATAGGTCTGGCTATCCGTCAGCTGGCGTTTGCTGATAGTGCCCAGATAGGCAATGATCTGCTCGTACAGGATATCCACCTCATCATCCATCTGTTGGATCGAATAGAGGGTCTGCCGATTCCCTGTCAGGATCGCCGGCATAATTCGATCCAGCATATCCTGTACTCGCTTACCCATATTCAGCACCTCCAGACGGACCCGGTCCAGGGCCAGGGAGGGTGTGGACAGAAGTTCTTCATCCAGGTATTTCGCCCTGACGGTCAACCCCTCCTCTTCCAGGGCGCTGTCTGGAATAATTCTCTCTACCAAACGGGCAAGCTGGGTGGTAAAACCAATAAAAATAATGGTATTTGCCAGATTGAAGATGGTGTGGGCGTTAGCGATCTGCCTCGGTGTTTCGGCCCCAAGCCGGGCGATCCCCTCCAATTCCGGATAGGAGGGGGAAAACAAGGTTACGATTTCCGCCAGCGGTGTAATGAATCCCACCCATATCAAGACCCCTCCCACATTGAAAAATATGTGAACAAGGGCCGCCCGGACCGCTTCCCGGGGTTTTCCGATCGCCGCAAGCAACGCGGTTACACAGGTACCGATATTGGCACCAAATGCCAGCGCAATACCCGCCGGGAGTGTGATAAAACCCTGACTGGCCATCACGATGACGATACCGGTGGTCGCCGAGGATGACTGGATCAATCCCGTAAAGGCTGCTGCGATGAGTATACCTACAATGGGGGTTTCCATATGAATCATGAGGTCCAGAAAAGGCTGGTATTCGCGCAGTGGTTTCATGGCTTCACTCATGACACTCATACCGAAAAACACCAGACCCAGGCCCATGAGCATGGCGCCGTACTGCTTGATCCGCTCCTCTTTGGAAACGAACAACATACTGAACCCGACACCGATCATCAGCAGTGCGGCTTTGGTTACCTTGAAAGCAACGATCTGGGCTGTAATGGTAGTGCCTATATTGGCACCCATGATCACACCGACGGATTGCGCAAGGGACATCAACCCCGCGGTAATAAACCCCACAACCAGCACCGTCGTCACCGAAGAGGACTGAATGATGGCGGTAACGAAAGCACCCGTGATCGCACCCATGAAGCGGTTGGTGGTCAATCTGGCCAGGATCAGCTTCATCCGTTCGCCAGCAACTGCCTTCAAAGCGTCCGCCATCTGCTCCATACCGAACAGAAAAAGCGCCAGGCCGCCAAACAGCTGCATCCCCATGACACCCCATTCCAGGTCCTTGCCACCATCCGCGGCAAAAGCCGGTATGGCAAAAAAGATCCCGATTCCTGCCAGCAGCACGAGTACAACCCTTGAATTCAAGTCACCACCCAAGTCTGGGAATTTCCTCAGCATGCCGTTCTCCTCATTATTCTCACATTTACGCTTTTACTATGGTTACCGGCACCGGACATAGTCTTACCAACTGCTCAGCTTTGGAACCTATCAGGAGATGACTCAGGCCAGTACGCCCCTGACTGCCCATGACCACCATGGATGGTTGCTTTTTCTCAATCACTTGAAGAATGCGAGTCACGGGCAACCCCAGAATCAGCATCGTCTCAAGGTGTTTCAAACCCTTGATATCGGGGTGTTTTTCCGCGGCCTGCTCGATAAACTCGTCCAGCATCTCTTTTGCTGCATCTTCCATTCTGACCAGCATTTTCTTCTTGGTGACCTTGGCATAGTAACCAGGCATTTCCCCGGGGTCATGTACAACATGCAGCACGATGATTTTCTGCTTCGTACATTCGGCCAGCTCACAGGCTTTCAAAAGCGCAGCCTCGGAGTGGGCGGAGAAATCCACCGGCACGAGAATTGATTTATTACTTGATTTTGCTACCATTTCGGCTCTCCACGACTAAATTTTGTCTGCTGTCGATCAAACAGGTTCGATCCACAGCTGTATCCATCCAGCGATTTAAGACTGCCTGCCGGAGATGCCATCCCGAAACCACAGAGTCTCCGCTGACCCCGGCACCCGTCTCGGACAATTCCATCCCCCGGGGTGGTCGTCCAGCGCCCCGTTCGATAGCGACAAACCGTTCAATACCCATGCTAAGGCGCAGCCACTGCGCCACCCTCAATCAGTCCCGTGCGCCATTTTCCGCCGGTACCTGAGTATGCTAACGGCTACAATCGTTCCAGCTTCACTTTCGAGACCGTACGGGCATCGGCCTCCAGAACACTGAGACGATAATCCTGCTCTTCCACCTGATCACCCACTTCCGGAATCCGACGCAGGCGGCTTACGATAAAGCCACCGATCGTATGGGCCTCTTCCACGGAAAACTTAGCGTACAGCTTATCGTTCACTTCCGAGATGGGCATCCTGCCGCTCATGACGTAAACATTTTCATCCTCCTGATCGAACAGGAGTTTTTGCTTAGGCTGGTACTCATCGAAGTCATAGCCGACATTGATTTCGCCCACTACTTCTTCAAACACATCCTCCATAGTGAGTATCCCTATGGCAGACCCAAATTCATCGACAACCACTGCCATATGGTCCTCTCTGGCCTGTAGCTTAGGAAGCGCTTGATCGATGGTCTGCTTGGGAGAGAGATACAGGACCGAGCTGATATAATCGGTGAGTGGCTTGTTCTCAAGTTCTGGGTCCATCAGATCCCAGGTACTCAGGGTGAGCATCCCATGGACATTCGTGATGTTACCGCGGTACACGGGTAAACGATTATAACCGTGATTCATCACCACCCGAATGGCCTCCGATATGTCACGGGTTTCATTAAAACCCACCACATCCGCCAGCGGTATCATCGCCTCCCCCACGGTGGTGTCAGCAAAACGAATGATTCGCCGAATACGTTTACGATCTATGGCAGACGGTGCCGTGGCACTTTCGGAAAGGTCAAGCAGTACCCGCAGTTCTTCCCGGGTGATGAACATATTCTGGGGTACACTGCCGCCGCCCACCAGGCGAGTCACGAACCTGGCCACACGGCTGAATATGAAAATGACTGGATAAAACAGAAAGGAAAAGAAACGCAGGGCATAAATCAAGCGATTGACGATGGTGTCTGCTTTCTGCTGGAAGATACTCTTGGGTACGACTTCTCCGAGAATCAGCAGAATCGGAGTCAACACAACAACAGAAATCAAATCCCCCGCAGCACCAAAAAAGTCGATAAAAATCAGTGCACCAATGGTTGATATAGTGACAGTGGCCACATTGGTGCCCACCAGGGTGGTACCCAGAATAACATCCGGTGTCTTGAAGAGCTTCAGTACCAATGATGCTCCACGGTCACCCATTTTCGCCTGATGCCGCAATTTCAACTTGTCCGAGTTCACCATGGCAATCTCGGATCCCGAGAAAAAGGCTTTCAACAACAGGAAGAAAACAATCACCAGCAATTGAACCAGAAGCTCCATCAGCTTTTCTCCTGCTCTTTGGAATCGGTACTCTGTTCCTCGATTGAGGCCATTTCCTCCCGTGTATTACTCAATTCGTAAGTGCTGTCAGAGACCAGTTTTCGTACCTGAATCTTGCTGATCCTGAGCCCGGTCACTTCCCTGGCAACAAATTCATACCCTTCGTAATCGACTTTATCATCCACCATCGGTAATCTGTCGAACAGCCGAAAGGCCACGCCACCGATGGTGCTCATGACAGAATCCTCGATATCGAAGTTCGTCAGGTTGTTGAAATCGGTGAGTCGCATATCGCCGGGCACGGTGTAACTGTTTTGGTCCTCTTCCTTGTAATACTCCTGACCGGCCATCTTCCCTGTAATCTCGCCAAAGATAAACTTGAGAACATCTTTCATGGTCACAATGCCCAACACCTCTCCATACTCCCCCAGTATGATGGCGACACGGGTATTGTGGGACTCGAAGTAATCGAACATTTCATCCACCTTCTTGGTGGGAGGCACGAAATGAACGGGTTTGAGTATGGATTCCAGGCTGACCTGGGACAGGTCGCCCTTTCGCACGGTTTTGAGCATATCCTCTGAATGGATAAAGCCGATGACATTATCCCAATGCCCTTGATACACCGGTATTCTGGGATGACGGTACTGCCGGAATGTATTGATCAGTTCCGGTACCGGCAGGCTGGCATCCAGAAACTGGATGCGGGGCCCCGGGGTCATGATCCGTGAAATATCGGTTTCCGATGCCTCGAGCAGGTTATCGATAAGCACGCGCTCAGTTGCATCGATAATACCGGTCTCCTCCCCCTCCTCCAGCAGTGTTCGCAGTTCATCGGGCTGCAGAATATTCTCCCGATTCACCGCTTCGCCAACGATCAGGGTAGTAATTCTGTCAGAGGCCAGGCGCACCACCTCCCGCAACGGTGTAATAAAAAGGATCCAGCGGGGCAGTATCCGTGCGGTCAGGCGGGTGGAAAACTTGATCGGGTAACTGACAGCAATGGTCTTGGGCGTCACTTCTCCGATCAAGAGCAGAAGCGGCACCATGATAACGATGTTTATCCACCCGATATCCTGCTCACCGAAAAACAGCAACAGTATGGATGCCATGTTCACTGCAGAGGCGATGTTGACCAACTCGTTACCACAGAGGATGGAGATAATCAGCCGCCTGGGCTCATCGAGCATGGCGTGAATACTCTCCGACCGCTCGTCTCTCGCCTGTCGAAGTTTCTGCAGATCGATTCGACTGAGTGAGAAAAGCGCGGTTTCAGAACCTGAAAAAACAGCAGATGAAGAGAGCAGCGCGATCTGAAAAACACAGCGCAGGAACAATTCCAGATCATCGCCACTGATAGCGAGTGACTGGTAGAAAAGGTTCAACTCATGCATTGCCTGGGACTGCCTGTTTCCGTCGCCGCTATCGCAACGAAGGCCATTTCACTGGAAAGATTTGAATTCTAACAGTTCTGCCTCTGTCACTCACCTGTAACATAATGATGATCAACAGTTAATGGAGATATTTTTGCCCCGGAAGCCTGTCAAACTCAGGGGGTACAATAGCAAGGGAAGGGGGATCGAGTCAGGGTTTTCGATCGTTTGAGGCTATCAGCAGGTTCTGGTCGACGCTATCCCTTCGCAAACTCGGCAGACAACGGCTTTCGCTCAGTAGAAAAGGCCAGATCCCGGGAGCTCCCGATGCTCTATCGAGGTGACAGCGATGAAGCCAGCTTCAGAATCATGGGCTTAAGTTCCACTTGTCGTAAACGATGCGCCGCCACTTGTGGAGTCACCCACTCACGAAGGCGCTGAGGCTCCATCCATTGGGCTTCCGACAGCACTCCGGTCACCTCCATGGGGTAAACCACCACGCTGCAACTGCCGCCCCACTTCGTATAAGCATAGTGACCAATCGCAGATTCTGTAACCACACCCTCTACCCCCGCCTCTTCCATCGCCTCTTTAGCGGCTGAATTCTGAAGTGAATAACCAGGATCCCTGATCCCTTTAGGAACCAGCCAGTGTTTTCGTTTTTTTGACGTAATCACCAGCACTTCGATTTCTCCATTCCGCCAGCGATAAGGAATCACCGAAGACTGGGTATAATAGTATTCGGGTCGGTCGCGCAATTCTGTTCCCCCTGACTGGGGGTATGGGAACTTTTTCGGAAGAGAACCAGGCCGGACAATGGATTTCAGATGGGCACATCCCCGGGCCAGTTCAGTCCAGCCGCTGTTCAACTCCAGAACACCCAGAGCAGCCGTTGGCAGCAAGCCCCCATCAGCCAGCAAAGATACCGGAGCATCTGACAGATACCCCACTAATCCCTCAAGCCCCGGATTGTGACCCACGATCATGACCCGGCGGCTTGTCACCGGACTGGCGCGCAACACCCCTAAAAGCGCAGCCACATCAGCAGCGTAGATCTTCATGTTCCTGCAGATGTCACCCGGGTCCAGTCCCATCGTCCTGCAGACCTCCTGCGCCGTGGCATCCGCCCGCTCCGCCGGAGAACTGATCAGATAATCCGGTACGAGTCCATTTTGAGACAACCACACGCCGATACGTTGAGCATCTCGCTTACCCTGATCCTGCAACGATCTGACGAAATCATCCATGCCATTGTTCCACTCGGATTCCCCATGGCGCAAAATCAAAAGTTCGGTATGCATATCAGCCCTTGAGACTCCTTCAATAAGGTTTGAGTATGGTTTCAATGTGGTGGGGGGAATATACCCGGTCAGCCGATCAACCCCAGGTAAACAGATTGGTTTTTCTGGCTTGGCAGACCATCAAGAAGAGGCGCAAGAGACCGGGAGTAAAAACACCTGGATGACAACTCACTGACCGGCACCCAGACAACACCCTTCTGACGTTTATCCGGCCTGCAGCCATTGCACGGTGTATAGTCATCCGGTACGGTACAGCGAAAGAGAAATTCCACGAGATGGGCTGTAGCGGCAGGAACCGTCTTTTTCTCCTTAAAGGAATCCGCGACACGGACCAGTTCACACACCTGGACCGGGGTCCCGATTTCCTCCAGACACTCCCGATACAGGGCCTGCTCCAGAGTCTCACCCGGATCCTGCGCACCTCCTGGTAAAGCGAATGCTTCTCGCTGATCACCCGCATCCTTGTGCAGCATCAGGATGCTGCCATCCCGAACGATCAGTGCACGCACAGAGTTGCGTATATTCGGCAGTAAGTTATCCATAACCATCACCCGACCAGTATACGGTGGTCTCGGAAAAAACACATCTGCACCCCTCCCGCGTTAACTCCCCAGTAACCAGACATCCCGGCCCGTTTATACCCTTGTCATGGCCGTATGTTAAAAAACACACCCACTCTTGGGTTACTCGGCGTTATACTGCCTCACAATCCTGGGCAACCAGGCATGAGTTGATACAGCCCCGGACCAGTAAAAAAGCGATCTTCAACATCGAACTCTATTGATGCGATCAGCATGAAGCCCATCAAGATCACACGCACTGCCCGCATACCCGACCCCCTGCGTATTCTCCGATACCGCAAGGCACCGGAACTCGGTCCAAACATTTTGTTCTTCAGCGGCGGTACGGCACTTAATGGCGTGAGTCGTGTACTCAAGAACTATACCTATAATTCCATCCACATGGTCACCCCCTTCGATTCTGGGGGCAGTTCTGCAAAACTACGCCAGGCATTCAGAATGCCGGCGATTGGTGACGTCAGGAGCAGACTGATGGCATTGGCCGATGACACCGTCATCGGACATCCCTCGGTCTATCGGCTGTTCACTTACCGTTTTTCACGCAACACACCAAATGAGGCACTGACCCGGCAACTGGACTCGATGATCCAGGGAAGGGATCCCCTGATTCACAGCATTTCCAATCCCATGCGTCGACTGATCAGAAATCAAATGGGTTACTTCCAGGACGCGATGCCACCCGGGTTTGATCTGCGGGGCGCCAGTATTGGCAATCTGATACTTTCCGGTGGCTATTTGAATAACCACAAACACCTCGACCCGATTATTTTTCTCTTCTCCAAACTGATCGAAGCACGGGGCGCCGTGCGGGCGATCGTCAACGACGATCTTCATCTCGCTGCCGAACTGGAAGATGGAAGCCGTATCATCGGGCAGCATCGGCTGACTGGAAAAGAAACAACGCCTCTGGCGTCCCCTATAAGGAATTTGCACTTATGCAAGAGCCTGCGGAAATTCGACATCACCGAGAGTGAACTCAAAAGAAAAAACCGCAAACTGCTCGAGAAGGCAGATCTTATCTGCTTTCCACCCGGAAGTTTCTATACCAGCCTGATAGCCAATTTACTGCCCAGAGGTGTTGGGGCAACTATCGCCTCCAACGAATGCCCGAAAGTCTACGTTCCCAATCTTGGGGTGGATCCAGAGCAGATCGGATTGAATATGGACCAGGCAGTGGTGAAACTACTGGGGTACTTGCAGAAGGATACGAAAAATGCAGAAGGGAAAAAACGGCTGGACTTCGTACTTGTTGATCAGAAACGGGGGAACTATCCTTCCCGGCTCACCGCTTCTCTGATGAGCGATATGGGACTTCAGATTATAGACACTACCTTAATCAGCGAACAAAGCGCCCCTCACTATGATCCTGATCTGCTGGTGGCAGCACTGTTATCCCTGACTTGAGCTGCCTACCAGGCAATAGAACTAAAATCAATCGGTGGAGATTTCGTTTTTGCTGTTGTTGACGCGTTCCCGCAACTCCTTACCCGGTTTGAAATGGGGCACATATTTCCCGGCCAATGCCACAGACTCTCCGGTCTTTGGGTTTCTACCCTGCCGAGGAGAACGGTAGTGGAGTGAAAAGCTTCCAAAGCCCCGGATTTCAATCCGGTCTCCGGATGCCAGCGCCTTACTCATCTGCTCCAGCATGCATTTTACCGCCAGTTCCACATCTCGGTAAGCAAGGTGACTCTGCTCTTTGGCGATTACGTCGATAAGTTCAGATTTTGTCATTCCTTTTTTAACTCCTCAAGCTGGCCGGGTTCCCTGGGAACCCGACCATTTCCGGAATAATGTAAATGCATGGTAACCATGCCATCCGGAACTCATGAAACAGGCACGGGATTAATCGTCAACTCTGAAACTAATCCCGACGCCCTGAGCCCCAGCATCACCTGAGTCACACAGGTTTACACCTTAGGGCCGCGGAAAAAATAGTTATCCAGTCTTGCTGGTCTTTTGGCCCAGTTTCCGCGTTGTGGAAAAGGTTGCATAGAACAGCTATGCGCCCCTTTCCATGCCTTGAATCTGAACCAAAATCCAGCGCAATTTCTGGACATTTACTAATTTCAGCGACCCTTACTGTCGATCTATTGACCAACTGCAGAAGAGAAAACGGGCTCTTCGCAGATGACTATTCCTCATCCATCTGTTGTTTGAGCAGATCACCCAATGTGGCGGTACCACCCACAGAGTCTCGGGAATAAGACTGAATAGCCGCCTGCTCTTCCGCGTAATCCTTGGCTTTGATCGAGAGCGTGATAGTGCGATTCTTGCGATCGACACCCATGAATTTGGCTTCGATCGAGTCCCCTTCCTTAAGTGCTGAGCGTGCATCTTCAACTCTTTCCCGAGAGATTTCGGAAGCTCTCATGTAACCCTCAACCCCTTCATCCAGGGTTATCACGGCCCCCCGAGAATCCACTTCCTTGATCACACCGACAACCACGGTTCCCTTGGCGTGAACTCCCAGGTAGGTGGAGAAGGGGTCCTTGTCGAGTTGTTTGATACCCAGTGAGATACGCTCGCGCTCCGGGTCCACGGACAATACCACCGTCTCGAGTTCCTGGCCTTTCTTGTACTCGCGAATCGCATCTTCTCCGCCCTCGTCCCAACTGATATCGGACAGATGGACCAACCCGTCGATACTGCCGTCGAGTCCGATAAAAATACCGAAATCGGTAATCGACTTGATCTTCCCGAAGACATGATCCCCTTTCTTGTGGGTTTCGGCGAACTCTTCCCATGGGTTGGGCTGGCACTGTTTCATGCCAAGGGAAATCCGGCGGCGTTCTTCATCGATATCCAGAACGACAACCTCAACCTCGTCATCCATCTGCACCAGCTTCGACGGATGGATGTTCTTGTTGGTCCAGTCCATTTCAGATACGTGAACCAGACCTTCCACACCCTCCTCGATCTCCACGAAGCAACCATAGTCGGCCAAGTTGGTGACCTTGCCAAACAAGCGGGTGCCTTCCGGATAGCGACGCGCCAGATTCGCCCAGGGATCGTCTCCCATTTGCTTCAATCCAAGAGAAACACGCTGTTTCTCACGATCGAACTTGAGCACTTTGACCATGATCTCGTCACCGATCTCTACAACCTCGGAGGGGTGCTTGACCCGCTTCCAGGCCATATCGGTGATGTGCAGCAGACCGTCGATGCCACCCAGGTCCACGAACGCTCCGTAGTCGGTGAGGTTCTTGACGATACCCTTGATCTCGATACCTTCCTGCAGACTCTCCAGCAGTGCTTCCCGCTCGGCACTGTATTCAGTTTCCACCACAGCCCGGCGTGATACAACCACGTTGTTGCGGCGCTGGTCCAGCTTGATGACTTTGAATTCGAGGTCTTTGTTTTCCAGATAGGTAGTATCACGCACCGGCCGCACATCGACCAGCGAGCCCGGCAGGAATGCCCGGATTTCTCCAAGTTCCACAGTAAATCCGCCTTTGACCTTGCCGTTGATCCGGCCGGTCACATTCTCTTCGGATTCGAAGGCTTTCTCGAGTACTCGCCATGCGTGATGTCGCTTGGCCTTCTCGCGGGACAGACGGGTCGCGCCAGAACCATCCTCGACGGCATCGAGTGCGACTTCGACCTGGTCTCCAACGGAAACTTCCAGTTCGCCACTGAAGCTCTGAAACTGATACTTGGGTATGACACCTTCGGATTTCAGTCCGGCGTTAACGATCACCGACTCGTTGGTGATCTCAAGTACAGTACCGATAACTATGGCACCGGAACGTAGTTGGGTATTGGCGATACTCTCCTCGAAGAGTTCTGCAAAACTTTCGGTCATAAAAAAAATCCTGAATCGGTCGGGCCGATCGTCAGCCCGACTATTCGGGCCATGGGTTGTGGTTAATGTTCGGCCTGATTCTCAGGCCCCCTCGTCTCGAAGATCCGGATAGGTTTCAAGCACCTTATCCAGCACTCTTTTCGACACTTCCTCAATAGTTAAAGCAGTAGACTCCACCTCCAGCGCATCGGGCGCCGGTTTCAGCGGAGCAACGGCACGGGATCGGTCGCGCTCGTCACGCTCACGAATTTCCGTAATGAGATCCGCCAGACTAGCATCCAAACCTTTTTCTTTCAACTGGTTATAGCGTCTTCGAGCCCGTTCTACCGCCGTTGCCGTCAGGTAGACCTTGACTGGGGCCTCAGGAAAAACCACCGTGCCCATATCCCTTCCGTCAGCCACAAGTCCGGGTTCCCGAGCATAATCACGCTGCCATTGCAGTAAAGCGGCACGCACCTCGGGTACCGCAGCCACTTTTGAAGCCGCGTTGCCGGCACGCTCGGTACGAATGGCCAGAGAGACATCTTCCCCCCCCAGAAAAACCTGCCCGTCCCGAAATTCTACCTCCAGACCCAGCACCAGATCCGCCAGCACCTGACTCTGATCGAAGCCCACCCCCGCCCGGCCTGCTGCCAGACCCGCCAGCCGATAAAGCGCACCGCTATCCAATAAATGCCAGCCCAGTCGCAGGGCAACCAGCCCCGCAATAGTCCCTTTACCGGAGCCACTCGGGCCATCGATGGTAATTATTCGGTTCATTTTGCCTCGCCCCTCTTTAGAATTGTACGTGCATGTATCAGTGACAATGGAATCAGATCATCCCGCCACCGGGCTGAAGCGTTGCTCGCCCCACGCTTGGTATCCGCCTGCCAGGGCTAGACTGCTTCCGGCTCGAGCGCCTGTTGGATTTCCAGACCGGCGCCAGATGCCAGTTCGACAAACCCGGGAAAGGAGGTATTAACATTCTCGCAGTCATCGATCACGATCGTTCCGCGGGCCTGCAAAGCCCCCACAGCAAAGGACATCGCGATACGATGATCGCCATGACTGCACACCCGCCCCCCGCTTATCCTCCCACCACGAATAAGCATCCCGTCGGACTTCGCGACGGCTTCGACGCCAAGTTCCAGCAGACCATCCGCCATGACCTGTATACGATCGCTCTCTTTCACCCGCAACTCTTCCGCACCACTCAACAGCGTCTCTCCCTCAGCACAAGCGGCAGCAATAAAAAGGACCGGAAACTCATCGATGGCAAGAGGCACCAGGTCCGGGGGAATCTCGATACCTTTCAGGCGAGCCGACCGGACCCGGAGGTCGGCAACCGGTTCACCGCCCGCCTGGCGACGATTCAACACCTGAATATCCGCACCCATGAGCCGAAGAATCCGGATAACTCCGTCCCTGGTAGGATTGATTCCCACATGCTCGAGCACCAGATCTGAGTCGTCCGCAATGGATGCCCCAACCAGAAAAAAAGCGGCCGACGAGATATCCGCAGGCACATCTAGGGTGCACGCCTGAAGCCTACCTCCACCGGTCACGCAGATCCGATTGTGATCACGCCGAACCGGGTAACCGAATCCCTCGAGCATGCGCTCGGTATGGTCTCTGGTCACCGCAGGCTCTGTAACGCAGGTTTCACCGTCGGCAAACAGCCCGGCAAGAAGCAGGCTGGATTTCACCTGGGCGCTGGCCATTGGCATCTGGTAGGTAATACCCTGAATCCGGCCACCCGTCTTGATATGCAGGGGCGCCGTACCCCTGTCTGTAGCCTCTATAACAGCGCCCATACGCGACAGTGGTTCGGTAACCCGCCCCATAGGACGCCCCGACAGGGAACTATCCCCCGTCAAGGTCACTGAAAACCCCTGACCGGACAGCAACCCCGATAACAGCCGCATTGAAGTGCCTGAATTTCCCAGGTCCAGAGGCCCATCCGGAGCCTTGAGCCCACCCATCCCGACCCCATGAATACTCAGTTCCCCCCGATGCGGCTCATCGATTTCCACCCCCATGCGCCGAAAGGCCCGCAAAGTGGCCAGGCTGTCCTCTCCTTCCAGAAAGCCGCTGACCCGGGTTGTTCCTTCAGCCAGGGAACCGAGCATAATGGATCGATGGGAAATGGATTTGTCACCGGGAACTCGAATACTGCCCCTGAAACGCCCTCCCGGCTCTACGAAAAACTGTAAATTTTCACTACCTGATGTCAATTCATCCTCCGGGATCAATCTGACTGTGACTGATTGCGGCTGGATAATACCCGACCGCGCGGGACAGAATCCCAGGTTCCCAGGAACAGGAAATACCTGAGAGTGATACTGTCTCCTGGTTCATGTGAAGGCGGGGATTGTAGTCACGAATTCACCGCTGACACAAACCGGCGACACCTGATTATCTAAGCCTGAATCCAGGCATTGGCTGGCATCCAGCCATGTGATGTCGAAAAGACAGGATTTACGTGGAGATACAGGAATCAAAAACGGGATGTCAAAGAGACCTTGCTTCAGCCTTTCCGACCAGAGCAGTTTTTATCCCTGCAGCGGCCATATAGCGTGAGGCTGTGGTCACCGAACTCAAAGCCGTTCTCCCGGGCAATGGCTTTCTGGCGCTCTTCTATCGTGTCATCGGTGAACTCTTCCACCTTGCCACAGGATACACAGACGATGTGATCGTGATGGTGCCCCCGATTCAACTCGAATACCGAATAACCTCCCTCAAAATTATGGCGCTCAACGAGCCCGGCCACCTCAAACTGGGTCAACACCCGGTAAATGGTTGCCAGACCTATTTCCTCGCCAGCTTCCAGCAACATTCGGTAAACATCTTCGGCTCTGAGATGCTGATTATCGTTTTTCTCCAGAAGCATCAGGATCTTCATCCGGGGACCGGTGACTTTCAGACCCGCTTTCCTGATTTCCTCGCCTTCCGACACTGAGCTTCCCCCCACCAAAAAATGGTAATCCCGCTTCAGGGACCAGAACCAACAAGCATGGCGGCAGTCCGCACATGTGTTATCCTCCCCGGATAAACAACAACTTTACCCGAGACTCCGGGTATGTTGACCGGCTGACCAACCACAAACCCTGGGTTGACCCCTGCTGTTCAGGTATCATTCCCGGGTATTGAATCGAGTCCTACCCTAAAGAAAATCTGATGCAAAAGCTTCTCATCTATTGCCTGTGCGGCGCAAGTCTGGCGCTATCGGCCTGTTCAACCACCGATCAGTTGGGCAGTATCATTCCGGCTGGCCTTGAAAGCCTGCCGTTGATGTACAAATCCGATGTCCAGCAGGGCAACGTGATAACCCAGGAAATGATCAACAGACTCGAACCAGGCATGTCGACAAGTCAGGTTAACTACATCATGGGCTCTCCCATGCTGGTCGACGTCTTTCATCAGGGTCGTTGGGACTACGTGTACACCATGAGACGGGGTAAGAACGAGCCGGAGCAGAAAAGAATTGCGATCTTCTTTGAAGATGACCGCCTGGTCAGGATTACCGGCGACTTGAAACCCGAAGTACCGGATGGGCCTCTCGATCTCAAAGAAGCTGAAGTGATCACCGTTCCCGACAACAACAATCGCGACGGGATATTCACCAAGGTGTTCAAGAGCACAGAGAAGTACCTGGGTCTGGACAACGACCGTTAGAAGGCGCCCCGGGATCTGCCCTGGATACCAGCCTGTTACTTCAGCGTAGGGCACATCCGGTCACGTACCCAACAGCCCGGCCCCGGAAGGCGGATACCCAAAGGAACTGACTCGACAGACATCGCCCTTGTCAGACGGCCTTCCCTCCCCCTTTTTTCAATTGCTTACCTTCAGCCGCCCGCTTTTTTCGGGCTTCTTTAGGATCTGCAATCAAAGGCCGATAAATCTCCACCCGGTCACCGGCTTTTAGCCTGGCATCTTTTTTCGCCGCCTTGCCGAATATCCCAAACCTGGTATTTTCCAGGTCGATTTCCGGAAAACGCTCGGTGATTCCTGAAGCCGCTATGGTATCCATAAGCGTCATACCATCGGACGCCTGCACCTCGAGGATCACCTGTTCCTCGGGCTTTGCATAGGCCACTTCGACAACGAACGTCTCATCCGCCACGGTACACCACCCTGGCCCGCTTGCAGAAAGCGTCCACCATCGTGTTTGCGATCTGCCCGAATAGAACACCGAATGCTTTGCTGATCAGTTTTCCTGAGAACTCAAATTCAAGCTCCAAGATAACTTTGCATCCACTGTCGGCCAGCGAATTGAAATGCCAGGTCCCTTGTAAGTGCTTGAATGGCCCCTCCAGCAGTTGGATATCGATTCGCTCGTAGGGGTGCAGTTGATTGCAGGTGGCAAACTTTTGACGAATACCGACTCTGGACACCTCTATCTCACCGCACACCTTACTCTTGGTACGGGATATCAACCGGGTGGATTTACACCAGGGGAGAAACTCCGGGTAAGACTCCACATCATTGACCAGATTGTAGATCTGCTCAGCGGTATGTGGTACCAGGGCAGACTTTTTCACAGCGGGCAACTAGATCACTCCTATCGCATGTAGAAAAACCGCTATCAAGGACACAGGCGTCACGTAACGGATCGTAAGGTACCAGAGCCAGAATGCTACTCCCTCCCTGCCCCCAAGTTCTGCCACCGTTCGTGCTCGCGACAATACCCAGCCGGCCAGGAGTGCGACAGCCAGCCCTCCAACGGGCAACATAATAACCGAAGTCAACACATCCATGATATCAAACAGTCCTTTACTCCTTGATTCTCCAGCGAATTGAAAACCAAATGCCCAGGGACCCAATGACAGGATGGTAATGACCCCCAACACCCAGGAGACAGAGCCGACCAGCACCGTAGCGCGTATCCGCTGGATCCCCCTGTTCTCCACCAGCCAGGCAACGGCCGGCTCCAGCAGAGAGATAGCGGAAGTCAACGAGGCGAAAACCAGCAGGACAAAAAAGAGTGTTCCAACCCAACGGCCACCCGGAATCTGCCCGAAAGCGATAGGCAGGGTTTGAAAGATCAGACCAGGCCCGGAGCCCGTCCCCAGCTCGCTGGCAAAGACCATTGGAAAGATAGCCAACCCGGCCATCAGCGCCACCAGCGTATCCACCAGCGCAATAAAAAATGATGCCCTGAAGATGGAAATACCAGCTGGAAGATACGAGCCATAAACCATCATCGCCCCCATTCCCAGGCTCAAGGTGAAGAACGCATGGCCCATGGCGACCAGAATTCCGTTCGCAGTGAGGGCGTCGAAGTCAGGGAGAAACATAAATCTCACCCCTTTCATGAATGACTCGAAGTGCAGCTGATAGCCCAGGATAACCAGCAGCAGCAACATCAGAAACAGCATCGGCATCAGAAACCTGACCGCCTGCTCCAGCCCGGAGCGTACGCCTCGGGCCACGACACCCAGAGTCATAATCATGAACAGGGTATGCCAGGCCAGCAGCTTTTCCGGGTCTGAAATCAGTCCGCTGAAAATGCTCTCCGCGCCGCTGGCGGTCACGCCCCTGAAGACCCCACCCGCCGTTCGCAGCACGTAGGCCAGGGCACAACCCGCGATAACGCTGTAAAACGACAGAATCAGCAGGCAGGTGACAATCCCCAGAAATCCAACCAGCCACCAGAACCGGCTGCCACCATCGTCCTGGGCGAGTGCCCGCAATGCATTGACCGGGCTCTGGCGCCCTCGACGGCCTATGGAGACTTCCGCCACCATTATAGGGATACCAATCAGCGCAATACTCAATAAGTAGACGAGAACGAAGGCACCACCGCCATTTTCGCCGGTGATGTAGGGAAACTTCCAGATGTTACCCAACCCCACGGCAGAACCCGTGGCAGCCAGAACAAACATCAGTCTTGACGACCACTGACCGTGGATTGAGACGCGCTCGGACAAGATAGCAACCTGATCAGACGAACAACCGGTGTGCATTTTCATCCAATTGGGGACGCAAGACAAGAAAAGTCCCGATTTGGTGGCAATCCGCTTCACCTGTCGAATACAATGGCCCGCCATGACTAAGAAATCAAAAAAGAAAGGCAGCGATTCGACCATCGCCCGGAATAAAAAGGCGAGGCATGAGTACTTCATAGAGGACAACTACGAAGCCGGCGTCTCCCTGGAAGGATGGGAAGTAAAAAGCCTGCGGGCAGGACGCATCAGCCTCGTGGAAAGCTACGTCACCCTAAAAAACGGTGAAGCTTTTCTGTTCGGTGCCCACATCACCCCGCTGCCAACGGCATCCACCCATATCCACCCCGATCCCCTGCGCACCCGGAGACTGCTGTTGCACCGCCGCGAACTGGATCGGCTGATTGGAATGGTCGAGCGCAAGGGTTACACCCTGGTCCCCCTGGCCGCCTACTGGAAGAAAAGCCGGGTAAAACTGGATATCGGTCTTGGTAAGGGTAAAAAACTGCACGATAAACGGGAAACCGACAAAGACCGGGACTGGCAGCGGGACAAACAGCGAATCATGAGGGCCAGGGGATAGGATAAAACTCTGTTGCCAGCCCTCCATTGATCAGGCTTCAATCTGCAGTTTGCACTGCCCGGTGCCTTTCCCCCCCACCTTGCCAAGACCCATGGCGCTCCCCGCCAATTGAAAGCACCCACCCTGTTTTCCCAGCAATTCTAAATACGGGGCAGTATTCGACATAGGGGCGCCGGGATCAAGATAGGAAAAGTATTCAGTGACGCAATTCTAACCTGAGGTATCCAACGCTCTACCTGGAGTATCCGAAACGGGGTGGTTAAACCGGTATCGGGTAGAAATTGGATTGGATCTGATAGCACCTGAGACAACATGCCGGTCCCTGCGGTTTCGAAAGACGAAAGCAAGCCGACACTCATCGAGTGTTGAATTAGCCCGGACGGGATCGTCCTGATCAGCTGGTATCCGGGGCCTCCAGTTCAAGTCCCTTGATCATGAACGCCATTAGGGCCTCCCAGCCGTCAAAGTACAGGTAACGGGTCAATGCCCGCAGATCGTCGAAGAAGGTTTTGCGCGGCAGAAACTGGCGGATGCACTGGTATCCGGCATCGAGCAGGTCCAGCAGGACAGACAGATGCTGCTTGCCGTGACCGAAATTGTGGCTGAGGTGGTAGCCTTTGGTCTTGAGGGTGTTGTTGTTCTCGTTCTCCACTTTCCAGCGGGCGCGACCGGCACGCACGACTTCGGCGACGTTGGCGGCGGTGATCGTATGGTTGGTGGCAAAGGCGTTTTTATAGACGACCTTGTCATCATCTCGGGTGGTCGTCAGCTCGCACCAGTTTACTTTTAGGGCGTCATCGCCGTCGCGCAGAGGCACTTGATTCACAAAGCGGTAGCTATCGGTGTAGCGGCGCTTGCCCTGGCGGCGTTTGATGGTAAGTGTTTGTAGATCGCCGGTGGCCGCCAGTCCAGCCACCCATTCGTACAGCGTCTTGTGGGAATCGGGTTTGCATACCTGGATGAAAATCAACCCCTCCCGGCGGATGGCTTCGCACAGCGGTTGTTTGCAGTAAAGGTCATCACCCAGGATCGTGATGCCCAGAGGGCGGTAACGCGCACCGAATTGGCCAAGCCAGCGTTTGGCCGCGGCGTTCTCACAGTCCTGCTTTTTATGGCCATCCTGGGGGGTGATAAATTCCGGCTCCAGAGGCAGCACCCGGGGATTGCCAGGCGCCACGATGACGGGCGTAACAACGCTGTGGGCATAGGTGATGGTGCCGTTTGAATGCTCGGTTACGCTGCACTGGGAGCAATGGATCTTGGTCGAAGAGAAGTACTGGGTACCGTCCATGGCCACTAGCAGATCACCGCTGATCGAGCGATACGCCTCGAGCTGACCGCCGGCATGCAACGCCTCCACGACCGCCGCAAAGACCGGCGACACGGCACTGGGCGGGACCGGGTCGAGCAGATTCCGGATGTGATTGTCGGTCGGGATCTGCCCGATCCCAAAAAGGGTCAGGGCGTTGTTGCACCCCTTCGTCACCTGTAGATTGCGCTGAAAACCCAGGAACGAGGGACTTTGCGTGAAGAACACTGAGAATGCCCCCAGTGAGGCATCGGTCATGGAATAGGTACTATCGCCGGTGCGCTCATCCGGAAAGCGCTCAACCACCGAGCGTAAGTATTCGACCAGGCGGTCGAAGGTGTCGGGATGTACGTTGGCTTGGAACGGAAAGCTCATCGATGACGGGAATCTGATTGTACCTTCCCATCGTCTTATACAGGGTATTCGAGAAAACATCCGGCAGTATTGTTAATAATGATTATCATTGGCATTGAGAATTACTGCTGTTTTCCCGGGAACAATGACAGGGAACCCTCCAGCCACTATACTGTCTACTCTTTACATGGGGGCGACCTGGCTTCGACGTGGGTTGCAAACCCTGAGGTGCATGCCGAGGACACAGATATCCTCGTAAATCCATCTGTACCATTATAGTTGCCAACGACGACAACTACGCACTCGCTGCTTAATAACCAGTAGAGGCCGTCTGACTGAAGCCGTGCTTATGCGTTCAGAGTCCTTCGGGGCATTCAGGCGTCATATCTCATAAGATCGTGACGAAACAGGTCCGGGGTGGAGTCACTAAAACTTACCGGAATCGCTGCTAAGACGCCCTGTCGGCCGGGTATCAGGCAGCTAAATTTTAATAGGCACGACTAAGCATGTAGAGCCAAAGGCAGAGGACTTACGGACGCGGGTTCGATTCCCGCCGCCTCCACCAATTTATTATATTTATCAAATAACTATGTGACTTTTCTAATCTTCTTTATTAGGTTTTGTCGAATTCTCAAAGTCACATGGAAATCAACTGGTTAGCCCTTTTCAAACGTACTATCTGGTACTAAACGGCGCCGCTTTGGGCATAGATGGGGCAACACGATCAATCCCTTCATCCCTATCGCATTTTTGTTAAGAAGACGACAAATCAGCCGCCAACTGACGGCTTTTTGAAGATTTCGTTTCCCGCATATGGGATAACCACCTGTACACTGGAAAGGCGCACCATTTCTAATCGTCCTCACCAAATAAATGCTTGCAGGATACCTTGTAGGACTGCTATTTCTTCTCATCCTGACACCGTTGCAGGCGGCCAATCCCTTGGTGGACGTCGACTGGTTGCTGGCCAATCTGAATAATTCAAACCTGACAGCGCTGGATCTCCAGCCCGTTCCTGGTCAGGCTATTTAAAGGTTGTCATCGACCCGCAGAAAATGTGATTGAACCGCGCTGACGGCCTTCTGCTCCCGCTCCAGGTACCAGCGCAGCCGCTTCGGCACCGAGAGCACCCACTGGCGCACTGGAAGCGGCGGGAAAACATGATCGACCAAGTGCGCTGCCGTCTCCGTCATGCGCCGAGTGTTGCAGGACGGGCATACCCCTCGCACCTTGCAGGAATAGGCAATGAGAAGATTATTGCCACATTCCGGGCGATGCGTGCTTGCGAAACCATGGGCCAGGATGCCACAGTCGAGGTAGCGGCGGAACTCCCACTCGATAACCAACTGTCTTGATGGGATACCTTGGGCGGTATGAACACAGATTGGCGGCGCGGGGATTTGATTTACGGTGGTGAGCGATGAGCAAGCGGAGTAGGACCCCCAGGGCCAAGGTCAAAGTTGACACTTACCGGGACGACAGATTGTATCCGCGAGTCGCGCAAGCCGTCGGGGAGTTGCTCGCCAAAGGCAACGTCGTGGCGCCCGTCGATGTTCTGGTCTACATGGAGCTTCTAAAACCGAAGTACCTTGAGGACTGGCGTCGAGGCCGGGTCCCCTACCTGGAGAAGGTCATCGACTGCAATCTCAACTGTCTGTCGAAGCTGCTGCGGATCCTACGTTTCTACGCCCACGACATGAAGCTCGTTCCTTCTGCCACGGCCTACATGCGCTGGGGCAAGGGGCCGAAGCAACGCGTGCTATTCACCAAGACCGGAGATCCCCAGCTCGAGGAGGCCTACGCCAGGCACTTCGTGTGGCCGGGCAAGGGCCTGTTCCATTTCCCCGCAGCGAGCAACGAGAAACCCCGTGACACTGGTTCAGACCGGGAAGTACAAAACAGCCTGTCCAAGGAGTGACGGACTTGCGCAAAAGGACGAAAAAGACAGGCGGAAAGAGGCGAAAAACCAGCAAGGGGACAAGGCTACCGATCCGTCAAGCATCTCAATCGAAGCAAGACCTCGATAGAAAGCTCTCATTGCCTGACGTTGCCGGGAGCCGACCGCACTCGAGGGTTAACAGCCAATGACGCAGCTCGCCCTCGACAGCGGTCCCAAATCGGGCGAAACCCTCGTCTGCCGGTTGACACCCAGCGGTCGTATCGACGTCCAACCGGGAGCGCCTGAGGACGGCCCGTTTCTGACGACCAAGGCCGCGCAACAGATCATCGAGGCATTCAACGATGGCCGCGGCAAGGGGGTGTTGCATCTCGGCGCGGCAGAGTTGCTGACAGATCTCCCCCCGTCACTTTCGTACTGGCGCGATGTCGGGCGGGTATTCGTTGGCCGGGTGTGCGGCGCACTCGACCCGACCGACCCGAAGTCGCTCGTCGTCCTCGATCCGGACCCCGACGAGATCACGGCCTTGGCCCAGGCTGTGCCTCCAATGCAAGGCGCCGAGATCCCTTCGGCCAGGCTTCTGGGTGAGATCTGGTCCGATCTGAGCACGGCCCTGACGACCGAAGCCAAGGGTTACAAGGACGGCGTCCAGGGTTACTTGAAGAAGCACAGCTCGGTCTGGAACGTGGTGGGCCGCGTTTGCTTCCACCTGGCCGAGAACAAGCGCGATCCCGAGTTTCCTTTTGCCTTCATCGCCACCTATGTCCACAAGGTTTCCAAGCAGGCCAAGCCTCAGCACTTGCCGCTGGGC
>JAAELC010000330.1 GCA_024227135.1 Gammaproteobacteria bacterium
ACCCAGCGCCCTTTCGCCTTGCCTCGCATGTCGGCAGCGAACAGGGTACCGGTGCCGATGGGCTTGGTCAGGATCAAGGTATCTCCCGGCTGCATGCCACCCTTGCGCAGCAGGGCATCCTTGGCGATCAGTCCGTTGACCGTCAGGCCGAAAGCCAACTCTGCCCCTTCGCTCGAATGGCCGCCCGCCAGCACGGCCCCGGTGGGCGCCAGGGTATCCAGGGCGCCGCTCATCAACTCGGAAAGGGTCTGTTCGACGATCCGCTCGCGGCCATAGGGTACCGTGGCGATGGCCAGCGCGGATTGGGCCTCGGCACCCATGGCAAAAATGTCACCGAGGGCATGGTTGGCCGCAATGCGGCCGAAGGTGTACGGATCATCGATGAAGGCGCGGAAGTAATCCACACTTTGTACCATGACCTTACCCGGTGGTACTTCAAAGACTGCAGCATCATCGGGAGAGTCCAGGCCTATCAGCACATCATCGCGGCGCTGCGCCGGCAGACGGTTGATGACCCGGCCGAGCACCTTGCTGCCCACCTTGGCACCGCAGCCCCCGCAGCGCATGGCCAGGGTGGAAAGCTCGCGGATGGCTTCCACATCGGCGATGCCGCCCAGGTCCGGCCCGGCCTTCTGGTCCATCTCCGGCAACTCGTTGAACCGCAGCATGAAGCGACGATCGATCCAGTCCTTCCAGGTCCAGATCAGTCTGCCTTCCCAGGACCAGGTCGTTGGCGGTGGGGTGCAGGTCATGGAAACTGAGAGGCGCCCTGCTCACGGGGCTTTTGCCTTCCTGGCGGGCTGAAGTCGGCGCAGGCGGGTGCCAGGTAATAAAGAGCGCGATGAAGCGGCGCCATATACCAGGGCGGCGAAGGGGCGGCTTGTGTCACGCTTAAGGGTCATGTCTTGCTGCACCCGATGTACTCACAGCGCGCACGTACGGAAACCGGCAAATACGTCGTTGCGCTCCGGGCCATAATAGGTACGCCAGGTATTTCGGATCACGCGCCCGCGGGTGGTCCAGGCCCCCCCCGCGTAACACCTTGGTGTTCCCGAAAAGTGGTTGGGAATAGTCCTCGTACATGTCCGGCGTAAAGCTCGGGTAGGGTCCGAAGGTATCTTCGGTCCACTCCCAGGCATTGCCTATCATCTGTCGACAACCGAACACGCTGTCGCTTGCCGGCAACGCACCCACCGCGATCGTGCCGAGTCTGTGGCCTTCCAGGTTTGCCAGATCTGGTGTAGGCTTCTCGTCCCCCCCTATGGGTAGTGGCGCTTACTGTCTGACAGGGCGCCCCAGGCATCCACCTGGCCCGCTGCTGCTACCTCCCATTCCAGTTCGGTGGGCAAGCGTCGCCCGGCCCACCGACAGTAGGCCCGGGCTCCATACCAGCAGAGGTGAATCATGGCCGCATCCGGCGACAGCGCTTCCCAGCGGTCGAAGCGTCGTATCTCCCAGCCGTCAACGGTGCGTCGCCAGTAGCGCGGGCACTCTAGGCCGGACTGCTGCAGCCAGGCCTGACCCGCCCTGTTCCAATACTGTGCATCTCGGCAACCGCCAGCATCCACGAAGGCCGCATACTCAGCATTGCTGACGGCTGCCCGGGCAATGGCAAAGGGCTTTACCTGGACCGCGTGAGCCCATTTCTCGTTATCAAATACGAAGCTTTCCTGCGGGGTGGCGCCGAGCATGAAGGTTCCACCGGGAATCAGCGTATCCCCTGTCAGGCGGCCCATCATCAGCGTTTCAGGCACCGCACCTATCGCTGGTGTCGGGTATGCCAGTGTCTGGCAGGTATAGGTGAATGCTTCCGTGTGCATGTCCTCGTGATAGATCGCGTACTCGAGCAGGTAGTCGCGCTTCGGGTCGGGGCCATCCTGCTTCACGTGGCGGCGCACCCGGTTGTGCACCGCGTGCATGTAGGCCAGGGTGTCGTCCAGGCTGGGCAGCGGCAGATCCCAGCGGTCATCATGGGTGATGGTGATGGAATCGTAGAGGCTGTCGACCGAGGCGAAGGTAGGTTCCAGACCCAGGTGGTGACGCAATATCCAGTACTCGTAGAAGTAGGCAGTGTGCCCGATCTCCCAGCGCAGAGGGTTCACAACAGTCAGTCTGGGCCCCATCAGCTGCGCCGCATCCAGTCCATCGATGAGCGTAAGCGTACGCAGACGGGCGTCTTCCATGCTGTCGGTAAGGTACCGTGACATAAGACAATATTAAGAGAACGAATTGGTGTGTTTTGATCGCAGAAATGCTGCGGATTGTCACATGAACATCAGCCGGCACCCCACGGCTCGCGTGCCGGCAATCGTGCCTCGGCCAACCGGTGGGCGGCGATTATTCGCCGGCTCGGGCACCGGGTGAAGGTATCCACCGATTATCACGGCGAACCGGCCGATTTGATGGTCGGGCTGCATGCCTGGCGCACCGCGGATGCCATCGCCCGGTTTGGCTCCGCGTATCCTGAGAGACCCCTGGTGGTGGTGCTGACCGGCACCGATGCGTACCGCTTCATTTACAGTCACCGCGAGACCACACTTGCTTCACTTGATGCCGCCGACCATATCGTCGGACTGCATACACTCGTGGGCAATGTTCTGCCCGAACGGCTGCGCGGAAAGCTGCGTGTCATCATGCAGTCTGCCCGCCCCCTGCAGCATCGGCAACCTGTCCTGCGTAGTTTCCGGGTATGCTTCGCCGGGCACCTGCGCGAGGAAAAGGACCCTTTGCGCCCTGCCCTGGTGGTTCAGGAACTGCCAGCAGACAGCCGCATCCGGGTGGATGCCTATGAAGTGCCCATTCCGAAGACTGGGCAGCCGCCGCGCAAGAGGAGATGCGCGTCAACCCGTGCTACCGCTGGCATGGTGAGATTGGACACGCTGAGTTGCGGCGGGTCTATACGCGCTCGCATCTGCTGGTTTTGCCCTCTGTGATGGAAGGCGGAGCGAATGTGATTTCCGAGGCGGTGATGGCAGGCCTGCCTGTGATCGCGTCGGACATTGAGGGCTCCATGGGTCTGTTGGGTACGGATTATCCAGGCCTCTACCCGGTAAAGGATGCAGAGGCTTTGCGCGAACGGCTGCTGCGCTCCGAGTTCGACTCGGCGTACTACGCAGACCTCGTGGTCGCCTGCGGCGCGCGCCGCCACCTGTTCACACCGCAACAGGAGCAAGCTGGCTGGGGAAAACTGCTGGAGGATATTCAGGCTTCCCGTGGGGTGTAGTTCTCCGTTTACTTATGGGGGCAGCCGGGTTTGTCCAAACGCCCCGCGTCATCTGGATGCAGCGCTGCCCCGCAGTTTCTTGTGTCGGAGCAGGCCGACTGTAAAGGGACAACTTCGGGTGGCCGATGGGATAGACCAACTTTCTGACAGGTTTATAATGTAGTACTAAAAGGTATCTACTCACCCCGCGTGGGCGATCTGCTCCGGAAGACGTCGTGAACACCTCCCTGTAGACTTGGCTTTGGCATCCCTGCCAAAGACACTTCCTCCACAGACTACCCATGGGGGGATCTATGGGGGGGTGAGCCGTTACACTAAAAGAATGATCGGAGATATACCGGCTCATTGTACCCCATCCTATTGTAATTCGATTGTTCCCAATACCCGAAATCCCTGTTCGGTATCCCGACACACCACGACGCCCTGGCCTTGGGATACTGTCTTTCCTGTCAGGGCGGTGATATTGACCCGATGAGTAATCAGGATCAGGTTTTGTTTTCCGGTGAAGGATTCTATTCGTTCAGCTACCGCCTTCGTCTGCTGGCCACTGGTGGAGTAATCCTCGAAGAAAGAGTTCAATGGTGACCAGGTCTCATAAGCTCCAAACGCCAATTGAGCTGCTTCGTAGCAACGGCACCACTCACTTGATAGCACCAGACCGATCGGAATGCCTTCTTTTAGAAAACGCTCGCCAGTATACCGGGACTGCTCGCGACCATTATTCGGGAGATAACGCTGAGATTTACAATCGTTCAGGCGGAAGCCGGGAGGATCACCGAAGTCTGGTATCGTTCGGGCATGGCGAATAAGCACGATATTACCTCCTTGCCGCAGCATGTCCCACAGTTCGGGTTGTGACGGAGATAGGGTATTGGCTTAACCCACGATCGTCCAGACAAGGAAAAATCCAGCTAAAAGCCCGCTGACAGGCAACCCCCTTCTTTTCCAGATCAAATCCATACTCCAGACACATCCAACCCAGATTCTTTCCACGGGCTTTCTTGTATCGCCGGGCGAGATTATCCGAGACTGGCGAAATCCCACATGCCAGCACGTAAAATAACCAACCACGCCAGATCAGCTCGGCGATGGCTGTAACTTACTGCGGCTTGCCGCCGCCCCATGAGTATTCTAACGCTATCCAAATAGCCCGGAGCCTGTCTAGCATCACTGTCCAGCGCAACGGGTCCGGCGTTGTGAGGCGTACATCCTTCATGGGGTGCAGGGTAGGGCAGGTCATGGCCACGGTACTTCCCCTGGTTCCGGGCAGGCCATCAGTGGCTCTTAAGGGCCGCGGAAAAAATGAATCATCCCATCCTGCTGGTCTCTCACCTCAGCTATCACTACCGGCATCCTGCCTCGCGTGAATCTAGTCCATCCATGGACGTCGTCTGCGTTGCAGATTCAGTTGCATAATCAATGATATGCGCTTTCATCTGCGCCTTGAATCTGAGCTGATACCCTGCGCATTATGGGACGATACATAATTTCCGAGGCCCTAAGCAAATACAGCCCTCGCCCGATCACTTCCGGGCATCAAACCGGATTGGCAGATCGACCAGCCATCTGTGGCCCATACGAGCCTCCCATCGTAGTTCATCGATAGCCAATCGCAAATTTACATAGCGCTTCAGAATCTGCTTGAAAGCGATTTCCATTTCCATTTCGACCAGCGGTGCGCCAATGCAGGCATGGTGACCATGACCGAAGGTCAAGTGCCGATTGTCGGTGCGATCGAGGATGAATAAGTCCGGTCGCTCGAAAACTTTGTCATCCCGGTTGGCCGATGCCAGCACCAGTAACACCGCTTCGTTGGTTCGGATCAAATGGCCGCCAATTTCAAGATCCTGCCTGGCAATCTTGGCGATGAACTGCCCGGGTGAACTCAGCCTTAATGCTTCACGAATCGCGGAGGGTATTGATTCTGGTTCGATTGACAACCTGTCGATCAGGTTTGGGGTCTGTAGAAAAGTCAACAGACAACCTGCGATCCCGCTATCCACATTCTCGACGCCATCGGCAAACAGTAGCATGCAGGTATCGATGATCTGTGTATTGGTCAAGGTCTTGCCCCCATCATCAATGGTGACAAGACGGCTTATCAGGTCATCTTTCGGAAATGTCCGCCTGGCTTCTACCACATCGGCCACGTAAACACGGAACTCATCGAGGGACCGATTCAATCGGGCCAGTACTTCAGCCGATGGAATCGGCGAAAACAGATAGAAAAACCAGTGGCTCCAGCTCCTCAGGCGTTTGTGATCCTCCTCTGGCAGTCCCAGCAGATCGGCGATCACACCAACTGCGAGTGGTGTCGCAAATTCTTTAACGATATCCATATGTCCAGCGGACACCGCATCGTCCAGCAACCGCCGGCTGAGTTGCTCAATCGCTGGTGGGGTGGTGCGTAGATGGGTAAAGAAGGCCTTGCTGATCAGTTTTCGTGCCGCCGTATGTTCCGGCGCGTCCTGGAAAGGAATGATGTTATTAGCAACATCAGCAGCAGAGTAGCGTTCCCTGTTACGGCTGTGTGTAACAGCGAAGCGGGAGGGGCGATTGCTGAGTCGGGTATCGGTCAGCGCCGTGTTGACATTATCATATGTCGTAAGCACCCAGTAGCCAAAGCGGCTCTTGTGTACAGGATCGGTGGACCTCAGTGCCGAATAGACCGGATACGGGTCGCGAATGAAGTCCGGTGCGTAAGGATCAAAAACGGGCTGCTCTGATTCGCCTGGTATCATTTTTCGAGGCCCAGCTCCGACAGCATCCGGTCAATTGCCCGACGGTCCGACTCCAGGTGTTGCCTTATACGTTCGATATCAACATCATCCAGTGTCTGGCCTGCGGCCAGCCTTGCCAGGATACGAACATCGTAGAAACGCAGAGCGGCACTGAGCATCATTACCTCGTCGAACAGATCAGCCGTCGTACTTGGAGAGCATATATCGTCGATATTATCGTTACCCAGACGGACCTGGATACCAGCCGCTGACATTTCCAGTACCCGGGCAATCGAATTACCTGTCGGCGTATGCAATGGCCTGAGCTGGCGCATTCCCAGCGCGGCCGAAGGACAGCAGATAATACCAATTTTGGATCGGACCATCCCTTCAAGCAATGCTTGAAATCGTGGTTCCGCATAGGTATTCGGGGACAAGACATGCACCGCCCAGACCATCGGCCCGCCGGACTGGGAAATCGGCGCGCCAACCCTGTCAATCGCTGACAGCAGGCTCTCTGTACCGGTTTCCGAGGCTTCATGACGTTGATCGAGGTGGAGATGAATCTCTTTGTGATGGCGCTTCCCGAGTTCCAGAATACGTTCCAGATGAGCATTGAAACCGATATGGGTGGGATTTCTGTCGATGGCATCGACCTCGGGCAGGGATCCGATGAAATCGGCATACGCCAGCCCCTCTTCCAGCAATGCCCATCGTTCGGGTTCCGCATCGAGATATCCCAAAGGAGAATAGGCCCCCAGGCGCAGATCGATCTGATCCCGACGTTGTTGCTTGATGGCATGTAGCGTTTGCAGCGCTGACAAACCGATTTCGTCCAGTGTTACATCAACTACGGTATCGGCACGCCTGGTATTGACCGCTACCATCATATCCAGATAGGTGTTGACACGTCGTGCGAGTTCGGATGGTTCGTATGCGCCACTCTTGTGCAGCGCAGGGATCATCCCGTGCTTGCGAGACAGGGTCAAACCTGCCAGTTGCTCCACATCCTCGCCACCCCAGAACCGTGGGTCCGATGTACCTGCCCGGTCCAAATGTAAATGCGCATTGTGCAGACCGCCAAGGCGTGCCACCTCCTGCTCCAACTGACGGTAGAACAAGGTCTTCATTGACTCATCACTTCTAACATCAGCGCTTACCTTCCTGATTTCGACAACCACTTAATTATGTCGCCGATTTTTCTCCTGATAAACTCCCTTCGGCTATTATAGATGAACAACCGGTTACTCAAGCCGACCTGGTTCACCAGCATACCCTGGCGCCGATCCAGCAACCTGATTTCAAGACGGTAGCGATGCCGTTCCAGTGGGGCTGTCATAGCAACAGATACCGTCAATGAGTCGCCATCCACCACCTTCTCATTGATGTCCGCAAGCTTCGTATAGGCTACTGCGGTATCCCCCGCCCGATACAGAAAATAACCCAATTGCAATTCGTCTCCACCCGACCGGCACCAGGCAAACTCGCTGTGATTACTGATGGAAACCTTAAACCGCAGCGGCTTGCCAGGCGAGAAAAGCTTACGGCGAGTTACCCTGACATCGGCAACAATCAGACGAGTGGCAACCTGCTCACTTGCTGAAGCGATGACGGTAGCGGACTCTTGCTCATCGGAGAGAGGTTGCTCGAGTCTCTGGCCAATCAGTCCTGCCAGGTGTGACACCGTTGGTTCCTCGAACCATCTGAGATGATTTCCCTCGAAGACTTCCATACCAAGGAGCCCCGGATAGATATCAATCAGATCCAGCGAGCTGTATGCCACATGATTCAGAGGATTGTCCTGGCTGTGACTGGCGAATAACAGCATCACGGGTACTTCTAAAGTCTCCGGCATGAGCTTTTCATGAAGAAAAAGTAGGCCAATCGAGTGACCGGCTTGCCGCAGTTTCTGTGCAATACTGAAAGCTATTTTGCCGCCCTGACAGAACCCGCCCAGCAGATAAGGTCCCTGTGGCTGTAGCTGCTGAACCTGTTCTGCATAGGTTATCGACAGACGATCGATGTTTTCAGTCGAGGCCTGTAGAATGTTGTGACCGGTGCGCATGCCGTACAGCGGCTGTTGTTCACCGAGACGCAGAGCGAGTTGGCGTATCGAATTCAAGCCGTCTGCGCACCAGAACAACGGTCTGGAGGAACCTTCAATATTCAATCCGACTATCAGGGAATGTGGAGTCTCCCGATGGCCCTGCCACGTTGAAGTATGGGCCAGTAATGAATCGTAGTCTTCATCGTCCAGCCCATCCTGATGCCGTGCAGCAGGGGTTCGCTCGGCAAGCGGTAATGCACTTTCATCAATGTTTTTTTGAGTCGCATCTTTTCTGTCATGTCCAGCCAGGCGGAGACAGAGCGCCGGATGTGCTGTCAGCAGAAACTGTTCGAATTGGGAAATGGTTGGTGCATCGTAGAGACTGGTCGGGAATACTGCAGACTCCTGGCCTTCGGATAAATCACTGATGAATGTCATCGCCCTGAGCGAGTCACCCCCCAGATCGAAGAAATCATCACTATCGTTGATTGAATCTATCTCCAATACCTTGCGCCACATTTGCATCAGCTTAGCCTTGAGTGCTGATTGACTTTCTGGCGCCTGTTGTGAGGTCGATTTACTGTAAGCCAGATCCTGAATATCTTGATAAGCTTCCGCCAGATGCGCACGACGCACTTTCCCATTAGGGGTACGCGGGATACTGTCCCGATAGAAAACTTTACGCGGAATCTTGAAACTGGCCAGACTGGGAGACAAGAAGCTGATGATTTCATCCCTGGCGGGTTTGTCTTGACCCTGGGCCACGACTATGGCCGCTGCAACCTCCTCACCGAAGACAGGGTGTGGAAGTGCGAAAGTCGCTGTATCCGCAATGGCTGGGTGATGCAGTAACACCTCATCAACTTCAGCCGGCGAAATCTTCTCACCGCTGCGGTTGATGATTTCCTTGATCCGACCTGTAATAAACAAGTCACCATCATCATCCATGTAACCCCAGTCGCCGGTACGAAACCACTCACCATGGAAGGTATCTGTATTGTCGATACCCATGTAACCACCCATCACGTTGGCACCGGCAACCACAATCTCTCCCGAATTACTGGGTGCGCAACTGTGCCCATTCTCATCGACCACCCGGACTCGCGGACCTGCCGCTCTGCCCACCGATCCTGGCTTTCCGACCGTCGGAGGTAACGGCTGGGTCGTTATCAACGTGGCTGTCTCTGTCATGCCATAGACTTCGAGCACGGGAATTGCGGGAAACAGATTTCGGAATGCAGCCGATACATCGGCCGGCAGTGCCGCTGCCACACAACGAACCACGCGCAAGTGTCGATTCGGGTCGAAGGCTTCTGGATCTGAAGAATAAGTATCGACTATAGCCTTCAGCATTGTGGGTACGACTTGCGTCCAGGTTGGCTTGTAGGTATCCAGGATTGACGCAAGATGCGGTGCAGAAAAATTGGGTAGGCATAGCACTGACCCGCCGGCGGCGAGCGGTGCGAACAGTAGATCGACCAATCCACCAACATGGAACTGCGGCATTAAACTGAGACAGACATCATCCCGACCCAGTGAAATCGCCGCCTTGAGGTTGTTGGCTGTCGTACAGATATTGTGATGAGTTAGTGGTACCAGTTTCGGCTTGGCAGTTGTGCCCGATGTATGCAGTACCAGAGCGATATCGTCCTGCGAAGGCACGATGCCATCATCACAGATGGTGGAAGGTTCTACCCCGTTTGAAACCAGATGCGGGTCTTCTCCTTCCGAATCTACGTGCAGAGTCAGCAGACGCAGATCCAGTTGGGTCGCCGCCTCCGTCGCCGGTGTCAACATTCCATCAGGAATAATCAGGGTCGTCGCCTTCAACAGCCTAAGATGAAACTCGAACTCGTCTGCACGATATTCTGGATTCAATGGTGCGCAGACAGCGCCACAACAGGCAGCGAAGCAGAAACGTGCCATTTGCAGTCCATTGGGCATGACAACCGCCACAACATCCCGTTGCCCGACACCGCATCGTCGCAAGTTTTCGATCAGATGCTGTACCTGCCGGTGCAGTACGCCATAGTTCAACGAATAGCCCGAAACAGATAGGAGAGCGATGGAGTCCGGAATCCGTGTCGCTTGAACTACACTAATGTCGTATATCGTTTTCACAAAGTTCAACCTGAAAATACTGTCTCCGCAGAAAAACTGCGACCACTCAAGAGGGACCCTATCATCGCCCAGAAAGCACAAACAGCCCTTTTACCCATGTGTTGCGATCTCGCGGGGTCCCATCTCGCCTACTCTGCTGGCATCGAAGAAATTTAGAGTAGTTACAGGAGTATCTGAGGCTGACAGTTTTGTCTGCTTTCCGTAAACGGCCTGGTACCCTGCTTAAGTAACACTATAAACCCTCCAGTGGCACAAATTTTCTGCCCGGATGGCTTCTTCCCTAGAAAATAGCGATCTCTTCCGGATAAAAGAGAGTGTGGTCTATCTGCACCTCCGGTGAGGTTAAGCCTCACAGTATAGCAGCAATTCAGGATGCGGGAACCAAGGCTGACAGTCAAAAACCCATGAGAATTCCTTAAGATAGTTATTGCAGGATGCCGGTGAGCGGAGCGAACCGCATCGAACGCGTCGACGAAAAACAAGCTACACTTTTTGCCCCACTGATGCGGTTTACTGAGAAGCGCTTACCATCCTACGGGTTATTCATTGCTATTTCAGGACACTGTCTCTAAACATCAGAGTTTTACGTCCTCCGGGATATCTGTGG
>JAAELC010000331.1 GCA_024227135.1 Gammaproteobacteria bacterium
GGCCCGCCGGTGACGGTGGTGGTGGTTAAATCAACGGTACCATCCACATCCGACACATTGGCGCTGATATCGATCGGGGTGGCGGTCTCCTCATCGGCTTCCACCACCAGGGTGGTGCCGGTGGGCGCATCGTTGACATCGATTTCTCCAATGGCTATCAGCCCCGATGAAAATGTGTTGATAATGGGACGGCTTCCGGACCCGCCCAAGAGAATAGCCCCCTCATAAGGGCTACCGTCCACTCGATTCCATACGGTAGGGGTAACTTCTATTACTGTGCTCTCTGGGACATTCGGCCCTGCATAGCATCTGAATTCAATGAGCGTCCCATCGCCAGATCTGGAGTCTGTACCCGCTCCACCTACGCCGATATTGTAAACTGCGGTGTTGCCCTTCCACCCGTTTTCGGTAGCGATGATCCTTCCGTCACCCTTTGAGTCTTTTATCAGTTGACCATGCCCAGAACCCATAAACGCTAAGTTTGGATAAGTAATGGAGCCTGTGGGTCCATTCTCAGATAAAACTCCGGCACAAGTGACTTTATCATCCGGTGGAAACTGTTGACCTGAGCCCGGGAATACGGTGAGAGAGTCCACAGGATTGAAATTCTCACCGGAGAACTCGACATTCAAAAAATACGACTGCAGTCCAGGTACCGGCACTCCCTCTACCTCGAGGGCGAATGCTATGATTCCATTTGCAGCAGGCGTTATCGTCTCCGGTACGATTGATATCCTACCTTCCGGCGCCACAGCCGCCGATGCCCCCACCGAAAGCAGTTGAAGCACAACCGCGAATGCTGTCCATCGTCCCTTATCCTGGGCATCCAAAAAAGAAGAGATGTACTTCTTCATGTCTATCCTTACCTCGCGATTATTCTTCGAACTCACCGAAAACGATTAAAAACTCATTGAAGTCGATGGGATCCACCACTCCGTCCTCGGCCAGGTCGTAATCTGCACTAAAGCTACAACTGGGAACCGATGAGCCGAATCGAATCAAAAACTCATTAAAATCAATGGGGTCTACAACACCGTCGCAATTAAAGTCAGCGGGCGAAAAACAAGCCGCCAGCTGTTCCGCCTCTGTAATCGCCGGCTGCTCTTCATGCCATGGTGCACGTCTATATCGAACCAGTCTCTGGTCTTCAATCTGGCTTTTGCACAGACGGCCACGATATTCGCTGATTTCAATGGCTTCACCACCGTTGACCTGGATATTGGTCAATTTTTCTTCACCGCTGGTGTCGTCCATGACCAGGCCCACCAGATTGCTCAAATCAACGATGGCATCGGGTGTATCGATTCCTTTGCCCACGAAAGCGGTCAGCGGATAATCGGACAGCTCAGGCACGCTCATCATGACGAGCGTGCGGCTGGAGGGGGTCTGGTCGGGTTTGTAGACATCGTGGATCAAAAGATCGTTGACGATCGGCGTTCCGTCAAAGTTAGCGGCTGTCGCCCCCTGGGCGGTGTCCACCGGGTGGGCGTTATCGATATCCGCAGGGAAATCGATTATCGACGTTTCCGAAGTTTCTTCGTTCACACTTTCTGTCTGAGTGGTGACGAAATAGCTGGTTCCCGCCTGGAGACCTTGAACATCAACCCTGACGATGCCGTTCTCGAGCGTTTCAGCGTCGCTGTCCATGTACAGATCCAGCGAGTCGGTGATGTCGGTCAGACTCTCATCGTAGACGGATACAGTCGCATCGGTGACCGCTTCATTCGAGACCCAGACCACGGAGAATGCCCGGGTGGTAACGTCGGTGATGACCAGGTCACTGACCAGCGCGTGCGCGGAAGATCCTATCGAACCCGCAACCACCACTGTAATCATCCCCAATAATTTTAGAGAGTTATGGCGAAAAGACAGCCAGGACGACTGTTTGGTAGAACTCTTGAATGACTGCTGGATGGACATCTCCTGAAATTCCCCCTGTGATTTCGAAAAGCGACCGGGTTGTTGCATCGATTTGGTCTTTACGCCCCAACACGGCCGGCCAGCACTTGCCTGTGCCCCTACCTCAACAAATAGCGATTTGCAATCCCTACTAATTATTTTCAACTTAGATCACTATATCAGGATTTTCTCAATCTTTTACCAAAACCGAGCATACCCAGCCCGATGGCAACCATAGCAATGGTGCCGGGAGCCGGAACGTCGGCAAAGGCGACCGCGTGCCCATCTGCCAGCAGCACTATACTCAATGCCTGATGAGAACCCGCTTGTCCCGTGGCCGGCAAATTGACACTGAAACTTCTGGACACTGTGGTTGACGTCTGCTGATCCGGCGGTGTCAGCACGATGTCGATCCATGTGGGATCTATGACGGCGGAAGTATCCCAATCGAGCAGGGCGACAAATATCTCCAAGTAGGCGTCGTTCAATACATCGTTCATGGACTCCGCCGTTTCGAACCCATACTCGAGAAACAGTTCGAAATTCAGGTCGACCGGTGACGCGGATTCATTGAGTAGTTCGAGCTCACCGAAGGAAAAAACGGAAGCGTCTGCGCTCCCGTCGCCACCATTCGCGCCTGCGGCTCCCATTGCGGTCGCAAAAAGCTCAAGGCCCCTCAGCGGCGGTGGGGTGAATGGAACAGCCCCAGCACCTGCATCATAGAGCAGTCCGGAGAAATCCCCCGTGCCGTCACCGACACTGTCAAAATCCAGGAACCCCCTCTTGACCTGTTCGGGACATTCTGTGACTTGTATCCCCGTACAGGTCACACTCGCCCGGGCAGTGATATCGAACATTGCCGCCGCCCAACCGGCCGGCGCTGCCGTACACAACGCTAAGAAGCCTGAAACCAATACCACTCTTCTAATTTCGTTCAACTTTATCACATCGAACCCCGTGGTTATTCCCTGATCGCGACTTAAGTAACTAGCCGGTAAATTAACTTGCAATTTTTATACCAAAACTCAACAACAGTTTAATTTCAGTCTGTTAGACTTCGACTCGATTTCCATCATTAATGATGGTGTAAAAAAACCTGACAGCAAACTCAATCAGAAGTATATCCATTCATACCCACACTACCATATATCGCTCGAACTGGCTCCAAGCAAAAACCGGGGGAGTCATTGATTCCCGTTCCTCCTCGTGCTTTTGATATACTCGGCACTGCAGATACCGAACACCCACTCAAAATCAGGGCTTTCACGCAATCAAGCATGGCTAGCAGGACCAATAATCCACACGAGTCAGTTTGACCGGGGCAGATTTGATGTCGCGCTTAATCACTCCCCGTCTTACCGCATTTCACGGAATGATCAGACGATCCGGATACCGTGGAAAATTACGGGGCTCAGCCCTTGCCTGTCACCTGATCTCCACCCGGAGACAAAGCCCGTTATGCACCCGTTCGTCCGGCAATGACCGGCTTCAGTCCAATTTAAGGTTAGTGGTTGCTTCTGCCCTTCTCTTCTGGGCTTGTATGCCAACCTCGGCTCGAAGCGCAGCTGAACCGGAAAGGATTCAAGGGCAGATCACCACCCCATCCGGGTTTTCCTGGAAGTATGCTTACGATATCCGCTTGACA
Source organism: Gammaproteobacteria bacterium (assembly GCA_024227135.1). GTDB lineage: Bacteria > Pseudomonadota > Gammaproteobacteria > Chromatiales > Chromatiaceae > JAHEHQ01. The sequence continues at coordinate 3,545 of JAAELC010000331.1, forward strand.
GAAAAACGGGTTGTGATCTCCGTAGCGATCAACCCGGTTCCCGCCGGGGTGAGCAAAGTCGAGTTGGATCGGGTCGTCCCGATATGGAAGGTAGGAATAGAAAGATACTGGAGCCGTCGATACCAGCTGGTTCCTACGGCTGAAACCCGATTACCCATTGAAGTAGAGGCGAATTTCCGTGCCCCTGTTTACCATCATGACGTCATCGTAAGACCCGGAAAAGGCCACAGCGACGAACTCAACTGGCATCTGCAAAATTCTCCGGAACTTGCCGCTCATGAATTCGGTCACATGTTGGGGCTATTCGACGAATACGAAGGAGGTGCACAGGATCCGGTGCAGCCGGTTCTGGACAAAACCTCCATAATGACGCGTTCCCCCACAGGCGGTGCCACGCAGCCCAGACACTACAGGAGAATACTGGGTTGGTTTGAAGAAAAAGCAGGGCTCAGCGAGGTCAAGATAGAACCCATGAAACCAGAATAACCATGTAGAATAATCCAGGTCCTGTTTCGCCATTGGCGTTTGCCCCAAATACCACTCCGGTGACGGAGGTAAATTTGCTGACCGGTGGCGCTATCGGGTGATTGTGGCAGTTCATGCCAGGGTTGACTTTAATGTCACTATATTCATCCGAGGGGTGCTGGTTTCATTATGTCCGGGACAGGACGATAATTTGATAATCCAGGGTATCAATGCAATACCAGCATGCGCTATGAAAATACCAGGCTCCATTATTCGCCCGAGCGGCCGACAATGACATTCGAATGACCAGAGAATGAACCCCGAGAATTGCTCTACACCTCGGGGGCATCGGGTTCCAGATGACACCGATTATAGTTTAGTAACCTTCAGGGTCGACGACCTGAAACCACAAAACAACAAGGCGTGTTAGCTTTTTTTACACACGAACCATCGATCCGAAAGGACAGTTCGCAGGAAGTGGATAAATTGGAACCATCAGACCCTATGAACCACCCCTCGATTGTCAATCACTCCACCCTGTGTATATCTGAATTGTCGGGCGGTCAGACTGGACATTTTCCAGCTGATTTAACCACACCTGGGAATCGTTCGGGTTACTTGACTCGAGTAGTACTCATTTTAATCGCCTTAATCGCCCTGTTTTATCAACCCGCGCAGGCAGAACTCAGCTTCGTGGACTGGCAATGGGACGGTGTAGGGGGAGTCAATGGTCTCAACAGTGCCTGGTCAGTCGCCATCAGCCCCGACGGCGCTCACCTCTATGCCGCAGGCTTCGAGGACGACGCTATAGCTGTATTCGTTCGGGATGAAAACACTGGTGAATTAGTGTTCCTGGAAGCGTATCGGGACGGCACGGAAGGCGTGGAAGGACTGGACGGTGCTCGTGCCGTAACGGTCAGTCCTGATGGTGCTCATGTCTATGCAGCAGGGTACAGGGAGGACGCAGTGGCTGTGTTCACACGCGACATATCTACCGGAGCACTGACCCCCACAGAGGTTCAGCGACAGGGTGTCGGAGGGGTAAACGGGCTGAATGGAGCCTCTTCAGTCACTCTGAGCCCCGACGGTTTAAACCTTTATGTGACCGGTTCGGTTTTGGATACGGTAGCGGTATTTGCAAGGATTCCATCAACTGGCAGCCTCCGTTTTGTAGAGGTTCTACAAGATGGTATGGAGGGTGTTGATGGACTTGCCGGAGCGACTTCAATCGCGGTGAGCCCGGGAGGTCAGCACCTGTATGTGGCCTCCCATGCGGATGATGCCGTGGCAGTATTTACACGTGACAGCACCGACGAGGGCGAGGGACGATTGGGCTTCGTGGGAGCCATCAAAGACGACGATTATGGGATCGATGGATTGAATTATGCCGTTGCTGTAGCCGTTAGCCCTGATGGAGCTAATGTCTATGCCACAGGTCGCACTGACGATGCCGTGGCTGTTTTTGCACGAGATGAGACAACCGGTGAACTGACTTTTCAGGGGGCTATCAGAAACGACCCGGATGAAGTTGAAGGTCTGGACGGTGCTACCGGAATAGCGATTGCGCCCACTGGTGACTATCTTTATGTCGTGAGTCGAAACGATGATGCACTGGTAGTTTTTACGCGAGACGAGGACGGTCAACTGGAATTTCTGGAGGCCCAGTACGATGACACAGAGGGTGTGGATGGACTTGACAGCGCTTCATCGGTTGCGGTCAGCCCCGATGGATCCCATGTCTATGGCACCGGCTGGAAAGACGACGCTCTGGTAGTCTTCAGCCAGAATGGTACTACCGGTGAACTGAGTTTCCGGGAAGTTCACTGGGATGACACCGGCGGCGTGAACGGTCTCGAGGCGGCCACATCCGTTGCATTGAGCCCGGATGGTGTCCATCTTTACGTTGCAGGTCAGGACGATAATGCCTTGGTCGTGTTCGAACGGGATCAAATCACGGGTCAGTTATTCTATATCGATACGCTCTATGATGGCATCGGTGTCAGATATGGTCTCACGCAGCCAAGTTCAGTTACTGTGAGTCCGGATGGCGCTCATGTCTATGTAACGGGTTTTACTGCCAACGCCGTAACGGTGTTTGAGCGGGATACGACTACCGGCATGCTGGGGTTTGTGGAAGTTCAGCGCGATGGTACCGGTGGTGTAAATGGTCTCGATGGAGCCGAAACCGTCAGTGTGAGTCCTGACGGCAGGCATGTCTATGCCACGGGATTCAACACCGGCACGGTGGTGGCATTTTTGCGGGATGAAACAACTGGCCAATTAAATTTCCTGGAATCGCTGCAGAATGGAACAGGAACGGTCGATGGTCTGCTCGGTGCCAGGGACATTGTGTTGAGCCCATCGGGTTCCCATGTCTATGTAACGGGCGCCTGGGATGACTCAATAGCGGTTTTCAGCAGGAACGTGAACACCGGTCAGCTCAGCTTTCTGGAGGTTCAGCGAAACGGTATAGCCGGTGTCAGTGGGCTCGCATTCGCCCATTCGATCGCAATCAGCTCCGATGGTGCCCATCTTTATGCTACCGGGAGCAACGATGATGCCATCATCGTCTTTCAACGAAACAGAGCTACCGGCAGATTGAGCTTCCTGGAGTATCATCGGGACGGTGTGGAAGGGGTCCAGGGCTTGTATGATGCAACTGCGGTTTCGGTGAGCCCTGACGGAATGCGGGTTTATGTTGCGGCGACCCTGGATAATGCGCTGACAGTATTTGAGCGCGATACCCAGTCAGGGCACCTGAAATTCATGGAAGTGCGGCGAAAACAAACACAAGGCTTGGAGGGAATCGAACAACCCTCTGCCATCTCAGTCAGCCCTGACGACCGATATGTCCACGTGGCGAGTCTCAGAGATCATGCTGTGGCTGTTTTCCAAAGGGATTTCGGCCCGGATACGGACGGCGACGATATCCCCGATGTGTTTGACAACTGTCCGGCCACCCCAAGCAGGGATCAACGCGATACCGATGCGGATGATCAGGGGGATATTTGTGACCCGGATGATGACAACGATGATCTGTCCGATGTGGCAGAAGCCCAGTGGGGATCCGATCCTCTGGTGGCGGACAGTGATGGGGATGGGATACCCGATGGTGCAGAAGTGGCCGTTGGGCGCAACCCGACGCTGGATGAGTCAAAAACTGTTATCGGCATATTACTGCTGATCATGGATTAGGCTGTTAAAAAGCAGCTGGAGTGATTCGGAGAAGGTCTTTCACCAGCGATGTGCGCAGATCAATTGATGCAATACTCAGTTCTCGGAATACACCGCACTATCAGTGCCCCGGGTTCTCAGCACAGGAACTACGTAGTCAGTGCTGATTCTCATAACCGTTCCAGTTCCAGGCAGCTGGAAAGTGCTTCCAGAAGTCCGGGCACGGTGGGGTATCCGGAAACATTCGAAGGCACCACCCACTCACCTTTCAGATTTTCCCAGTCGAGCACCACTTGTGCCGGATCATCGATATCGAACAGGAAGGGGTAAACTACCCAGATCCTACCCAGCTCCTGAGCAATCATTTCAATAGACTGTGAAGCTGAAACCAAATGAATTTCTGTGTCGGAAAGCCCGGTTTCCTCCCTGATCTCACGGCGCACCTGTAACAGTGCCGTCGCATCTTCCAGATACCCACTGATTCCCGACCAGCAGCCCTGGTAAGTACCTACACGGGAACTGCGCTGCACCAGCAATATCCGTCCTCGATGACGAAGGAAAGCCGTAACCACTTTTACTCTCGCCAGAGATTCTTCCATGATAAAATGCCATAAACTGCCAGTGACCAGCTCTTTACATCAGGGGTACACCCATTGAGCAGGCGTTCCCAAGGAGTTTCGGGTGCTGTCCGTCCGATCCCCTGGTTACCTCAGGTACCAGCCGGTACCACGAAAAAGAACACGGCGAAAAAGTGCATTGCACTACCTGCCAGTACAAACAGATGCCAGATGGCATGGTGATAAGTCAGTTTCTCCCAGACGTAGAAAATCACGCCCAGGGAATAGAAAAGCCCACCGGTCAGCAGCAGCAACAAACCTGGGGTTTCCACATTGTCCAGCATCGGCTTGATGGCGACGACCACCAGCCACCCCAGTCCGAGATAGAGACCGATTGATAGCCGCTCCAAGCGCTTAATACTGACCAGTTCGATCACCACTCCCAGCAAAGCGATCCCCCAAACCAGCGCAAACAGAGTCCAGCCCCAGGTCCCTCGCAGACTGACGAGCACAAATGGGGTATAGGTTCCTGCTATGAGCAGGTAGATCGACGTGTGGTCCAGCTTCTGGAGTATCTGCTTGGCCCTGGACGCCGATACACCATGATAGAGTGTGGATGCGGCATACAACAGAATCAGCGTCACTCCATAGATACTGGTGCTGGTGATATGCCAGCTATCACCATACAGGCTGGAATACACCACCATCAGAACCAGCCCGGCTATGCTCAGAAAAAGGCCTATACCATGGGTAATCGTATGCGCGATTTCTTCTTCGCGACTGTATCCTGAAGTTACTGGGCTGGATTGCACGCTGCTCTTTCCCTGTTCAACACTAAGACTTTTAAGAGCCATCTGGCAGGCAAACTCCCGCTGCCAGAGAAACCGGCAGGATAATCAGATATCCTGGCTGACTGTCCCTCATTACCCTTGAAAGGGGCCATCAGTCCCCATATCCGCTGTAAAGCCCGGGACCGTCCCCTGGTGGCCTGTCGTTGTTAGAAGGTTCCAGGCGCCGGCATTCAAGATTGTATGCCTGTATAGCGGTGGAGTGCCGTTGTGGCCATCCCCTGGTATCTTCCACATTCCGGGCCAGTTGCTGGCAACGGCCAGATGCTTTGGAGTTATCGCTGTTGATCGCGCTTCCCAGAGACCGGGCCTGATTCTGAAACTCGCTGGCCGCCGTATCATCTGCATAAACAGCCATCGGTTGTCCAACCCATAGCAGCAAAGCAGGAATTAAAAGCACTCTCATTGTTTCAGTCCTCATGCTGTGGTACGACTCCGGTCATTTGTAATGGCGTTGTTCCTGAATTCTAACACGAGAGAATCTGGATACCCCATCTAGCCCATCACCCTCCGCTTGACCCAGCTTCAATCCACCGCGGGCGCGTTGGCCTTAACGGCTGCTCCGGGATCATCTCTAATCGTAACTACTCACCCCGCACGGACAATCTGTTGCGGAAGACGCCGTAAATACCTCCCAGTAGGCTTGGGTTTGGCATCCATACCAAAGACACGTCCTCCACTGACCGCCCATGGGGGGTAATCTCTGGGGGGCGAGCAGCAGGAGGAGAATTCGTTCCAACCCTGCAAAACTGCTGACTATCGTCACTGCCTGGAGCAAAAATTGCGCTCTACCGCAATTACGGCTGCTTCGACCCTGGAATGCACCTTGAGTTTTCTCAGGATCGCTTTCACATGCAGTTTCACGGTGCCATCGGATATTCCCAGATCCCGTGCGATCACTTTATTGCTCTGCCCTGATGCCAGATGGCACAGAATTTCCCGTTCCCTGGGAGTCAGTGCCGTAAAGGTGTCCGGCACACTCTCCGTATCTCCTTCTCCCTGAACCGCTCTGGCAAGAATACCGGTCAGTTCCTTCGCCACCACCGTCTTACCATCGACGATATCACGAAGTGCAGTGATGAGTTCATTAGGTTCCATATCTTTCAGGAGATAGCCCTGGGCCCCATTCTGCAATGCAGCAATAACGTCTTTTTCCTCTTCACTGGTCGTCAGCATGGCGATAGGCATGCTCAATTTTCGGGCGCGCAGATTTTTCAATACTTCCACTCCACTCATGTCCGGCATGCGCATATCCAGCAGAATCACATCAGGCTGAGATTTCTCGGCCACCTCGACACCCTGCAGACAATCCCCGAGCGCACCTATCACATGAATCCCACGGCGCTCCAGAAGTTCCTGGAGACCCACCCGGAAAAGAGCATGATCATCAATGAGCAACACTTGCATTAACCGGATCCCCCAGTTTCAACAAGCCCAATAGACTGTGTCCCTCGACATGGCCACTCCAACCACCCGATATCACCCTCAACAGGCATAGGCTTCTTTACTTGACAGATAAGTGTCCACCATATCTCCAACACAGTCCTGGTCATAGGCCTGAAGCCCACGCAAAACCATGTATTTGGTCCCCCGGCCCACGGGTACACCCGAAGCAGTCAGTTGGAATTCCAGGTGGACGTTACCCTTCTTGCCCTTAACTTCCAGCACCGAGTTCACAAGTTCCAGCTCCGGTGATTCAATATTCAATCGTTGCAATTCAAATTCCATGCTTTGATAGATGACCAGCGGGCGTGCAGGATTGATCATCACCCCATGCTCTGCCATCAGGGGCACCAGAATCCCAGGGAAGTTCTGGCCGGAAAACTTCACATAGCTCCGGGTCAGCGATTCAATCAGCAGAGGATCGGAACTACATTCATGTTCCCGCTCTACCTCCAGATAGGCTTTTCCCTCGGTATCCATGATATCGAGCCTGTGGGTTGGCAAATCAGGAAACTGCAGTACCACATTGTCACCGACCATCCCGGTAAAAACAAAGCTCATCCGCCGGCTCACGCCATATCTGGCCACTGTAAAAGCAAACAGCAGATCCCCGGGTACGCAGAACAGCTTGGCATCTTCGTTGTGCAGAGGATTGAAATCATCCGCCACCTGCTTTGCAAAACCGCTACCCTGGCTTCGTGAGAACCGGACACCCTGTCGATTCTCTGAATAGTATTCTTTCAACCACATGAAAAGGCTCCGTACTGCGTTCAGGTCGCACCGATCTGGGTAAAAACCCTGTTCGGCGGTGCTGCTAGGAGCCTGTCCTAGAATAGCCTGATCTACTGCGGACCAGCCTGATTGGCCAGATTTCCCGATCATTTTCGTTAAATAGGCCCACTATTCGCCTCAAATGATCGAAAAATCTGACTCAACCAGTCTTGCCCTCGCTACGA
>JAAELC010000332.1 GCA_024227135.1 Gammaproteobacteria bacterium
GGGTCAGTGAAATTAACCGATAAACTCCATCCCCTGCCCGATAGTCACACGATCCACACGGCACGTGGCACGGTCATACACGCAATGGGCGAGGCACTACTGCTCGACCCGACCGAAGGGTTTGTGGTCGGTGCCCAATGGGGTAAATGGGAGGAGGTTGGTGAGTTCAACGACCATAAAGTTGATATTGACATGATCAATATGGCGATGGAGTACGCTGACGCAGTGGAGGAGATGCAGCGTAGAATGATGAAGAAAAGATCTACAATGATGGTCGAGGAACGGGACATGTGGGACGATGACTTGTACGGCACTCCAGACTGTGTGCTGGTTGACTATGACCGAGTGGTGGTCATTGACCTGAAGACCGGCTCTCACTTAGTGTCACCTGTCGAGAATTATCAGTTGATGATATACGCAGGGATGGTGCTTAAGACCTTAGGTCTGCTGGACGTATGGAAGAAAGTCCGGTTGGTGATCGTCCAGCCACCCGATGAACGCGACCCAGTGAAGATGTGGGACACCAACACGGTTGAGATTGCGGCGTTCATGGAGAAGGTGGAGGAGGCTATGGTATCCGACCACCTGGCTGCTGGCGAGTGGTGCAAGTATTGCCCGGTCGCGGCCTCCTGTACAATCAAGCATGAACTCGCAGTCAACGCGGCCTCACTGTCATTAGACGGACTCTCACCGGAAGGTTGGGCCAAGGCTCTGCACTACGCGGAGCTACTAGACCCCTGGATAACCTCCGTGTGGAAGCGGTCAACACAACTCGCAGCCACTGCTGGACTGACCGTACCCGGCTACAAGCTGGTCAACAAGACCGGAAGGCTGACATGGAAGGACAAGGAGGAGGCTGAGAAGGTGTTGATGGAGTTTATGGGTGACGCACCTGCTAAGGTGTACAACGAACTATCCTTACGCACACCCACTCAGTTGAAAAAGGAGTTAAAAGAATTTGTCGATGGCTCAGTCATTGACGAATTATCAGAACGACCAGACCGGGGTTATGCCCTTGTCCAGGAGTCTGATAAACGGGAGGCTGTAGAGTCTCCTGCTAACCTTCTAGCGGCTGCGAAGCAGTTAGAATTATTTAATACATAAACGTATCACAGAGGTACATGTAACATGACAAACAATTTTTTTCCTGTAGAAGCTGGCGGTGGGAACGCCTTATCAACTGACCTTGCAGAGTCACTGCTGACGGTTGGCTCAATGGGTGGCGGTGAGGTTAGCTACCTGAAATTCACTAAAGCAGGTGCGTGGGAGTACGGACGCGAAGGGGATACCCTTGATGACGAAGTGCTGGCA
>JAAELC010000333.1 GCA_024227135.1 Gammaproteobacteria bacterium
CTTCCAGGTAGTAACCGTCCTGTTTATCTTTGGCCTGGTCAGCAGCGGATGCATTAGAAGTTACATCGATATCCCAGTTCGCATAGAGTGCGCGCAACTGGAACTGGCTGATATTATAAATGGCGTGTGCAGACAGCAATGTGGCATCGTTGACTGTCGGGTCTGTACCTTGTGTCATATCTGACTGGTACTGGGCCGTTCCCGCCAGTTCCAGTCCCCGCAGCCCGGTATATTTCAGGCGACCGGTATAGGCGGGATCATTGGCAGTGGCCTTGGCGACTTTTTGCCGTCCTCCACGAATGTCTGTGCCATCATCAAGACCTGAAGTGATGGCCAGGTCATAGCTAACACCCGAACCACCGAAACGGCCGGTCAATGCAGCACCGCCTTCCCACCAGGTCGAGGGGATGATGTTCTTTTCAATGGGGTTGCGCTCGACACCATAGAAAGTCGGGGGCTCATGGGTTTCGTTGAGAATGCCTACAGGGATGAGGAACAGGCCGCCTTTGGCTTCCATGTTCTCGGTCAGGTCAAACTCGATGTAGGCCTGTTCGAGTTCGACTGCACCGGGAGCTGTATCACCAGAGTCGTCATTATTGTCCTCGATAAATGCGTGCTCAATTTCGATCTCGGAATGAAAGCGAATGCTGTCGGAGAAGTCATAACCGAAGAACAGCACAAAGCGGTGGAAATCGAGCTGTTTGAACTCTTCGCCATCCGGCTTTTCCAGATTGTTGTAGTGCAGTTCACCATAACCGCCGATATGGACTTTACTGGCCTTGGTGGCAGGCTGGTTTTCAACAGCATCGGCCAGCTGGTTGAGCTGCTCCTGCA
>JAAELC010000334.1 GCA_024227135.1 Gammaproteobacteria bacterium
CGAGCCCCTCACCCCGCTGCGTGGTCACAAATCGATGAGGAACTGTAGGTTAAGTTCTTCAAGAGGCACGAAGCAATCTCCAGAACCCCGGCACGACAAGGGAGATTGCCACGCTTCGCTCGCAATGACGGGGCTTTTTAGCTTAAGTATGTGCCATTCGCCCCGGAGCTGATTTATAGGAGCATGCAACCTGCTTTGCGGCGCGCCCTAAAACACCGGATACCGACAAGGTGGGGCTGTAACCAGAATTATGGCCAGAATACTGTAATAGCTCTCTTCTGAGCCTTTAGCCTGATTCGTTGTTCGGGTAACTGGCGACAGAAAGACAACCCTTAGCGAGAAAAAAGTTGTCGAACCCACTCAGTAGGAAATATCCAATGTTTCCGGGTACATCAATGGGCACCTTTTAAATCGTCTGACTGATCACTCCTCAAGTTTTCAATTCACCAAACAAAAAGCCCTTCTTATAGAAGGGCTTTTTGCTGGCGAAGAACCATCAGTACTTCTTTCGATAGTGATACCTTACTTGGCTTTACGTGCCCGCTGAATAGCTCTCAACTGGGCAACGGCCTCGGCCAACTCGGCTTGAGCCTTCGCATACTCAAAGTCGGCCTGCTGACCGGATAAAGCTTCTTCAGCCCGCCTTTTCGCATCCTCGGCTGCCGCTTCGTCCAAGTCGTGGGCTCGAACAGCGGTATCTGCGAGTACTGTCACGATATGTGGCTGAACTTCCAGAATTCCGCCAGATACGTAGAAGTGCTGCATCTCCCCTTTGCCTGAGTCCACGCGAACTTCGCCTGGCTTCAGACGGGTCACCAGCGGTGTATGACGAGGGGCAATGCCCAATTCGCCCATTGCCCCCGGCGCATAGACCATCTCGGCAAGACCGGAATGGATAGCACCTTCGGCGCTTACGATGTCTACATGAATTGTCATTGCCATAAAGGTCTCCCCCCGCGTCAGCTTGCGGCCCCACTCTGTGCAGCTTCCTCGATGCCACCTATCATGTAGAACGCCTGTTCAGGAAGGTGGTCATACTCACCATCAATGATCGCCTTGAATCCTGCCAGGGTATCTTTGAGGTTGACATACTTTCCAGGCGAACCGGTAAACACTTCCGCCACAAAGAAGGGCTGGGACAGAAAACGTTGAATTTTTCTGGCTCTGGACACCGTCAATTTATCTTCTTCTGACAACTCATCCATACCGAGAATCGCGATGATGTCCTTGAGCTCTTTATAGCGTTGCAAGGTTCCCTGTACTGCACGGGCGACATCATAGTGTTCCTGACCCACAACGTTGGGATCAAGAATACGGCTTGTGGAATCGAGGGGATCCACTGCCGGATAGATACCCAGTTCCGCAACCTGACGGGACAGTACCAGGGTAGCATCCAGATGCGCAAACGTGGTGGCAGGGGAGGGATCGGTAAGATCGTCCGCTGGTACATACACTGCTTGGAATGAAGTGATAGAACCGGTTTTCGTAGAAGTAATACGCTCCTGCAAGGCACCCATTTCAGCTGCCAGCGTAGGCTGGTAACCCACCGCAGAAGGCATACGACCCAGCAACGCTGATACCTCCACACCCGCCAGGGTATAACGGTAGATGTTATCCACGAACATCAGTACGTCACGCCCTTCATCGCGGAAATTTTCGGCAATCGTCAGTCCGGTCAAGGCTACCCGCAAGCGGTTACCGGGGGGCTCGTTCATCTGCCCGTACACCAGGGCCACTTTATCCAGAACGCCACCTTCCTCCATCTCGTAGTAAAAGTCATTCCCTTCACGAGTACGCTCGCCAACACCTGCAAATACTGAGAAGCCGGAATGCTCAACCGCAATATTTCGAATGAGCTCCATGAGGGTGACTGTCTTTCCCACGCCGGCGCCCCCGAACAGACCAATCTTGCCACCCTTGGCGATGGGCATGATCAAGTCGATCACTTTGATACCGGTTTCCAGCACCTCGGTGGTGGTGGCCTGGTCTTCAAAGTCGGGTGGAGTGCGGTGAATGGGCATTTTCTTGGTAGCTTTAACCGGCCCCTGCTCATCCACAGGTTCACCCAATACGTCCATCACCCGCCCGAGGGTATCCTGGCCGACCGGCACCATGATCGCAGAACCGGTGGTTTCAGCAATAACACCCCGCTTCAAACCATCAGTGGAGCCCATGGCAATAGTACGCACCACGCCGTCTCCCAACTGCTGCTGCACTTCCAGGGTCAGGCCGTTTTCTTCGATCTTCAATGCTTCGTAGACCTTCGGCATTTCTCCCATGGGGTACTGAACGTCCACCACGGCACCGATGATTTCTACAACTTTACCTGAACTCATTTCTGGTTCCTCGTTATTTCGTAATTTCTATGCAGGCCGCAAGAGGCCGATGCCGTGCCGGGCGAGAACCCGAACCACACTGTTAGTTAAACCGCAGCCGCCCCACTCACAATCTCGGAGATTTCCTGAGTAATGGCTGCCTGACGGGCCTTGTTGTACACCAGCTGTAACTCGTCGATCAGACCATCCGCGTTCTCGGTTGCAGACTTCATAGCCACCATACGGGATGACTGTTCCGAGGCCCCGTTTTCCACTACCGACTGGTAAACCAGCGCCTCGAGATAACGACTCAGCAGGTTGTCCAGAACATCTTTCGAGTCTGGCTCATAGATGTAGTCCCAGTGGTGGCTCAGGTTTTCTTCCTCTTTCGAGGTGATCGGTACCAGCTGCTCGATCGTAGGTTCCTGGGTCATGGTGTTGACGAACCGGTTATAGCAGACGTATATCCGGTCGACTTCCCCAGCCTCATAAGCATCCAGCATCACTTTGACGGTACCGATAAGGTCTTCGATATGGGGTTTATCACCTATCTGGGTAATCTGTGCCATTACCTTGCCGCCAAAGTGCCGGAAAAAACCAAGTGCTTTGCTACCAACAGTACAGAAGCTGGATTTTACCCCATCGTCATCCTGTGCCTTTATCTCCTTGACCAGCGCACGAAACAGATTGTTATTCAACCCGCCGCACAGCCCGCGGTCGGAGGAGACGATGATATACCCAACCCGTTTGACCTCCCGCTCAGTCATAAAGCTGTGTTTGTACTCAGGATGTGCCTGATCCAAATGCCCGATGACCTGCCGCATTTTCTCAGCATAGGGGCGGGTGGCTGCCATCCGGTTCTGCGCTTTGCGCATCTTGGCTGCCGCCACCATTTCCATTGCGGAAGTGATTTTCTGCGTATTTTTGATACTGGCGATCTGAGTTCGGATCTCTTTTGCGCCTGCCATGTTCAGCCCTTCTGTTTCAACTCAAAAATACAACGGTTCAAAATGCGTTGTTAGCCTTGAAATCCTTCATGGCTTCATCCAGCGACGCCTTAATCTCGTCGTTGTAGTCCGCTTTCTCATTGATGGTGCTCATCAATTCCTTGCGACTGCTCTTCATATAGCCATGCAGAGCCGCTTCGAAGTCAACCACCTTGTTGGCCGGCACATCGTCAAGATAACCTTCATTGGCGGCAAACAGAGATGTGGCCATTTCCGCGATGCTCAGTGGCGAATACTGAGCCTGCTTCATTAACTCAGTCACCCTTTCGCCCCTTTCGAGCTGCTTTCTCGTCGCTTCATCAAGATCGGAGGCAAACTGTGAGAAGGCGGCCAGCTCACGGTACTGGGCCAGCGCAAGACGTACACCACCACCGAGTTTCTTGATGATCTTGGTCTGAGCAGCACCACCCACACGGGAGACCGACAAGCCGGCGTTGATTGCCGGGCGGATATTGGCATTAAACAGGTCCGCTTCGAGGAAAATCTGCCCGTCCGTAATGGAGATCACATTGGTCGGGATAAATGCGGATACGTCACCGGCCTGGGTTTCAATGATCGGCAGAGCGGTCAATGATCCTGTCTGGCCCTTGACCTTTCCACCGGTTTCCTTCTCGACGTATTTGTCGTTAACCCTCGCTGCTCTTTCCAGCAGACGGGAGTGCAGATAGAACACGTCACCGGGATAGGCCTCACGACCCGGCGGACGGCGCAGCAGCAGGGAAACCTGGCGATAGGCCCACGCCTGCTTGGTCAGATCATCGTAAATGATCAGTGCATCTTCGCCTTTGTCCCGGAAATACTCTCCCATGGTGCAGCCGGCGTAGGGGGCCAGAAACTGCATGGCTGCAGTGTCAGCAGCGGGAGCGGCCACGATGATGGTATGTTTCATCGCATCGTGTTCTTCCAGCTTACGCATCACCTGGGCGATGGAAGAGTTTTTCTGTCCAATCGCCACGTAGATACACTTAACACCTGTACCTTTCTGGTTGATGATGGCATCCACGGCGATGGCCGTTTTACCAGTCTGCCGGTCGCCAATAATAAGCTCGCGTTGGCCCCGTCCGACAGGAACCATGGCATCGATGGCCTTGAGACCTGTCTGAACCGGCTGGTCTACCGACTTACGGCTGATGACACCCGGTGCAACTTTTTCCAGGGGAGAACTTCCAGTCGCTTCCACAGGACCTTTTCCGTCCAGCGGATCTCCGAGTGCATTGACAACCCGACCCAGCAGGCCTTCGCCTACAGGCACTTCCAATACACGTCCGGTACATTTAACCGGATCGCCTTCACTGAGGTTCGTGTACTCACCCAGTACAACAGCGCCCACGGAGTCCCGTTCCAGGTTAAGGGCAAGACCGAAAACATTGCCGGGAAACTCCAGCATTTCGTAGGACATGGCATCATCAAGACCGTGAATGCGGGTGATACCGTCAGTCAGGCTGATGATCGTGCCCTCGTTACGGGCTTCGGTCTTTAGATCGAAGTTTTCGATCTTACTTTTGATCAGTTCACTGATCTCGGATGGATTGAGTTGCATAGTGGCTTCTCGTTTAAATTCCCAATTCGTTCGCCAGTTGCTGCAGTTGCCCACTGATGGAACCGTCGATCACGATGTCCCCGGCGCGAATATGGATTCCACCTATCAAGCTGGAATCTTTCTCCGAGGTTATAGTGATCTCCCGGCCCAATCTGGCCTTGAGCGCATCGGCTATGTGATTTATCTGGGTTGGCTGTAGAACATAGGCTGAGCGAACGTGAACCGTCATTCTCCGTTGACTCTCTGCCTTCAGGTGTTCGTACATCTCCGCAATGTCGGGTGAAACCGTCAGGCGGTTGTTCTCGATCAGCAGTTTAACCAGGTTCTTTCCTTCAAGATCCAGGTCATCACCGACGATCTCGAGCAACAGTGACGTCAGTTTGTCCCGACCGAACAGCGGGTCAGCAATAACACCTGCCAATTGTGGGTCTACCACAATAACGGCGAGGTACTCCAGCTGCTCCGACCATTTGTCCAACGTTGCAGTTTCTTCGGCTCGCGCGAACACCGCTTCAGCGTATGGACGGGCGATTGTCGTGTTGTCTCCTGCCATAGCGATGCCTTAGAGTTCTTTGGCCAGACTATCGACGATATTTTTGTTCACGTCGGCGTTGATCTCTTTCTTGAGAATCTTTCCTGCGCCTGACACAACCAGCGCAGCCAGTTTTTCTCTCAAGTGCGCCCGGGCCCGGTTGACTTCCTGATCTATCTCGGCTCGTGCAGCGACTATCAGACGTTCACCCTCTACACGGGCATCGCCTTTGGCTTCGTCAATAATTTCCGCGGCGCGCTTTTGGGCTTGCCCAACGATGTCGGCAGCCTGTGCCTTGGCATCCTTGAGGACTTCTTTGGCGCGCTCTTTCGCCAACTCCTGCTGTTGCTGGCCCTTTTCTCCAGCAGCAAGTCCATCGGCGATCCCTTTGCGGCGCTCCTCGAGTGCCCCCGTGATCGGGCCCCACACATACTTCATGGTGAACCATACAAATATCACGAAGGAGAGAAGCTGACCTATAAGAGTCAGATTGATGTTCATCCAGGTAATTCCTCGCTGTCAGTCGAGATGACAGTCCGTTTGCTCATATTGTCGAAATTAGCCGGCAACGGCGAACAGAACGTACATGGCCAGACCCACTGCAATCATGGGCACGGCATCTACCAGACCCATGACAATAAAGAATTGGGTGCGCAGCATCGGTATCAACTCTGGCTGGCGCGCGGCGCCTTCCAGAAAACGTCCACCCAGGACGCCGATACCTACGGCGGCTCCCAGGGCCCCCAGACCCATCATAATTGAGCCGGCGATATACATCAGTGCTTGTTCCATTTTGGTCTCCCGTGTTTAGGTGAGTTGTTTAGCTAAAATCAGGTATCTAAAAAATCAGTGTTCGTTATGAGCCATTTCCATGTACACGATGGTCAGTGTCATGAAGATAAAGGCCTGCAGCGTAATAATCAGGATGTGGAAAATAGCCCAGCCCAGCTGAAGTACGCCGGCAAACAATCCGAGGGTCAGTCCGGTGCTGTACATAATTGCGATCAGGATGAAGATCATTTCACCTGCGTACATGTTACCGAAGAGTCGCAGGGCGAGAGAGACTGGCTTGGCAATGAGGCTGACGAATTCAAGTACGAAATTGATCGGAATGAAGAGAACTTTAATGATCGGATTCGTCGACGAGAAAGGCTGGAGGGTCAGCTCACCCAGGAACCCGCCTATTCCCTTGATCTTGATGGTGTAGTAGAGCACCAGCACGAACACCCCGATCGCCATGCCAAATGTGGCATTGGGATCGGTAGTGGAGACCACCTTCATATAGTGTATGCCCAATAGTTTGCTCAGCTCGGGTATCACGTCCACGGGAACCAGATCCATCAGATTCATCAGAAAAATCCAGATAAATATGGTCAGCGACAACGGCGCCACCAAATCATTTTTTGCAGAAAACGAGCCGCGAACGCTGGTATCGATAAATTCGCAGATCCACTCCGCAAAATTCTGCATACCCACCGGCACCCCGGTGGTCACATTATCCGCGACCTTCTTAAAGAAGTAGAGGAATGCCACACCCAGAATGATCGACCAGAACATGGTGTCCAGGTTGATCGCCCAGAAACCCATTGCTTTGGCCTCTGCTGCCGAATGGGCAACACCCCAGGAGCCGTCGGATGTCTGTCCGAAGGTGAGGTTGGTCAGGTGATGTTTGATGTACTCGCCGGAAGTCAGTGTGTCGCCAGCCATAATCTTGTCAATACCGATTCGTCGTTAAGTCAGAACGTGTGCAACCAGCATCGGTGTAATCTGTACCAGCACATATACACCGAACAGTGCGCCAGGGCTCAAGGGATCAAAACAGATAAACACCCCTGCGAACAACAGCGCGGTCAGGACGAGCTTCACTAACTCCGCCCTATAAAAATGACCAAGCAGCTTACCAGGTTCCTGCGCTCGAAAATGAACAAATACCCCAATAGCGAAGGCAGCATTTGCAGCGGTAGCGATCAGACCGCCAGCAAAGCCCGACAAGGCATATACCCATCCGGGAAAGAGCAGAACCACAGTCGCAATCAGTGTTACCACCAACTGCGCGGAAACTACACGGTAGGCTTGTCTTTTGCGGGTCAGGTCCATACCTGCCACTACAAATTCCCCGAGTAAATATCCGCCCACCAAAGAGGGCGTATTATAAACCGCTTGTGCGGATAAGGTCAAAAGATAGGTGCATAGAATTTTTCATGCCCGGGTGAGTTATTATCAAGCGTATTTCTGCCATGAAAACATGATCGCCGATCCCGGGCAGCAGTATTGAACAGGGGAATGAAACTGTCTGCGGCCCGCACCAGCCGAACCGTGGAAATCCAGGAATGTTGACGAGTATGGAGCGGGGTCACTACTGAATGTGGGCAATAATTCCTTCGAGCTCATCCAGCGTGTTGTAACTAATAACCAGCTTGCCTTTGCCCGAACCGGATTGCTGTATCTTGACCATCGCACCAAGTCTATCGGTCAAATTACCTTCCAGCCTGCGCACATTGGGATCTTCTTTGGGGGCAGCGGGAGAACCTTCACCATTACTGTTCCCTTCTCCCTGAATGCGCCGGACCAGCTTTTCTGTTTCCCGAACTGACAATCCCTGGGCAACCACCTTTCTGGCGGTATCACTCTGAGCCTGCCCCTTGAGCCCCAGCAGGGCGCGGGCATGTCCCATTTCTAGATGTCGCTTTTCGATCTGCTGTTTGACATCTTCATTGAGGTCCAGCAATCGAAGCAGGTTGGTCACCGTGGTTCTGGATTTCCCAACCGCTTGTGCGATCTGCTGATGAGTAAGCTCAAATTCGCTCAGCAGACGATTCAACGCTGACGATTCCTCGAGAGGATTGAGGTCGTCTCGTTGAATGTTCTCGATCAATCCCATTGCCATGGCGGTTTTGTCCGGTACGTCCCGGACGACCACCGGAATATCGCTCAAACCAGCCTGCTGCGCAGCCCGCCACCGCCGCTCTCCGGCAATAATCTCAAAACGACCTTCAGCCAGTGGCCGAACCACAATCGGCTGTACCACACCCTGTGCCGCAATCGAGTCCGTGAGTTCCTGCAGGCTCTCCGCATTGAAATCCCGCCTCGGCTGGAAACGTCCCCGCTCGATAAGATCCACGGGGAGCACATTTGGACCAGTTTCTGTGGAGGAATCGACGACCGCCTTGCCACCGGTGTCGGCATCCCCCCCCAGAAGTGCATCCAGTCCCCGGCCCAGACCGCGTTTTTTTGCTGCCATAGCTTTCTATCGTTTATTCAGGAGGAATCGGATCTTTGTTCGTCGCGCCGCAGGAATTCGCTTGCCAATGCCATGTAGCAAACCGCGCCGCGTGAATACTTATCATACAGCAAAACCGGCAGACCATGACTTGGCGCCTCAGCCAGCCTTACATTGCGCGGAATGATAGTACGGAACACTTTATCGTTAAAGTGATGTATCAACTGGGAGGAGACTTCGTTGGTAAGCCGGTTGCGCGGATCGTGCATGGTACGCAGGATTCCTTCCAGTATCAGGCTCTTGTTCCGGCTGCCCTGAATCTGGCGAATGGTGCTGATCAGAGCAGAAAGACCTTCCAGCGCGTAGTACTCGCACTGGATCGGTATCAGCACCCCGTCTGCTGCCACCAATGCATTGACGGTCAGCATGTTGAGGGAGGGAGGACAATCGATGACAACGAAATCGTAGTGCTCTCTCGCTTCCGTCAATGCCAGGGAGAGACGTTTTTCCCGCAGCGCGGCATTCATCAGACCAACTTCCGCAGCGGTCAGATCAGAGTTGGCCGGAAGCACATCAAAGCCTGCCTCCGGCGCGGGAACCACCGCTTCTTTCAATTTTGCATCACCCAGCAGAACGTCACAACTGGACCTGTCCAGATCATGCTTGTTGACACCGCAACCCATGGTGGCATTTCCCTGGGGATCCACGTCCACCAGTAGCACCCTTCTTTTCATGACGGCAAGGGACGCTGCCAGATTGACGGCAGTGGTGGTCTTGCCAACCCCACCCTTTTGATTCGCTACACAGATGATTCGGCCCATGAACGCTTAATCCTGCTGGTTCCCGAGAAACCCTGGTGATCCCGGCGATTACCGGAAGCTGGCTGACCAGAATATCAGAAACCCAATCAGTATGCTCCAACCAACCCCCGGATTGTGATCTGGCAATCCCCGGCCCCGGCAGGTGCCTGGTACTCCATTGAACTCACATAGGCCTGGTGCTAGAACTTAAACAGGTCTTCCGCTGCTTTTTTCAGTTCATCTGCCGATGGAGTGTCTCCGGATTTGTCTGCCGGAGTGGTGGGCTCAAAAAACCCGCAGTAATTTGCCCGCTCTTTATCCATCACCTCTTCGGCCATGGGTTCCTCGCAGGCATTGGGGCGTCCCGGTGAATACCAGCGGCAATTCCGACAAACCCTCACGGGTTTTCTGCAGCCGCTGCAGACATCCTCTCGGCCATAGTCGAGGGGACCCAGTTCGACGCTACAATTCCAGCATTTTCCGGATAGTTCAGTTCCCATGATCGATACCTCATCGTGTCAACCGGGTAAATACTGGGAGGCTTACCCGGTGCTTCCAGTTACCCCTCCAGCTTTCCGGATTATAAACAGCCAGGCATCCGGGGTAAGGGCCGCAGAAATTAATAAGTATCCAGA
>JAAELC010000335.1 GCA_024227135.1 Gammaproteobacteria bacterium
GATCCGCCTCCAGGGCATCAGATAATGTGGAGGGGGTACGCGATTCTTCAGATCCTGTGTGAGGGATACCTGCTGGGTAGGAGTGTAGATGCCTGCTGACTTGTGGGAAAGGGCAGGGCAAGCCTATGGATATGGTGGGTCATCAGTATGCGGGCGTGGATGGAGTAACCGTACTGCTCCGACAGGTGACCTTCAGATACTCCTCGTGGGAAATTAGTGGGGTGTGTCGATTGCTGCCGCTATGACTTTTGGCATCCCTGCCTTCACTCTTATTAGTTGTTTGCTTTAGCCGAAACGTGGTTTGTCCCCAGTCATTTCTGTAAACTGTCGCAGTCGAATAACGACTACATAATGCTGAGGATATGGTTTGACTGAGAAGACGCGGCGATCAATGAGTCTTTCCACCCAGGTACTCCTGGGGTTCACCCTGGGCGCGGGCATGGGGGTTTTTCTTGGTGACTTAGCCCAGGTTTTTAATGTTTTCGGGCAAGCTTTCGTCGGCCTCCTGCAGATGACGGTGCTCCCTTATGTGGTGGTATCGCTTATTGCCGGTCTCGGGTGCCTGAACCCCAGGCAAGCAGGGAAACTTGCACTCAACGGTGGGCTGGTGCTTGCCTTGATATCAGCCATTGGGATAGTACTCGTTTTGATATTCCCGCTGGCTTTTCCCGATTGGAAATCGGCCAGCTTTTTCAGCACGGCATTGGTCGAAGAACAGAAACCGTTTGACTTTCTAAGTCTTTACGTTCCTGTCAATCCTTTTCACTCATTGGCCAACGGCGTGGTGCCGGCAGTAGTCCTGTTTTGCTTTGCTCTGGGTAGCGCCCTGATGAGCGTCAAAGACAAAGAGCGAATCATAGGCGACCTGAGTACGCTGGCCGATGCACTGATGCATGTTGCACAGTTTATTTCACGTTTGTCGCCCTATGGTGTTTTTGCCATCGTTGCAAACGCTTCCGGAACTTATGAGCTTTCCGATTTCAACAAAATTCAGGTTTATGTCCTGACTCACACCGCCATCGCAATACTCGCCACCTTTATCATCCTGCCCGGCCTGGTCAGCGCACTTACCTCGATTCGTTATCGGGACGTAATACGTGGCTCCTGGGGGGCGCTCCTTACCGCTTTCGCCACCGGCAATCTACTCGTTGTTCTGCCGCTTCTGGCTGATGAGTCAAAACGACTGCTCAGCGAGGTCAAAGTGGAAGGGGAGGAGGCGGAAACAGCGGTTGATGTGCTCGTGCCGGCCTCTTTCAATTTTCCAAATCTTGGTAAATTGCTTTCTCTGACATTCGTCTTGTTTGGCGGGTGGTTTATCGGCTCAGATGTCCCATTGAGCCGATACCTTGAGTTTGCGGTGACCGGTTTCTTTACTTTTTTCGGCGCAACCATCACGGCCATATTGTTTCTGCTCAACAAGCTCCAGCTTCCCGTAGACCTGATCGATCTTTTTATCGCGGTAGATGTAATCGCCAGCCGGTTTGGCACCATGGTGGCAGCCATGAATGTGATGGTATTGGCTCTACTGGGTGGATGTGCGATGGGAGGGGTACTTGTCGTCCGGAGCAGAAGAATACTGCGGTATGCAGCTGTTTCAACCGTTGCTGTCATCGTGACCTTGATTGGGATCCGAGTCTTTTTTACCTATGCGGCTCAGCCAGACTACGAAGGGTACCGTAACCTGGTCGATATGAAACTGTTGAATGCTCCCGCTTCAGCCGCGTCACAGCAACTGAAGCTACTGCCTGCCCGTGACCTCGCTGCCGAGCTTCCGACGCTCGACAGAATCAGAAAGCGAAATTCCCTGCGTATCTGCTTCAGCCGTGACCGCCTGCCTTTCGCTTTTGTCAACACTTCGGGCCAAGTGGTTGGGCTGGATATCGAATTGATGCATATACTGGCTAAGCAGCTCGGTGTATCTCCTGTGCTGGCGCGTATCGACACCAGTCTTGCGGCGCAATTTCTGAAGGAGGGAAAATGTGACATTATCGCAGGTGGTGTGCCCATGACACCAGAATATCTGGCAAGTGCCTCTTTTTCCAAGCCCTACATGGATGAGAACATTGCATTTGTGGTACGTGATCATCTACGAGCTGAGTTCAGCGACCGCGATGAGATCAAGAGCCGTGAGCAATTGCGTATCGGCGTTCCGAATCTACCCTATTATGTAGACAGGCTTCAGCAGTATCTGCCACAGGCGGAAATCGTGCTGCTCGACTCTCCCAGGATATTCTTTCGGGATAAGTCTGAAGAGCTCGACGCACTTGTTTTCACCGCCGAAGCCGGTTCTGCCTGGAGTTTGGTTTACCCTGACTTCTCTGTCGTCGTTCCTAAACCCGATATTGTGGCTGTACCGCTGGTCTTCCTCGTCAAAGCAGGCGATCGAGACATGGTCGATTACATCAATGTCACCATAGACCTCAACACGAAGAATGGTGTGATGAGAAAACTTCAGGAGTATTGGATTCAGGGCAAACAAACTGAATCAAAAGAGCCACGCTGGTCTGTCATCCGCAATGTGCTTCACTGGGTGGATTGACAGCATTTCTTTATTGAGCAGCATGGGGCAGACCAGGTTTATGGTGGGTGAGCGCTGGCTTGACCAGCGATATTCTGCGGGATGAGCAGTTACCTTTTGGAAGTAAAACCCTGGTGCTTACGTGCTTTTAGACTTAATCTGCTAGTATTCTTTTAACGATTCCTATCAACCTGAAACCTGAGCAGAGAGGAGTACTCAATGACATTATTTACTTTTCTGGTGGTGGTGGCGTTATTGGCAACAATTGCCAGCCTTGTATGGGGTATGTTGTCAATGGTTCGCGGTGGTGAGTACGATGAGAACCATTCAGCCAAGCTGATGAACACCCGGATTATATTCCAGGGAGTGGCATTGATGGTAATACTGATTGCACTCTTCTTGAAGTAGCGGGCTGGCCCATCTACCTGGTGTGAAGTGGGATCGATGAGAGCCGATGGCGGTTGTTTCCATGGAGGTGTCTACTCACCTCCCATGGGCGATCTGCTCCGGGAGACGATGTGAATACCTCCCTGTAGACCTGGCTTAGGCATCCCTGCCAAAGGCACTTCCTCCACAGACCACCCATGGGAGGTAATCTCTGGGGGGTGAGCAGTTCCCCCTGGAGAAGAGTCCTCGGATCCGTACCTGATGTGAGCTTTTGATCGGGTTATCCCCCTTTCATCCTCACAAATATTATTGTTGACAATTGCTATCCATGGTCTAGTGTCAAGTGTATCGGCAGTCGAGACTCGGATGGCGTGTCGAGTATAACCGGATCCGATTAGCCAGCGTGCTCAAAGCTGTTATTACACAGCTGCCTCAACCCGCGAGTCACTTTGGATCAGCTCGGAAGGCGGGGTAAAAAACTCAGCATTTTGCTACGTTGAAAATATGGAGGAACTAACAATGACATCCATCAACTTTACCGATGCTGATACCATTCACGCTCATAAAAATACCTTTGATCCTCAGGCATGGTTAAAAAAAGCCAGCCGAATCATTGCGAGCTATGAGCACGATTTATCATCGGTTGTGTTCATCACGGGCTACCTGTTGGTTATCGCATCGTTAACCCTGGCATCGGTCAGTGGTGGCTTTCCATGGTTTCTATTGACCCTGGTTTTTCTATCACCGCTATTCGCTCTGATGGCAAGCGACGGTCATTCGCAATAAGGCCGCGGAAAGACTTAGATATCCAGTCTTGCTGGCTTTCTGGATCGGTTTACCCGGCTTATCCATAACCCGGCGTAGCAGGAACCCAAAAGGACATCAGTTTCCCCCAACGATGAAGGCCTCGGCTCTGACCGTCGTGATGCGGCAGGGCCGGTCAGGCTTCCCTGGTGAAACTCTGCAGTGTAAAAACGACGGTATCTGTATCTGGAAGTACTAGCCACCTAAGGGCTGCGGAAAAAACGAATTATCCCATCCTGCTGGTCTCTCATCCCAGCTTCTGCGTTGCAGATTCAGTTGCATAATCAATGATGTGCGCTTTCATCTGCGCCTTGAATATGTGCTGACACCCTGCGCATTATGGGACGATACATAATTTCCGAGGCCCTAAAGCGTGGTTACTATTTGCAGCGGTACGAACTTCATCAATCAAACCAATCTAGCCGGTAACGGAAAAGATCTCGGTATACCACGTCACAGTCCAGGGTGAGGCAAGAACAAATCTGGCCTTCCCAAAATTATCATTACGACAGTAGGAGCAATTAACATATTGAATGTGTATGGTCATAAGTATATAAGCGTTAAGGGCACATTCATGTTCTCGAGCATTATTTTCAGCAAACGGGTAGTCTACTCTGCAACGATAATTTCCACCCCGGCTTTCTTCAAGGCTTTGGCCAGGTTAGTTGGTGGCATGACATCGCAGACCAATTGATCTATTGAAGAAAGAGGGCAGATTTCAAAGGAGGCTATCCCATTTAATTTCGAACTGTCCACTAGAATGGTTACAAACTGGGACTGTTCTATCATAGTGCGTGCAACTTGCGCTTCCTCAATATCAAAATCCATGATCCCGGTTACAGCATCAATGGCACCAACTGTGAGTACGGCATGATGAGCACGGAAAGAACGAATCTGGGAAGTTACCATGGTTCCTACCGTTTGCTGATTGCGGGTGTTGAATTCACCCCCCAGCAAAAACGTTTGGTTATCATTATTCGGTGAAGCAACTAATCTTGCCACCTCTGCAGAGTTGGTTACTATGGTCAACGCCAGGTTATCTGCAAGCTTTTCAGCAAAATAGAAAGTTGTCGATCCAGTATCTATAAAGATCGTTTCACCCGTTGTAATTAGTGAAGCTGCAGTGCACGCGATTCTGGACTTGGCTTCCGGATTGTCTGACATTCGTTGCTGAAATGTACCTTCTACATGATCTCCTGGTAAGGTGGCGCCACCGTGAACTTTATTGATTTTTCCGGATTTTGAGAGTTCGGTCAGATCACGCCTGATAGTTTCCCGTGATATGTCAAAAAAGCCCGCAAGTTCTTCAACATCTGCTTTCCCGTTTTTACGTACTATATCGACGATTATCGTCTGTCGCCTTTTTTTCATTGCCACCCTCTGCAGTTTTCACGAAACCTATTGCTCCTGGTGACATATCACCAAGTGAGGACATGTACCCAACCGTGTCGCTGGTGTTTGCTTGCTTCTTTCTGGTAGCTGGATATCCAGCAAGAACTATTGCCAGTAACACTACTCTTAACTATCGGTAGTACTGTTCACCACACCAGGTGCATTGAAACCCTGTCTATCCAGTTCGATGTGGACTTCCTGCTCGGGATGAAAAAGCGCTTACCCAGGCGCTGTCTAGTCCCCGAAGATTTCAACTATAAGCAGAATATTAGCCCTGAAATCGAATATTGGTCAACAAAAAAGACACAAAAAAGACCGAACAGTCAATAATGTTGACAATACGGTCATTGATGGACTAGGCTCATTGCAGGGTTAATCTTCTGAACCACTCATCAAGTACCACAATACTGGTTGGGGTCTCTGTTGAATCATTACGAAGTAATAATCATTGGTACGGGCGTCGTAGGCTGTGCAATGGCTCGCCAGTTCGCTATAGAAGGCGCATCAGTACTGGCTGTCGAAAAGGGTCCAGACATACTGAATGGTGCCAGTAAAGGTAACAGTGCCATTTTACATACCGGATTTGATGCCCCGGCTGGATCAATAGAGCACAGCTGTATTGTTGAAGGTTACCAGGAATACCTCAACATCAGAGATAAGCTGGGTCTTCCTTTGCTGACGACAGGAGCGTTAGTGACGGCCTGGACAGAGGATGAAGAGAGCAAACTGGAAGGGATCCTGGAAAAAGCCCTTGTCAACGGTGTGCATGACGCCGAATTACTGAGTGCCAGATCCATACGGAAAAGAGAGCCGGAGCTTTCCCCCAGGCTGAGAGCAGGCATTTCAATTCCACGCGAATACGTTATTGACCCCTGGACAGCACCCTTCAGCTATATGTTGCAGGCACTTGAAAACGGTGCGGAATTACAATGTAACTGTGAAGTATTAAGCGGTAAGTTTGACGGCAGTTTGTGGACTGTAAAGACAACTCAGGGAATCAGGAAAGCAAAAGTTGTCATAAACTGTGGAGGATTGTATGGCGACTTACTGGATGAAAAACTAATCGGACAAAAGGCATTTTCAATTCGTCCCAGAAAAGGCCAGTTTGTAGTGTATGACAAGTCAGCCAGCCAGCTGATCGGCTCTATTGTACTGCCGGTTCCCAATGAAATCACAAAGGGTGTCGTCGTTTGCCGTACCGCCTTTGGCAATCTACTGGTAGGGCCTACCGCAGAGGAACAGGACAGCCGAGATGATGCATCGGTTTTGGATGCAACCCTTAGATCTTTGTGTCGGCAGGGTGAATCCATTGTTCCAGCACTGGCTGGACAACCCATAACAGCGACTTTCGCGGGCATACGTCCCGCCACAGAATTCAAGGACTATTGTATTCGGACCTATAAGGAAAAACATTACATCAGTGTTGGCGGGATAAGGTCGACTGGTTTAAGCGCAGCACTGGGTATCGCCAAGTACGTTTTCGACGACTACCAGGTATTTGATCAGAAACACTTCCCATCTACCCCCTGTATATGGCCGACGGTACAGCAGATAGCGGAACATACGACCCGTGACTGGCAAACAGAAGGCAATGAAGGAATTGTTTGTCATTGTGAACTGGTTACCCAGCGTGAAATCAAACAAGCGCTCACAGGCAAGTTGGCTGCCGGTAGTCTGGCAGGATTGAAGCGACGAACACGAGCCACCATGGGTCGCTGCCAGGGATTTTACTGCTCAGCCCGGTTGAGTGAACTAACCAAAGGCTTTTTTGAGCTACCAATTGCTTCGGATATCAGTCAAAAAGGTTCTGGCAATGAGTAGTTCAACCCGTGAACAGTGTGATGTAGCCATTATTGGCGGCGGGCCCTCAGGCCTGGCCGCAGCCACGGAACTCAAGAGGCTGGGAGTGGATTCGGTCGTTGTACTGGAGCGTGAATGCGAGGCGGGGGGTATTCCCCGGCACTGTGGGCATTCCCCTTTTGGCCTTAGAGAGTTCAGGCGAATTTTGAGTGGGCCCTCATATGCAGGGAAGTTATCAACGGCGGCAAAAAGCCAAGGGGTGGATGTTCGTCTGAATACCACGGTCGTCTCGATTGGTGAAAGTGGTCAGTTAGAGCTTTCTACTGTAGATGGTTTAAACTATATAAATGCCAGGAAAGTAATCCTGAGTACTGGTATAAGAGAAACTACTCGTGCCGCCCGCCTGGTCTCCGGGCAACGCCCAATGGGCGTGATGACTACTGGTGCATTGCAATCCCTGGTATATCTGGAGCACAAAAAACCGTTTAAGAACCCGGTCATTATCGGCTCTGAACTGGTTTCCTTCTCTGCATTGCTCAGTTGCAGACACAGCGGTATTCGACCCATTGCAATCATCGAACAAAATCCGAGGATAACTGCTCACCTGGGACTGAAGCTTCTGGCCAGACTTCTTGGTGTACCCATTTACTGCAGATCCCGGTTGCAGGAGATTATGGGAAGGCGTACGGTGAGTGGTGTGAAAATTGAGACGGCTTCAGGCAAAACTAACGTACTGGAGTGTGATGGGGTTGTCTTCACCGGGAAGTTTATTGCGGAATCAAGCTTGATGAGAAAGAGTCATTTACAGTTTGATCAAGCAACAGGCAACCCTGTTGTGGATCAATTCGGTCGTTGCTCAGACGCTGACTATTTCGCTACGGGTAATATGACCCATCCTGTCGAAACAGCCGGATTTTGCTGGAGTCATGGTATAGAAACTGCGCAGCAGGTGTATGCAGCACTTGCGGGGAAATTAGACAAGTTCAATCGACGGAGTGTTATCTATCCCAACAACTCACTTATTAAATATGCAGTCCCGCAGGTTTTGGCGATAGCCGACAACGGTCATATTCAGGTAGAGAATCGGTCCGACAGTCAATCGATTCAGATACGTGTCAACAAACCTGTAAAAGGCAGATTGTCACTAAAGTCTGGTCTGGAGACGCTAGCAGAAAAAAGTATAAACGTTTTACCAGAACGACGTGTGGAACTTGAGCTGAGAACCCTGTCTGACAAGCGTCTTCCTGAAACACTGTATTTGGATATCGAGGAAGCGGACTAAGTGAGCCCTGGAATGTCAGTTCGTCAGCAGTCGGATATCATCCAGGTTCAACCGTTTTCAGTGCCCAACTGATGGGTTATTGAAAGCCTTGAAGCTCTTGGCTGCATAGTTGTACCGTCAGTGATTTCGAGTCTAGAAGAGAGAAAGTCTGGTATCGGACTGGAGTAATGACAGACTGACTTTTAGGGTTTTTCAGGGGGAATGTCAGGGCAACTGTAGAATTGCATATTATTAATTCCTGCCACCAAAGAACAAACTGATGCTGCTGGATAGATAAGGCTGTGTGTACCGTAAAAGATATCCCCGCAGAACGACAACGCTCATTATTCCCTGATGCAGTGGCTGTCATTCAGGTGGATCCCTATGTGGTAGAGGTGTTGTTCGAAGCATTGGGGTGAGTAGATAGATGGAAAACAGGGCGGGTAGAGTGATTCGCTGATACCGACATAGATAGTCAGCTGGATAAGGTGTGAGAACGTAGAACAAATGATTTGGTTCGTGATCTAGAAGCGTGTGCTATTTGAATAGTAATTGCATGTAGTTTAGTCAAAACAGAAGAGGATAAGGTTATGAAAAAAGTAGTCCAGATTTGCGCAACTGCAACGGCGCTTTCCTTGATGCTCACAGTAAATGCTGAAGCAAAGGAGACATTGAGGGTGCTGACATGGAAAGGATACGCCCCAGCCAAACTCGTCAAGAAATTTGAGGCAGAAACGGGTATCGACGTAAAACTTACCTATTCAAATAACGAAGAGATGATCGCCAAGCTGAGAGCGACCAGAGGTGCAGGCTTTGACCTGGCTCAACCCAGTCAGGATAGAATCTCATTTGTTCAGAAAAAGTATCCGGTATATCAGCCAATTGATTACAGCAAAATCAAAACCAACCAGTTAACCAAGTCAATGGTCGATGCCGTAAAGAAAAATTCTGCAGTAGATGGTAAAGGTTACGCTGTGCCACACTGCTATGGAACAACCGGTATGATTGTAAATAGAAAACTGGCGCCGGATGCCAATGACTGGTCCGATCTATGGAATCCAAAATACGCAGGAAAGATTTCCTACCGCTTGAAGAGACCATTGCTGATAGCAACAGCCTTTGGGATGGGTGAGGATCCATTTGCTTTGTATGATGACATCGATGCGTACAGGAAGTTGATGCAAAGAGTTGAGAAAAAGCTTATCGATGGAAAGAAGCTGGTTAAGAACTATTGGACCAGTGGGGACACTCAGGTAGCGATCATTAAAAGTGGTGATGCCAATGTCATCTCCGGGTGGGATGGGAAGGGATGGACCCTGCATAAGGAAAATCCAGATATCGATTTTATTGCCCCTAGAAGTGGCGCATTGGGATGGATTGATACCTTTGCACTCCCGGCAAAGTCTAAAAATGTAGAGGGTGCTTACAAATATATCAACTTTATGCTGAGACCGGAGAATGCGGCCTATTTTACCAATCAAGAGGGCTATGGCACTGCATCAAACGGCGCACTTGCTTTCTTGAATGATGATATAAAGGGGAATTTCAGTCGTTCATTTCCACAGGCCGACCTGGATAACATTAAATGGCACCCACCAGTACCAGCGGGATTTGAAAAAATCGAATCCAGAGTGCTTGACAGAATCAAGGCGGCAAAGTAATCCCTTTCAGAGTGCTCGTTGCGAAAACCTTGGACCACTCTCAGAAGAGGCGAAGCTGAAGAATGGTTCAAGGATGCTTTACAGGCGGTTGATGTGATCCGATATGCCTTTTGGCAGCTAGCTCACCCATAGATGAAATTATCAATTAGTGTACCGCAAAACTGGGATGGGGGCCCGATACGGTGGTTACAGTATGTGCCATTCAGTAGGGACCCGATGGAGATGCTGTACACTTCCAGGTGGGGGGTACTTGGCGGTACGTCGTTATATAGGGTTATTCTCAGTTACTGTTGAAGGGGGGAACAGCAAAGATAAGCTCGTCATTGATATGGCCTGCGGATTACGAATTGCAAAGATCCATATCCGTAGTCATTGTCACTGTCTTGACCGCCTTCCTCTATCCCTTGCCGTACTTGCATTTGTGTAAGGAACCATCAGATTTTCATCAAGGGTGTGCGAGGTAGTTGCTCTTATCGACGTTTTAACTCGTTAGATGTGTAGGCTCGGGAGCCTGATTTGGGTAGAGTTATGATGGTTTTTATCTAACCGAGGGGAGATTTACGAGGATTAATATGAGTTATGTTCTTGAGATAATAAATGTCACGAAGAAATTCGGTGAACATAAGGCTGTCGATGCTGTTAGTTTCAATGTTGAAGATGGTGGGTTCTTTTCAATACTAGGCGGATCCGGTTGTGGAAAAACAACACTTCTACGAATGATCTCTGGCTTTGAGGAGGTGACTGAAGGAGAACTCCTGGTTCGTGGTGTGTCAATGAATGGCATTCCTCCTGAAAAGCGACCTGTTAATATCGTTTTTCAGAATCTTGCTCTCTTTCCGATGATGAATGTGGAAAGAAACGTGGCTTTTGGCTTGCAGAGGCGAAAGCTGCCAAGAAATGAAGTGCGAACTCGAGTCGCTGAGATGCTCGAACGTGTTGGGCTGCTCGGATTTGAAAAGAAAAAGGTAACAGAGCTCTCCGGTGGTCAGCGACAACGAGTGGCAATCGCACGTTCTCTTGTATTACGACCCTCTATCCTGCTACTGGATGAACCCCTTGGCGCACTTGACAGAAAGCTTCGTGAACACATGAAAGTGGAACTTAAAGTTTTACAGAAAGAGATCGGTACAACATTTATTTACATCACCCACGACCAGTCGGAAGCGCTGGTCATGAGTGATAGAGTGGCAGTTATGAATGAAGGCAGGTTTGAGCAGATAGATACACCAAAAAACCTGTATAAGAACCCGAAAACATCCTTTGTTGCCGGTTTTGTTGGGGAAAGTAATGAGTTCGATGTAGTTAGTTACAATAATGGTGTGCTGACCACAGAGCATGGCTTAAAGATAAAAAAGAGTCGCATTGACTTTGTACCCAAAAAACTTTTTATACGCCCTGAGGCATTCGTTCTGGATTCGCCCGAGGATTTACCCGATGTGGATCTGGTTAGTACAAAAGTTAAAACAATACTATTCGATGGATCAAATACAAAAATATCTGTGCTTATAAAAGAGAGCAATGACGAAGTACTCATTTCTTTTCCACAAAACGCAAAATTCGAAAACCTGCAGGAAGGGGATGACTTACAAGTCGGTATTCATCAAGACGATCTGAAGTGTTATCGGGAATAACGATATGAGCAAAAGAGGTACGTTTTATCTATTGATTGTTCCTGTCATCTTGTGGTTGGCGGTGCTAATAGTCATTCCCCACATGGATATGATGTATAGATCATTTCGTCTCGAAACCGATGATGGAGCAATGGTTTATTCCTTAAGCAACTATCTGGTATTTTTTCAAGATCAGATCTACTGGCTTACGTTTGTAAAGACAGCGGTTTATTCTATCGGTGTAACAGTACTCGCATTTATCGTTACCTTTCCTGTGGCCTTCTATTTAACTAAAGTGGTTAAAGTCAGTTACAGCAGTTTTATGACTCTGTTGCTTCTTATTCCAATATGGATTGGAGAACTGGTAACAGTTTATGGTTGGATGATTTTGCTCCGGGATAATGGTGTTATCAATACTTTTCTTATGAATATCGGGTTGATCGATTCACCTATCGAAATGTTGTTTACCAACTTCAGTATGACCATCGGTCTTCTGTACATGTCTATGCTGTTTATGATCATTCCCATGATGTCTGCATTAGATAGTATGGATGATAGCCTCATTGAGGCTGCCAGTGATCTGGGCGCTTCAAAATGGACGATTTTTCGTCAAATTGTCATCCCTTATACAACCCCGGGGATCACATCGGGTGGGATAATCGTCTTTATGTTGGTTATTGGTGACTACGTAGCACCCAACATATTGGGCGGCAAAAGTTCGCTTTGGTTTACTGAGCAGATATATAACAAATTTTTGGAATCCTTCAACTGGAACGAAGGGGCAGCCTTCGGGTTCCTGTTATTGGTGTTGTCCTCAACCATCGTTTGGGTAGCACTCAAACTCTCAGGGCAGAAATTGGAGAAGGTGGGATCATGATACGCACATTACCCTGTTCACTGCCTTATCTGGCAGGCTATCGGTTGTACATCTCCCTATTCTATATTTTCCTGATATTGCCGCTGATTACGATCTGTGTACTGGCTTTTAACGATTCAAACTACATCGCACTCCCGTGGAAGGGGTTTTCACTGGACTGGTTTTTTGCAAATACGGATGACCGATTGGGGCTCTTTAAAGATGCCGATTTACTTTTAAGTATCTGGGTTAGTTTCAAAACCGGCTTTTTTGTTGCGCTTTTTTCCACCCTAGTTGGAACTACCGCAGCGCTCTTGTTTGAACAGGAGCAGTTTAGATTCAAAGGTGCACTCTACTTTCTTGCTTTGGCACCACTGGTTATTCCTGGTGTCGTCCTTGGCTTATCGATACTGTTGAGCTCAACGAATGCCGGGGTCTATATAGAGGAAACCTTTGGTATGGATATCGAATTGTTACGTCCAAGTTTCTGGCTGGTGGTTATAGGCCAGTTTTCATTTGCGGCAACCTATGTGATGCTCCTTGTCGGCGCTCGCCTGAAAAAATTTGATCGAACACTGGAAGAGGCTGCTCTGAGTTTGCGGGCAACCAGGCTTCAGGTCATATGGCTCATAACTATACCATTCCTGCGAGCCTCCATCATCGGTGCTTTTATCGTTGCCTTTCTCATTAGTTTTTCGAATTTTAACACTACAATATTTCTGGTGGGATCGGATCCTACCCTACCCGTTGATCTCTATTCCCGAATAAAATTCAGTTCAACCCCTGTGCTCAATGCTGTGTCGTTTATGGTCGTGGCGTTTATTACTCTTTCTGCCATTTTGAGTTTTGTGTTTAACCGCAACAAAGGATAATCGGAGTGCTTATAGCGCATATCAGTGATAGTCATATTGCCGGTTGGAAAAAGAAGGCCTACGGGGTTGCCCCTACGGCTGAGAATCTATTGCTCTGTGTCGGGCATATCAACAGACTGGTACCACAGCCGGATGTCGTTCTGATCACCGGAGATATCACCTACACCGGTCTCCTGGAAGAGGCAGAGTGTGCAGCCGCTATCTTGGAGAAACTACAATATCCTTATTATCTTGTACCAGGTAATCACGACGATCGCTCTACGTTGTGGTCTGTATTTGGCAAAGGTGCCTGTCCCGGAAAGAGTGAGGCGTTTCTTAACTATGTGGTCGATGACTATGACATTCGTTTGATTGGCATGGACAGCAGCATAGATACCGCTCCGGGTGGAGAGATATGCGAGATGAGAGCCAATTGGCTGGCCCATCAGCTATCTGTTGATAGTGACAGGCCTTCCATTATATTTATGCACCATCCACCAGCCAAATGTGGTGTTCTTGAAACGGATGAAGATGGATTCATTGGTGCTGACAGGCTAGGTTCCATAGTAGCGGGATTTGACAATGTTGAGGCGATACTCTGCGGCCACATTCACATCGCAGCTCACTTGAGATGGCATGGTACTGTCATCACTACAGCCCAGGGCATGGGGATGCAGTTGGCGCTTGATTTGACCCTCACAAAGCCTTCACAATTCAGCCTGGAATTACCCGGCTATCAGTTGCATCACTTTACCTCTGACAGAAGGCTTGTATCCCATACCATTACCGTAAAAAGCTTAGATGCCTCACCCCTTTTTCATTGGTAAACAGCTCATGGCGATTTGTAAGCCTAGGAGTCTGTCCGAGGATAGGGGCCGTAGCGAGGGAAAGTTGGTTTGAGCCAGATTTTTTGATCATTTGAGGTGAATATTGGGCTATTTGGCGATTACATCGGCAGGATGCCGATCTGACGGCTTTAGCCGCCCCGCAGCAGTGGCACAGGGATGTGCCACATCAAAATGATCGGAGAATCTGGTCAAATCCAGCTTTTCCGCAGTAGGCTCACTATTCTCGGACAGACTCCTAGTATCCACTGCCTACCCGTTGTTGAAGATTCACCGGAATTGCTGATAAGCTTTGTACTAAGATACCCATCAAAAAGGGTACGGTAGATTCTCGATTTCTCATCAATCGCCCCCCCCCCCTGGTTCTTGACAAAACCGATTTGGGATCCAGTTTCGTAATGAGCAATGGAGGCCTTTGGCTCTATAACTTGATCACGCTCATTGCCTCTTGTAGGAAACAATCTCTTCGACCTGATAGCTGTGCGTCTTGATCGGCGCATACTGGAGAACGACCCCTTGATCTGTCGACATGCTGCTTAGTTGAAATACCTTGTTCTTGTTGTGCTGATTGCGGCCTTCGGCATCGCCAGCCCGGCCGGTGCGGCTCCTTTGGGAGAGGTGATGCAGCGACTCGGCAGTAGTACCAATGGGCTGCTGGATAAATTGGTGGAAATTGACGGTAATTTTGCTGTAGTCGGTGAACCCGGCGTGAACGGGGCCCGGGGAATGGCCCGCGTTTATCGGCGCAGCACCGCCGGAGTCTGGACCCATCAATTCACCCTGACCGCTAACGACGGCGAGGCCGGTGATAAGTTTGGATTCTCGGTTGCCATCGACGGATTGCCCATCACCGTTGCCCATCACCGTTGCCCATCCAGATCGCCATAGCAGCGCTTCCGCACCACAGACCGATACACTTCGGTTGTGGAGTCCATTGGCCACGCTCGTTCCCGAGGATAGAAAATATTGGCCCGTCGTTGATATAAGCGGATCGACCATCGTGATGGGTGGCTCCAACTGGATTCACCCTATTAATACCGCAAGAGCGCATGTCTTCGGGTGCCGCCACGGTCAGTGACTCGTGCGACAACAGCGTGAGTGTGGTCTATGATATCCCCCCCGGCAGCACCTTCGCCGCAGGTACCACCACCACCGTTATGTGCACCGCGACAGATGCTTCCGGCAATCAAGCCCATTGCGACTTCAACGTGACCGTGGAATCCCTGGCTGCCGGACAGCGCGAAGCAATAACTTCAATCCTCAATCAAATACTGATGTAGCGTAAACAGTTGGTCGGTTGCTGCAGGTAACGATTGGCGCACGCACTTACGGCACACTCATCAGCGACTTATATCAACCAAAATACGTCCCCGTACTTTACCCTCGAGCAGGTCGCCGGCCACTGGTATGATTTCGCTAAGACCGATCTCACTGCTGAGCATCTCCAGCTTGGAAGCATCGAGGTCACGGGACAGGCGCTGCCACGCTTCAAGCCGTTCGGGTCGTGGGCACATTACACTGTCGATGCCTGCCAGGGTCACGCCGCGTAAAATGAAGGGAGCAACCGAACCCGGAAAATCCATGCCCCCAGCGAGGCCGCAGGAGGCTACTACCCCTCGGTACTTCATGGTCGAGCAGACATTGGCCAGAGTGTGGCTTCCGACCACATCGATGGCACCCGCCCAACGTTCCCTGGCTATCGGTTTGGCGGGTGAGGAGAAGGCGGAGCGCTCCAGTACCTCGGATGCACCGAGGCTTTTAATGTAGTCGTTCTCCTCAGGGCGACCGCTCACACCGACGACGGTGTAACCCAGGTTAACGAGTAGTGACACGGCCACACTCCCAACACCTCCGGCCGCCCCGGTAACCAGAACCTCGCCATCGTCCGGCGTCACGCCATGGCGTTCAAGCGCCATGACGCACAACATCGCAGTAAAGCCGGCAGTCCCGATAGCCATCGCCTGCTTGGGGGTGAATGCCTCGGGCAGCGGTACCAGCCACTCGCCCTTGAGGCGCGCCTTCTCTGCCAGGCCGCCGGGGTGCACTTCGCCAACGCCCCAGCCGGTATGGACGACGGTATCTCCAACCTTGTAATCCGCGTTGTCGCTGTGCTCTACGGTACCGACCAGATCAATTCCTGGAACCATCGGAAATCGCCTTACCACCGGCCCTTTACCGGTGATCGCCAGCCCATCCTTGTAATTGAGCGTCGAGTAGGCCACACGAATAGTGACATCGCCGTCATGCAGAACCGACTCATCGATCTCCTTCAGTTGTGCGCTATAACCGGTGTCGTCTTTCTCGATCAAAATGCCTTTGAACATGTGAAGCTCTCCTGTCAATATTAGACCGATCGTCTACCGTTCGGCAAAAAAGTTACCGGCATAACAAGCCGGTAAGAAATCCATCTGCGAAAATCTTGAGTGCGTCCGAATTGCGCTCAAGCTTGGATCGCAATACTGCACCTTCCCAACCGATCCAGAAAAATGCCGCCAACTGATCACAATTTGCAAGCTCAGAAATCTCGCCTGCGGCTTGTGCTTCGGATAAACAACGTGCTACACGGGCCTGCCAGTCTGCGAACACCCCGTTCAGTCGGGCACGGAAGGATTCTGGTAGAGCACCCATCTCCTGCCCAAGGTTGCCGATCAGGCAACCGCGCCGATACTCGTACTTGACCATACCCGCCTGCGCCTCGGCAATGAATGCCTGCAGACGCTCCAGGGGGGGAAGCGATTCATCAGTTAGATGGCGCTCCAGCTTGCGGACGAAGTAGGCACCGTAGTGCTCGATCAACTCGATCCCGAAAGCCTCTTTGCTTTCGAAGTAGTGATAAAAGGATCCTTTCGGAACTCCGACTCGGCGCAATACTTCATCTATACCGGTAGCTGCAAAGCCCTTTTCGGTGAGTGCTTCCAACCCCGCACGCAGCAGCAATTCGCGGGTTTCGCGTCCGCCTTCGGCGCACTTCGGTGGCCGTCCACGCCGACGGGCTCTGGGGGATTGTGCTTCCATGGCGAAGATATTAGACCGATCGTCTATTAAATACAAGAGAGAAGTGCACTACAGAAGATTGAGATACTCTGCACAACATCTGTTCGTTATGATTATTTGGTGATTTCGAGCGGAAACCCACGCAAAAGCAACACAAACACAGGGGGCAGCAGTGGTTTGGCACTGTTGCGTGATCTGATGGGTGTGAATTCCATATGGGTGGTTGCCAGCCACGGGCCCAGGAGGACCGTGGACTGTCCCAAATGCATACAGGCCTGTAAGCCGTTCCCTGATTACCCGTCCCGGGGCTTATTTGATCGCAGCAGACTCCAGGCCATCAGGACCAGTATGGCGACGCCCCCCACCAGGACGGTCCACAGACCGATCAGTTTCCAATCCGCACCCCTAACACCCGGTAAGACGGGGGCTGCCGGCGAGGGTTCGCCGGGATTCTCGAGCAGCACTGCCCGGGGCAGCTTGTCGAGATCCTTGTTCTGTGCGCCCGGCATAAGCGTTGAGAGGGGCAGTGTAGCGGCCTGGGAGCCGGCCTTGCCGATTGCCAGCAGGTAGGGTTGATCGCCACGTGCAAGGAACACCACTTCAGTGCTGCGGATAGCGAACAATAGCTTTGGCGACTGACCGAGCACGCCGCCACCCCGTGGGTCGATCGTGAGTTTCAGCTCCTTCACCTGGCTCCAACCCGGCAGATCCAGCTCGTTCTGCTGCAGTTCCTTGTCCTGCTGGATCACCCGGAACAGCAAGCCACGTTTTAAATGGCGCCATTTCATAGTCCGCTCTGCACGTGCCTGCAGACTCACCGGCAGCAGTATGTTGGTCTGTTCAAGGGGAATACGCAGCCGCTCCACGGGCATACTGAGCGGCAGTTCCCAGACATATTCATGCTCGCCTGTCTGGCGGGCCGGTATGGCCTGGGACCAGGTCAGAGGCGCCGGACGGGCGGTGGTGGCGGAGCTCAGCAGCTGAACCGAATGAAGTTCAGGTGCCTGTGCCGGGCTTTGCCAAAGCAGGCGCAGGTAGTGCGCCTTCTGATCAGGCAGGCGCACTTCGCGCTGCTCGACCTGTTCGCCGTCAAAGCTCAACCGCGTGACCTGGCCCTCGCCCCAGCTGCGCCAGTGCTGCAGATCGTCGCTTGCCTCTATGGAGAAACGCTGGAAGCCTTCGACATCGGCCCAGTCGATGATAAGGCGGTCCAGCGGCGCATCGATGCCGCTACCGTCCAGGAGCCAGCCTCGCCGCACAGCATCCGGAGCTTTTGCGCTCTCTGCCCCCTTCGTTATCACTTCCACCAGGGTGCCCTGCAAATTGCGCTGCACGTGGATATCGGTACTTGGCACGCCCAGCGCATCCTGGGCGTACAGGGGAAAGCCACGGACCTTGTAGGTCGTCTGACTGTGGTCCCGGCGGGCCTGGCTGGTAAGCAGGTTGTAGGCGAGGGACTCCCCTGCGGCATTGAACAACCGCAGATCGCGAAGGTCGGAATGGTGCGCAGCCAGTTGCACGCTCATGGGTATCTGCAGGCGATGCCAGGGGCCATCGCCAGTGATACTCAGGGGAATCTGCAGGGGGAAATCCTGCAGGCGGTCCGCTGCCTGCAGGGTTATGCTCAAGGCAGCCAGCAAAACCAGGGCAGCAGGCCAAACGGATAGTGTTGATAAAAGGTTCATGTATCCATTGTCTCCTGGGATTGGGATTTGCGCGGTGGCAGTGGTGCAAAGTAGCCGACCACCAGTAACAGCACGCCGACACCGATGAAGGATATGATACGTTCCAGCCCGCCGCTGTTGCCCAGTTCGATAAAAAACAGCTTGGCGACCACCACAGCAGTCAGGGCGGCACCGGTCAGCCACAGCTCGCGGCGGGCACGCCGGTGGCCGCTCACCATCAGACCCAGAGCGATGCTTGTCCATACCAGCGACAGTCCGGCCTGCACCTGCATGGACTGCAGCAGGGGCCCTGCCTGGAAGGGCACGCCGCCCCAATGGTGCACAGTACGGCCTACTGCGGCGGAGGCCAGGGCGAACAGGGAGAGACCGGCCAGTACTTGAACGGCCAGGCCTGTTTTTGACTCCGTATGACCGAGTTGCGGTCCGGCCTGCCGCGCCCAGAGACCCACGCCCAGCAGAGCAAACAACAGCCCCAGCTCCAGGGGGTTAATCAGGGGGACATAGGGCAGCGGATCTGCCGCACCCTCGCTGTAGATGTTCGCCAACCAGAACCAGGCGAGCATCAGCAAGGCCAGGGGCAGGGCGGTCCAGACCCGGTACTCGCGGCCATAGGCGGCGACTGGCCAGGGAAGGCTCGGGCGGCGGCTGATCAGCAGCAGATAGGCGCTGGGCAGTAGCGCCCAGCCTAGCCAGCGCCAGGCGTTATAGTGCTCGGACAGCAGCAACAGCAGGTAGCGCAGTTCCAGTGCGAGCACTCCGAGAATCAGCCAGCAGCCCAGTATATGGGCCGCACTGCGCGCTCGTGTAGGGAGCAGCGCATCGAGTTGCCACAGGCCATACAGGTGTGTGGCGAACACAGCGCCCCAGCCGAGCCAGCCGAGATTCGCCGCGGGGTGATACTGGCCATGATAGGCATGCAGCAGAATCAACAGGCCGACCGGACTCACCAGCAGAGAAAACAGTGCGAGGGTGGGCCATTGCAACCTGAACGCTATCTGGCTCCATAAGGCCAGGGTGGCTGCAGTCGCCAGCATCAGCCCCGCTACCTGCAACTGGGGTGTGACGAATCGCAGGATTTCACCGGTTGATGCGAATGCCCACCATCCTGTGCCCCAGACCATCAGAAGCTGTGCCAGCAGGGTCAGGTTGAATGCCGGTTCCGACGGTGGCTCGCGCCGGATCTCCCGCTCCAGCAGCCAGGCACCGAGCATCGCGACCAGTGCCAGTACTGCCGGTGTCCAGAATCCCGGATGTGCCAGTGGGCGCAGGTCAGTGTTGTCCAGCCAGCCGCTCGCCAGGGGGGTGGTCAGCAGGAAACAGCCACCGGCCAATACCTGCAGTGCCAGGCCAAAGGTGAAGCCGACCCATTGCTGCAGCCGTAAAGCCAACCACAGGATCAGCAGGCCACTGCCTCCCCATACAATGCTGGCGCTGCGCCAGGGCAGCACGAACAGCACTGCCAGGTTGATGAAGGCCAGTCCGGCCAGCAGTATCAATGGCAGGCTCCGCTGCAGCCGCTCATCATTGCGTACCAGACGGTCCCGCGACGCAAACACCATGCCCCCGACCAGCGCCAGTCCGATCAGCGATGAGGCCATCAGGCCCCGCCATCCAGAGGCGAGTACACCACCATCGCCCGCACCGCTGTCCAGTTGGAGAAGGAACACCGCGCCCCCAAGCAGCTGTATGGCGAAGGCGCTGAACAGGAAGGGGCGCGACTGCAGCCGCAGACCGGCATAGAGGGTGGCCAGGCCGGCCAGGGCCCAGGTTATGGCGGTGCCCTGGGCAGCGAACAGCTGTGGCGCCAGGAGATAGAGAAAGACCAGCCCGCTCACCGCCAGCCAGGGTGTGCCTCGCTGCTCCCAGGTTGTGGTCCCACCGTCCGGCGCCTGGCGCAGTTGCACGAAGCTGAACAGCAGGGCCAAACCCACCAGCAGTACGCCCAGAGGATCGCCGTCGAGCAGTGTATCGTCGCCGGTTCTCAGGCCGCCCAGGACGGTCAGCGCCGCGCCCGCCAGTAACAGCAGTGCGAAGGCGCGGCCCAGGGTGCGTCCCTGACGCAGACCTATCCAATAGATACCGGCGCCTTCCACCGCCCAGGCGGCTGAGGTCCATTGGGCATCCAATCCGAGGGGAATGGCCAGGGTACCAAACACCACCCCCAGGGCCAGGCAGGCCTCCACCAGCAGCAGGGGGCTTCTCTGCAGCCGCCTCGCCAGTATCCATGCCAGAAGCATATACAAGAGCCCCAGTGCCAGGGCACTGAAGGCAGGACCGAATTCCAGATGCTGAATTATCGCGTACTGTAGCCCGAAGCCTGCCAGTGGCGGGCCGAACAGTGTGGTGGCGTCGATATAGTCCGTCTGGTGCGCCGACCAGCTTAGCAGTTTGTTGCGCTCCTGGGGTGCATCCGCTGCCGCCAGCAGTTTGCGCCTGGCGAACAGCAGGCCGATAGCCACGTACATCAGGAAAAACAGCACCAGAAAGGGCTCTGTACTCCAGAACAACTCCGCCGTGTAGGACCGTAACCCCCAGGCCATGCCGATGCCGAAGGTGCCGATAAAACCGATCAGGTTGAGCAGGCGCCAGGCCTTGAACCAGGCAATGGCAAAAATGCCGGTATTGAGCAGGGTGAAATAGGAGAAGAGTGCAGCATGATTCCCGCTGCCCGTGGATGCAAGGATGGGTGCTGCGAAACCGCCGAGCGTAGCAGCGGCCGCCAGGCTTAGCGCATTCTGTACCACTGCAAGGATCGCCGAACAGATGGTCACCAGCACCAGCAGGGTAAACGCGATCTGAGGATCCAGGAGTGGATGCAGGCGCATGGCGGCGAACACCGTCAGGTAGAGCACCCCAATGCCTGTCCCCTGCAGTATCAGCCCATAATGGGTATTGCGCAGACGCAGCCACCAGCCCAGGGCGAGCAGAACGATCGCGCTGGCGGCTACGCCGGCGTAGCGCAGTTCGATCGGTATCACCACACGGTCAGTGGCATAACGCAGCAGGAAGGCCAGGCCCAGGAACAGTAAAACAACACCGACCCGCGCCAGGGTATTGCCGCCCAGCAGCCAATCCCGTGCAGCCGTAAAACCACGTTCGAGCAGCGAGGGTCCCCGTGGCTCCCGGCGTCGAGGTGCGGCCTCTGCCCTCTCTTGACCCGGGTCGACCCCTTGTTGCTGTAGTGCAGGGACCGGTTGAGGCTGTGAAGACGAAGTCGCCAGGTCTTCCCCGAACGGCAGGTCCGGTAACTTAATGTCCGCAGGCTCGGCCGCGGCCTGCTGGGCCATCTCATCGGTTCCTTCGGTAGCGCGGACCTCGTGAGGTGGTTGCACCTTTTCGTGTGTAGCCTCCGGGTCGGGCTCGGGGGCCGAGCGGAGCGGCGCTTCCCCCCGTTCTATGGCGTGCAATCGCTTTAGGATGGCCTGGGTACCCTCCTCAAAACGCCGGGTAAACTCGGACAGTTCGTTGCGCAGTTTGCTGTTTTCCTTGCTCAGCCGGCTCAGACGTATCGTCTGTGCCAGTACCAGGCCGCACAGCCCACCGAGAAGGGATCCGGGTAGAGATTCCATTGTGGCGGCCCCCAGGAACAGGCCTGCCAGCACGTATATCCATTGCATCTGGTGTCATCCCAAACGAGTTGACGGATAGTGCTTCCCTGCGAGACAGCCTCTGGTCAGCGCCAGGCCTTGCGGGGAAGTAAGTCGGTTTACTTAATGTGTCTCATTACAGTGGATTGCACAAGGCTGAAGATAGTGGTTTTGGTTAAGGGACGCGGAAATTAATGGTTACCCAAAAATTGTGCCGGATTTTGGTCTAGATTCAAGGCAGGGCACGACTTGCGTCAGGTGCCTGTCAGAGTGCCGGTAAGAGTCAGCGTTCATGACGGTAGGGCGGTATCCCTTTGTAACGATCAGAGATACTTCTTCGATGTACCTTTGGCCCACAATGGTGGTATCAGATTCAAACACTGCGGATTTCTTATTGTTATTCCTGGACGCTGGCTCTCAACCGTCAGGAACTTTTACAACAACCGGGTATACTCTGGACTGGCGATCGTGGTGAAAATCTCGGGCGCGCCTGCAACTTGTGGAGCACTCATGGCAATTCGAAGTACGGACCGGCTGATACGGTTGACTGGTTACCTGATGGTATTGGCAGTCATTGCATTTACCGGTGTGGCGTTAGCGGCAACCGGTCTGACTCGATTTTCGGAAATGCCTGTTGGCGAATTGTCAGCCGATGGTGCCTGGAAACACGAGATTGTAAAAAATACCCGACCCAACACCGCAAGTATCGTAAGCGGGACAGGAGTAAACAGCTACCTGTTGATTCGTTCCTCAATTTCAGCGTCCGCCTGGTCCCATGCTGTTCCCGCCCCGTTGGCAAGTGGCCGCAATCTGAGCTGGCAGTGGCTGGTCCGGGGTGCACCCGGGCGAAGCGAGTTGAACGACAAGTCAGCGGATGACTTTGCTGCGCGGGTGTACGTCGTTTTTGATTACCCCCTCGATAAGGTGCCGCTTGGACAACGTATGGCCATTCGATTGGCGCGGGCAATCTATGGTGACATCCCGGCAGCTGCATTGTGTTATGTCTGGTTGCCCGGCGGCAAGACCGAGCTGCTGGTGGATTCTCCGTATACGAGTCGTGTCAAAGTATTGGTTACAAACGGAGAAAGCAGTGATGGAAGATGGCGGCGTCAGCAACGGGACGTGCTGGACGATTTCCAGCGAGCATTTGGCGATGAATACGGGCCTGGCATGCCGAGACTCCAGGCAATTGTTGTATCGGCTGATTCCGACCAGACGGGTGGACGAATAGAAGTAGCCTTTGCAGACATTAAGCTGGGCAGGTAGCCCCTCTTTTCTGGTGGATTTATATACTGGGTATTTGCCTTTCTCAGTTAGTGGTCGGCGAGCTCAGGCAGTTGGTAAAGCAGGCCAACGACAGGCGCATTTTTTTCACTCTTTTTCTCCCCCACGAAATGGCGGGACCATGGAACAGCAACGGAAAAACCCAAGGAGAGATCGAGTATCGAAAGACCGGATGAGGGTTTTCTCGATCCCCGGCAGGGTTCCAAACACCCGGCGCAATGTGTTTCAGCCGCCTTTCGGGGCTGGTTCTGATTGATGTTGCACCGTCAGCCAGTCGATCAGCTGGTCGATGGGCAGCGGCCGGCACAGGCCGAACCCCTGAGCCTGATCGCAACCCATGGCGCGCAGCATAGACAGTGTTTCATTATTCTCCACGCCCTCGGCAATCACATCGAGCGAGAGATTGTGAGCCAGCGCGATGGTTGACCGCACGATGGTGCTGTCCTGCCGTTCAGTCAGCATGTCGGTGACAAAGGAGCGATCGATCTTCATTGCCCTTATGGGTAGCTGGCGCAGATATGACAGGGACGAGTAACCGGTTCCAAAGTCGTCGATTGTAATGTTTACACCGACTTCACTAAACTGCCGGAGCAG
This sequence comes from Gammaproteobacteria bacterium, assembly GCA_024227135.1. GTDB lineage: Bacteria > Pseudomonadota > Gammaproteobacteria > Chromatiales > Chromatiaceae > JAHEHQ01. The sequence goes on from JAAELC010000335.1 coordinate 24,130, forward strand.
GGCGGCGGCCTTCTTCTGGTCGTGCATCAACGCAGTCTCGGTGAGTTCCAGCTCCACTTCGCCAGGGGGCAGATCATTAGCGATGATCGCTTCCATCAAATTGGAGAAGCAGCTGGTGTCGATCAGGTTGTTAGCCGATAAATTGATTGCCACGGGTTGGTCGTAACCCAGATCTTTGAGCCGCCTCTTGTCAGCGGTGGCTATTTGAATCACGGCACGTGTAAATGAGTGGATTATTTTACTCAGCTCCACCAGCTCGATGAAGTCACCTGGATAGAGGAGACCCAGTCGCGGGTGCCGCCAGCGCACCAGGGCTTCGAAAGCCACTGGATTGCCTTGGTTGATGTCAATTTTGGGTTGATAGTGCAGAACCAGCTGGTCGTGCTTGACCGCCTGGGCCAGTTCGTTCGCCAGCGCCAGCCGTTCGGTGCTGTAATCATCAAAACTGTTATCGTAGATTACGATGCCGGTAGAGAGTTTCTTGGCCTGATACATGGCCACATCGGCGGCTCGCAGCAGGGAATGGCTGTCTTCGCCATGCTCCGGGCAACAGGCTACGCCGATGCTGACGCCGACGTGCAGTTCAACCCCCTCTACCAGAAAGGGCTGGCGCATTGAATCGACGATTGCCCGGGCCACTTTGTCATCTGGGCAGGTGTCCTGGCTCTTGCTGAGCAGGATCGCAAACTCGTCCCCACCGAGGCGGGATATCAGGGTCTGGTGCCCGAGACATGCCAGTTCCAGGCGTGGACCGATCTGGGTCAGTATCTGGTCGCCAATGTGATGGCCCAGTGTATCGTTCACATCTTTGAATTTGTCCAGGTCCAGTAGCAGCAGGGTGGCTTGCAGCCTATCGGAGCCAGCGGCGCTTCTTTGCTTCAGGAACGTCTCATGGAGTAGTGCGCGATTGGGCAGGCCGGTGAGGCCGTCATGCCGCGCCTGGAACTCCAGGTGGTCCATGTGACGGGCATTGGTGATGGCCAATGCGACGGTATTACTCAGGGAGAGCAGTGTCTCCTGGGAGATCTCTGTGAACTTCTGGTCTTCTTTGAGCACCAGCACAATGCTGCCCATCGGCTCTCCCTGGCAGATCAGGGGTATGATGATTCCCGACTTTGCACCGACCGCCCTCAGGGCTGCCTGGTTATCGGGATGGATATGGGAATCCTCGGTGATATTCGGGCAGATCTGCGGTGCGCCCCTGGTGAGTGCCGCTTCGGACAAGCTACCTGCATAAGGCACGCTGTAAGCCAGTTCCAGCAGGCTGTCATCATAATTGTGTATATGGGCAACGAACAGCTGGGTCTTGCTGTTGTCGAGGAGATAGATGCCCATATAGGGTGTCTGGATCAGACCAACCAGTGCCTGGGTGGTTTCGTGCAGTATGTCGTCAAGCGACAGCGTACCGTGTAACCGCTGGGAAAGTTCATTGAGCAGGCGTAGATTATCATTACGTTCGACCAGGGCAAGTCGTGAGTGCGCCAGCTCCGCTTCGCTGCATTTGCGCTCACTGATGTCTCGGACCGTAGCCTGGATATGGGGTCTGCCGGCAATCTCCAGGGCATTCAGAGTGATCTCGACATCGAACAGTGAACCATCACGGCGCAGATGTTGCCATTCGAAGAACTGTGGCTCTCCGAGGAAGGCTGCGTTCAGTTTCTGCCGTGCCTTGGCAGCCGAAACTTGCCCATCGGGTTGACGTTCGGCCGCAAAGTCGTCCGGGCTGGCGCCGACGATCTCTTCCCGGGGGCGGTTAAACATCTCCAACGTGGCGGGGTTACAGTCGACGAAGCGGCCTTCGCGTATCAGAAGAATGGCATCTCCGGCGTTTTCGAACAAGGCCCGGTAACGCGCCTCGCTGTCGCGCAGATTGGCGCGCATCGCCTTCTGCTCGGACAGATCATCTGCAATGCCCAGAAAACCGATGATGTCCCCGTCCGCTTCGGTCATTGCCGTGACCGACAGAAGCACGGGAAAGCGAGAGCCATCCTTTCTGATGTAAGTCCATTCACGTTCATCGATCTGCCCTTCGCGGGCCCCGGCGATAAACGCCTCGAATCCTGGCGGCACGGTTCGGCCGAGTTCCAGGCTCAACTCCGCCGCTCGTTGCACCACCTCCTGCCGGTCGTGGATGATTGCTGGGGTCTGTTTACCGATCACCTCCTGGGATCCATAGCCGAGCATACGCTGTGCCGCCCTGTTAAAAGTGGCGATGACGCCGTTGGTGTCGGTGGAGACGATGCTGTATGCGGCGCAGTCCAGCATCGCCTGTTGCCAGGCCGTGAGTCGCCTGACCTCGGTATCAGACGCGGTCTGGCGCTGGTTCGCATGACGGTAGGCCAGGGTACTGCCGGCGAGGAACAGGAGCAACAGCATGCTCGGAGCCAGCAGCCTCTGCAGCCAGTTTTCGATGACTGCCGACCGATCGATATAGGTTCTGGCATGCAGGCCATATTCGGGTATGTAGGTGTAGGCGGTATAACTGGCGCCAGCGGTACCGGACAGGATCGGGACACCGAATGTGCTTGTATTGTCTATCGTTGCCCCATCATTGGGTACGTTTTGAGCCAGCGGCCGGCCGTACACTGTCTGCAGTGCCCTGTCGAGGGGGCCATCTGGCAGGGGCTGGCTGAACAGCATATAGCCGTCATCGCGAATCAGGCCCACTGAAACCCGAGGCGGCAGTGTCAGGTTAGTCCACGTGGTGGTGGCGTCTGCAATCGTATAACCGGCTGTCATCACGGCTAATGTCTTCCCGTCGTCACCACGGATGGCCACTCGGATGGGTACCACCCAGTGCCCAAGTGCATCAAAATAGTAGGGTCTGCCGGTGCGCAAATGGGAACTGGCGAGTGTCTCGGAAAAGCTGTCTCTGGTCTCGGGTCCCAGGGCGAGATTCGGTAACGGTTCCCCCGGTTCTATGCCGCTGACCAGTACCAGCTGTCCATCCACGCGCGCCAGCCCGAATCCCGCCATGCCGGGATCGATCAGGCGTGCGCGTTCGATCAGATCGCGGCCGAGTTCGGGGTCCTTCAGGCTGCCGAGACGGATCAGTACCCGTCCCAGTTCTCTAAGTACCAGTTCGTGTCCCTTGAGCGTCGTGCGCACACCCTGCACCACTGTCGAATTAATATAGGCCAGGCTGGAACGGAAATCGGCAAGATTCTGATACCATAGATGTACAACGAGGCCCAGATAAGCGGCGATGATCAGCAGTGTGAGTACATGAAAAAGACTCCGCAAGGGGCGGTTGTCAGTTGCTCTTTTCATGCCAGCTTTCGCCATTCCATACTCATTTGCACCCGATGCGCGATTTATCTGCCTGTATCGGCGTTTCTCAATGGGAGCGTGTAGCTTCGTTGTCTATAGATTTTTCTTATTCTTGAGAGATACTATACGGTATGAAAGTGCGTGCGTAACAGAAAAAAATTCCTTTTTCAAACAAACGGCGGTGCTGAGCAGGGCTCATTCCGTTTCGATCAATCGCCAGTGACAATCGCCGTTCCGGGAACATAACCCAAGTCTACAGTCAGCTATAAAGAATACAGACAAGATAGGAGATGGGGACCCTCAAAACACTGTTGGGATATGCTGAACTTATCAGTATATGAGATCCCCACACAATGACTTAGGAGGTGTCCCCATGAAAAAGCGTAGA
>JAAELC010000336.1 GCA_024227135.1 Gammaproteobacteria bacterium
TCAGCTCAGATTCAAGGCGCAGATGAAAGCGCATATCATCGATTATGCAACTGAATCTGCAACGCAGACGACGTCCATGGATGGACTAGATTCACGCGAGGCAGGATGCCGGTAGTGATAGCTGAGGTGAGAGACCAGCAGAATGGGATGATTCATTTTTTCCGTGGCCCTAAGCCTCCCTTGTTGTCATCAGCGTGACAGTTTTTCTCCGGTATCTCTGGCATCGGTCGGTGCTCGGTATGGCAATTGGTGCTTCTTGAAGTGGTCTGGCCCTCCCCGGGCCCCGGGGAGGGCGCACGGATCGGGCAGAACCCTCTGAAAACCAAGGTCAGGCTGTTTTTCATCGACAGGTAATCGCACCGGGAGTTACCATGCCCCATTCCGTGCTTGAGAATACCTATAAAACTAATTTCAGGAGGAGTATCCGATATGAAAATTGAAACAGTGGCCATTCATGGTGGGTTCGAGCCCGATCCCACGACCAAGGCGGTCGCGGTCCCCATTTATCAGACCACATCCTATGCATTTGATGATACCCAGCATGGCGCAGACCTGTTCGACCTGAAGGTTCAGGGTAATATCTATACCCGCATTATGAATCCCACAACGGATGTTCTGGAGAAGCGGGTGGCCGCCATGGAAGGAGGTGTCGCCTCCCTCGCTCTGGCTTCGGGTATGGCCGCCATCACCAATGCCATATTCACCCTCTGCGAGTCCGGTGACAACATCATTACCACGACAGCATTGTATGGCGGAACCTATAACCTGTTTGCCCACACGCTGCCCCAGCTTGGGATCACTCCCCGATTCGTCGATGCCAAGGATATCGAGGGAATGGCCGCGCTGATTGATGATCGTACCAAAGCGGTGTTCTGCGAATCCATCGGTAATCCTGCCGGTAACGTGGTGGATATCGGAGCCATGGCGGATATGGCACATGCCCACGGTATTCCACTGATCGTCGACAACACAGTGCCTACCCCCTATTTGTGCCGTCCCTTCGAGTTTGGAGCGGATATCGTCATTCATGCGCTGACCAAATACATGGGAGGACATGGAACCAGTATCGCCGGTGCGCTGGTGGATTCCGGAAAGTTTCCCTGGGCCGAGCACAAGACACGCTTCCGCCGTCTCAACGAGCCGGATGTCTCTTACCACGGGGTGGTATACACCGAAGCCCTTGGGGCTGCCGCATTCATTGGTCGTGCCCGGGTGGTGCCGCTGCGGAACATGGGGGCAGCCATCTCGCCCTTCAACAGTTTTCTGGTTCTACAAGGTATCGAGACCTTGCCGGTTCGAATGGACCGGCATTGTGAAAATGCCATGGCTGTTGCGACCTATCTGCGGGATCATCCACGGGTTGAATGGGTCCGCTATGCTGGACTGGATGATCACCCGGACAGACCTCTGGTGGATAAGTACATGGGAGGCCGGGCATCCAGTATCATGTCTTTCGGCATCAAAGGTGGTGCTGAGGCCGGTGCCCGCTTTATCGATGCTCTGGAACTTGCGGTGCGACTGGTGAATATCGGGGATGCGAAGACGCTGGCGTGTCACCCGGCAACGACAACTCATCGCCAGCTGGCGCCTGAGGAAGCAGCTAAAGCAGGGGTGAGTCAGGATATGATCCGCTTATCCATCGGTATCGAGCATATCGATGACATTATCGCGGATCTGGACAAGGCGCTGGCAGTTTCCGGATAAGCGATTGCCGGATAAAACGCGGGAGCCATCGGGCCGGCTTGTGCCGGTTCCTGGTTCCCGCTACTTGTGGCTGTGCGCCGGTGGAGTGCCGTCGACCGCCGAGAAACGAGGACCTCGCAGTGCGGCGAGGGTCATGGTCGCGCTGTCGATGGTATCCCTGAGCTGATCGGTGTAGGCATCAGGTTCATTGAAACCCACGATGGGGGTGGCCAAGGGCTCTCCCTCGTAGTCCACCAGTACCACGGTCGGGGTTGCATAGATGTCGTAACGCTGAACGAATATACGGGTGCGGATGCGTTCCCCGTCGAAGTCCACGATTTTACCGCCGTGGTCGATATTGAACTCGCGCAGCAATACCTTGTTGGACAATTTGCCGTTTTTAACCAGCGGCAACAGAACCTGTTTCTTCAGACGCTGGCAATAGGGACATTCGTCCGCGCTGAAGACCATCATCACCGGAACTCCGGCCCTTTTAGCGAGCACGGCCTCTGTATGCCAGTCCTCGGTAGTGCTGATATCGTAGAAAGAGCCAGCGAGCAAAATCCCCCCGGTTACTAGCGACAGGGTAAGGGTAACGATCTGAAAAAATGCCTTCACAACGGGTACGTCCGGTTTGCCTTCGACTCAACTACGGGTATCGGCAAACGACTGAAAAAACTTAATCAACAAGTATATTCTAATATTGTTTTGGAAAATTTACCAGGATAATGGTGCCTCTCTATGACATTTGAAGTGGAAATTAAGGAAGAAGAAATGGTATTTGAAGGATTTCTCGGGGTGAAAAGGATCCATCTTCGCCACTCCCTGTTCGCAGGCGGTAAAAGTCCTGTAGTGGTCCGGGAACTGGTTGAAAGTTACCGGGCTGCCACGGTGCTGCTTTATGATCCGGATATGGATTGCGTGGTGTTGATCGAGCAGTTCAGAGTGGGAGCTCTGGGTCACCGGGACGGATGCTGGGTGCTGGAGGTTATTGGAGGTATCGTTGAGGGAGATGAACCCATCGAAGAAGTAGCGAGGCGAGAGGCGCTGGAGGAAGCTGGCTGTGAGGTCGGTGAGCTGATCCCGGTCTGTGAATTCATGGTCAGCCCGGGTTATACCACCGAGCGTATTCACCTCTTCTGTGGCCGGGTTGATGCTTCGATAGCGGGAGGTATTCACGGCTTGGATCACGAGGGTGAGGATATTCGTGTCGAAGTGATCCCGGCGGACGAAGCCATTGCGGAACTCTACGGGGGCAGAATCAATTCCACCAGTTCGATTATCGCTATTCAGTGGTTCATGATGAACCGGCAACGACTGCGTGACCAGTGGCTGGGAAAACCCGGGTGTGCATAAGCCGGGGGTGTATAAGATAGAGTAGCTACTCACGCCACAAGGGTGATCTGTTCCGGAAGACGTCGTTAATACCTCCCTGTAACCTGGTCATTTTCAAACAGTCAGCTTCAGCGGAATTTGACTAGTATCCGGAGAACTCGCTGGTTGAACTTCACAGCATTGAATGGCCTGGGAAGGGTGCCCAAAGTCGGTGTCTATGGAAAGAAGACCAGGTCAGTACCAGGAAGAAATAAAAAAACTTGACCTGTGTCAGATGAAGTGGTAGGCAAGGGGTATCCCCTATTAAAATCACTGAATATAAGAGTTAAAATCCGTGCTAATCGTTTATTGAAGAATTGCAGTGGAGTACTGGAGGTATTCCGGCCGTTCAGCTTTTTCGGGTTGATAGATAACTGCCAGACGATTATCTGAGACTTGGAGCTGGTGATTGACGGTAGCGACAACTAAATGGATATAACACATGCATACCCACATAACACTCCCTACTACTATAATTCCCAAGCTTGCTACGGACATGGAAAGCCTGGATGAACTATGGGCTGACGAGGAGTTCTGGGTTGAGTTTATCGATCAGATAAATCAGAACTTTGTGATTGAGGTCAAAGAGATTCACGGTTTGGCCGAATTCGGCAGGGAAAACACTGGCAATGGTGAGTTCAAATAACAGGATTGCAGGAGATACTCTGAGGATTCCTGATGTCATTGAAGTGACTGTGCTTGAAGTAAGAAATGACCAGGTACGGGTCGGGATAACCACACCAAAGGACACTCCGTTTTACCGGGAGGAGACCTACCCGCGGGTTGTGGATAAGCAGAGCACACCACATTAAAGGAGAGTGGTGTCACTGGGACCAGTTGTCAGAATGTTCACGGATGGGCGGTAGACGATACCCAAGGTAGCCGGGCTGGTGAGCGGGTATTATCAGGGGGTTGCCAGACAACCCCGCCTACCTTGCCGGGTCTACTTCATTTTATCCATGTGCACATCCATCTGGGGATACGGAATGGATATACCGTTTTCGTCGAATGCAAGCTTTACTTTTTCGGTGTAGTCAAACTTGACACTCCAGTAATCGGCGCTTTTGACCCAGGGGCGGACATTGAAGTTGACGCTGCTGTCAGCCAGTTCAGCTACTGCTACAAGCGGTTCCGGATTTTTCAGAATTCGGTCATCAGCCTCAATCAATGAGGTCAGTACATCCTTCGCTTTCTTGATATCGTCTCCGTATCCTATTCCGAACACCATATCGATACGCCGGGTCGAACGGGCAGAGTAGTTGGTGATGGTACCGCTGTAGATCGAACCATTGGGGATAATGATCTCCCGATTGTCACCGGTCCGCATTACAGTAGTGAAGATGGAGATAACTTCCACGACACCTGAAACACCCGCTACCTCTACGAAATCACCACTTTTGAAGGGGCGAAATACGATCAGCATGACGCCGGAGGCGAAGTTCTGCAAAGATCCCTGCAGTGCCAGGCCTATAGCCAGACCGGCAGCGCCAAGGAGGGCGATCAACGAAGTGGTGTCGACTCCCAATTGGTTGAGCGAAGCGATGATAACGAAAAGCAACAGGATAGTGCTGATGATGGACAGGACGAAATTGACCAGGATCATGTCCATATTCGCCCGTTCCAGGCCTTTCCTGATGAGTTTCACCAGTATTTTGGAGATGATACGCCCGACTATGAATATCGTGAGGGCAAAAAATATGTTGATGGCCCAGGGAATGACGTAGGTCGTGAAATGCTGACTCAACTCAGCGGTTCCGGGAAGTTCGGGCAAGTCGGGCATATCAGGCATTTTGGGCATATCGGGCATGTTGATTTCCTAATAGATGATTATTAGTAAAAACTTAGTCAGGCAGTGGTTCCAGAGTCCGGTTTTGACCTCAGCTGGGGGATTATAATTAACTCGAGAGAATGGGTTTGCGTACCGGTTCTCGGCAGTTGCAGGAAGCTGGGTGTTTTTTCGGTGTAGAGATGACAAACCACGGCTGTCTCCCAATCTCTCTCCTAATGGGGCAGAGGAGGGCAGGGGATTCCATGCCCCACGCAAACAACCGCGCTGACGGTATGAGGCACACTATGCTGTAACAGGTATCTGTTTCGCGCTGAATCGCCCGGGTACTTTAAAACGATCCTGACCGAGTGATAATGATTTTATGGTAATTTTGACAGTAAGAACTTCCATCGCCCGTCCCGTGTGGTGACATAAGCGAGACCTTTGTTTAACACCGGGCTGACGTAACTGCTCACCTCCCGGAGATTACCCCCTACGGGTGGTCTGTGGATGAAGTGTCTTTGGCAGGGATGCCAAAGCCAAGTCTACAGTCAGCTATAAAGAATACAGACAAGATAGGAGATGGGGACCCTCAAAACACTGTTGGGATATGCTGAACTTATCAGTATATGAGATCCCCACACAATGACTTAGGAGGTGTCCCCATGAAAAAGCGTAGA
>JAAELC010000337.1 GCA_024227135.1 Gammaproteobacteria bacterium
CCCGAAACTGTAGACCCTGAACCGCAGGGTTCAGTCGGTAGGCTACCTGTGACTTGCAGGCCGGTGATGACTTCATCCAGGTTGTCCCAAAAGGTGATTCCCGTGGCGGCATCCTGGCCGGGGTTGGTGATGGTGAAGGTAAGGATCGCCGTGTTTGTAGCGGCTGTCGGGCCATCGAAGGATTTAGAAAACTCCAGGAGCTGGATAATTTCCAGGTTGTCGCTGGCGGCATCCCCGGTGACCGGAAAGCCGCCTATGGTGCCGGTAACATCACTGGTGGTATTGGTGTAGGTGCCTGCCGCTGCCCCGCTCGGAACCGAGAGTGTGGCCTGAATGGTGCAGCTTGCCCCACCGCTAAGAGAAGCATCATCGACGGTGATGGTTGTTGTGGTTGTTCCAGTAACAGTTGCGCCGCAGGTATTGGGCGACACACTATCAAAGGTCAGGTCCGCAAGGGCGCCACTTAGATCATCGGTAAAATCGATATCCGAGGCCATCTGCAAGGCATCAAGATTGGTCAGGGTAAACTCCAATGTTACCGTATCGCCGGGAGCAACGGGATCGTTTGTGAAAGACTTTGTTAGCTCGATACGGTTGGAGTTAACGGCCAGGGTGTCCACGGCCGGATCGATGGTTCCCAGGGAGGTCAAAAGATCACTGGTAACGTTATTGTAGGTACCATCCGCAGCTCCAAGGGGAACCTGAACCTCCACCTCAATGGAACAGCTATCCC